>JAJYOJ010000017.1 GCA_021796235.1 bacterium | reverse complement strand
AGGCTGACGCAAAACCAAGATATGAGGCTAGGCGGAGCGGTCTTATCGAAAACGAGGTTATTCCTTCCAAAGCGAAGTTAAACATCTTGGAGAACGGATAATGAGTATCGCCGGCAAAACGTTTTTCAACTGTTTATAAAAAAAGTGAAAGCAATAGATTGTAAAAACAGACAGAAACATCATTATAAGATAAAGAGGTATTTGAAAGGGTTGTGGCCAAGCTGCTGCGGGACGATAAAATTGTTCTACAAGGATCGGTGGATGAATAAAATTTAGATAGGTTAAGATCCGGATATATAAAATAACCCAGATATCGGTTATAAACAGGGCTTCGATGGCAAAGCCTAAAAAATCAATCATAATTATTTTTATTTATTTTGGCAACTTTTGTAAAGAGCCGATACCAATGATGCAATATCAGAATTCTCATAGGTTTCAGCCGCGCTGTATTTCCGTACCGATTGGCGATAGTAATAGACTTTTGTATCAATTTTCCGCCGACAATAGACTTGATTTACGTAATTATTGCTAAAGACTAGATAAAATAAGGCCCCCGCAGCAAGGGCCAAGATTATAATCAATTTTAGTTTAACTTTTCCTAATAAAGTTTCAATCATCCACGCTCCGGCAAAAAATATTACCAAAGAGATGAAGATAGCATTAGGCCAGCTTGATTCGGTCAGATAAACAGGGACAAAGTTGTAGTTTTTTTCTTTCGGTGTTTCATAAACATTGTTGTAATCGTAAATTATAATGTACCGGCAAAGTTTACGGGCTTTTGCGTCATTAAAAGCATCAAGTTTATTATTAATCGTATAGATAAAGTTCGGCCCGCTGTCAAAGATTTGATGGTTATTGCTGCAGACGATATGAGAGTTGTCGTTGTCAACATAGTTAAATGGTCGAAGAAGTGTAAAGGCAATCACCGAAAGAATTGTTAAGATGGTATAAGAAGCGAAGATAGTTATATTTACGACCGTTTTTCTCATTTCACTGGATATTCCGCAATACATAATTTATCGGTACAGATTTTAGGTTGATAATTGACTCTACAAACAGATTCGATTTGGTTTAAAAGCCTTTGTTGGATTGAAAAGAAGGCCTTAACGAAGGTTTGCGAATTTTGACATTTACCCATGAGTGTACAGTCGACAACAATTTTTTTCGGGCATTGAGAATATAGGTTTTTTAAAGCCGCATCCATGTCGTTTTTGGTCAAGACTGTAACTTCGGAGTTGGCATCAAGGAGATTATCTTTTCCGGTTAAATAAAAAAGATAGGTGTCATCGGGAGAAAGAATGACGATTTTTCGGTCAGAGATATTTGAATTGATAAGCGGAATTTCTTTTTTATATTTTGTTTGGAGTACGTTTATGAACTCGGGAGTAAAGATATTGCCTTTGGCAAGATTTTGCAGTTTTGTTTTTACCATCTCAGTCATCACTTCCTGACGTTCAAAGACTGGATAGGCGATAAAAAAAAGAAATAAAAGCGCATAAGTTAACAGCTTAACACGATTGGGTTGGTTTTTTAAAACTAAACCGAAAAGGATAAAGACCGTTAAAACGGCAAAAACCGAGATATGAAAAAGATTGTGTGGATGGCTTCTTCCGACAAAATAGACCGATGCAAAGAGCGATAAGTTGGCAGTAAATAATAATACTGGTTGAGATTTTCTGAAATGGTAAATGATCGCCGCAAAATAAATAAGCAGGACTACCCAGAAATAGGTGTAGCTATCCATAGGAATCATACCAAAACCGGCTTTGACATACTGCTGGAGCAGTAAAAAGGTCGAGGCAATATTAATAGTTTTATATCCAGCTAAAATCTGATAAAGGTTAATTCCTGCATAGATCAGTAAAAGGCTTATCCCAAAAGTAACTGCTGCACCGACAAACTTCTTAAGAGTTAAATCCCTATTCAATAACAGTAAAAAGAGCGTAAATCCCAGAGTCAAGATTAAGGCCAGACCGCTGTCCAGGACCCAAAAACTGGCAAGAGACGTAATAAATATAAATTTTTTATTGGTGATGTCTTTGGAGCGCACCAGAAAAAAAAGGCTGATCACCAGGGGGAGCCATCTTAATGGACCGGTTTGCGGAATCGTGGCCGGAAGAAGATAAAGTGAAAAGTAGTTAAGCGTAATTACGGATAACGTACCCAAAACGGCCAGGCCAAGATTTTTTCCTAACCTGTAAACGATATAGAAACTCAAGCCATATTCAACAATGTAAAGAATCCAGACGAAAGCCGGAAGATAAAAAACATTAATCAGATGTAACTTATAAAGAAAGGCCAAAAAAAGTATTGCTCCGAAGCCGTATTGCGATGGAACTTGGGTGTAGAGCGTTTTTCCGTGGACAACCTCCCAGATCGGGCCAAAAAAGTACGAATAGTCGTGGCCGACCAGCGGGAATCTTGGTTCAAATGTTACTACGGCTATAAAAACCGTAAAAAAGAAAAAAAACAGGTAAAAAATTTTCTTTTTTGTTTTAACTACTTTATCTAAAATAACTGCTTCAAGCGTGATAAATAAAGCAACAAATATATAGATTGCTAAGTAAAGATGATAAGTCGGGGCATTATCAGCATTACCGTAAGGATAGGTACTCCGGGCCATTGGATAGGTCCCAATGTTTACAATAAATAGACCTGCCAAAAAAATAAAAGTAGAGAAACTCAAAACGAGATTGTCAAAATGGATGAAGTTTTCTTTTTTAAAAACCGTTTTTAAGAACCAGACAGATAAAACACCGATAAAAGTTATAGAGAGGTAAAGGGGGATATCAAAAGGTTTGGGGAAGACGCCACTTCTTATAAATCCTTCGGGAATTCGCAGCGGAAAATTAAAATTTAAAAACTGTAAAAGGTTATGGAAAATAAAGATCCAGAGGTTCGTTAACAAAAAGACAAAATTCGAAAAATCGAGCAGTTTCCTAATTCTTGACATATGTGGTATATTATTGTACTAAAAAGATTTTATAGCTCTCACATGATAAAAATCGGCGTGGTAGGCTACGGATACTGGGGGCCTAACTTAGTCAGAAATTTTTTTGTCAAAAATTCTTGCATCCTTAAAACCATTGCCGATTCAAAAAATGAAAGGTTAGCGCAAGTTCAGAAAAATTTTCCTTCAATAAAAACAACAACCAAAACCGATGGTTAACTTTTGGTTTGATTCAATCGGGCAATAGCTGTTAAATCCCCAAAAGGGTCGGTTGGAAGGGAAATTTGTTCAAAAAGTTTATCATTAAAATTAGCTCCGAGACGGCCTAAAATATAATTTAGACCTATTTTTCTAAAATTATCACGTCTGACGATTATTGATCTTAGTCCGGCTTTTATTAAAACTTTCTTCAGGGTATTTAAATCGTAAAAAACAAAATGCGAAGGCTCATTGTATACACTCCAGTGTTTTCCAAGAATTTTGCGAAGCGGCGAGTCGTTATTGGGAGTTGTAATTAAAATTATTCCGTTCTTCTTCAATAATTTTGTTGCGGAAGTGAGAAATTTTAGAGGATCTTTCTGATGTTCTAAGACTTGGAAAAAAATGACTGCAGAAAATTTTAGTGTTAGATTCTGTCGGAAAATTCCATCCCTCCCTTTTTTGCCACCTAACAAAAGTTTATTTATATCACCTTTTATACAATTTAGTCCTTTCTTCCTACATATTTTTATAGCTTCTTCATCAGTATCTATACCTAAATATTTATAATGTTCTTTTTCCAAAACTTCCTCAAAATCTCCCCAGCCACAGCCTACATCTAAAATAGTTGGGTTGGTCTCGCCTGTAAATTTTTTTAATGTTTCCAGCTTATCTTTAAAGTACTTTTGGTTGGAATCTTTTGGATAGGGAGCAGCTGCGTAATATTTTTTGCCGTAAAGTTTTCCCTTAGTTTTCATTTGGGAAAAAAATAAGCCATCGTTTGGACAGCGGACAATATTTTTTTGCGGTAAAGTATAAACAGTTCCAAAGTCCTTATTGCCGCATAAGAAACATCTCATGGTAAGACCTTAAAAAGAGTAACGTAGGGCGTACTGAAAGCGGTTTTTAAAAAAGAATATCTTCCTATGTCTTTAGTATTATTATCTTTCTCCTGCGGGCCAAAAAAAACATAAGCGATGTTATTGGTTTTAAGAAATAGCTTTGCCGAGGCGTTGTCCATCTCACCGGAAAAGAATTGATCAGCCTGATTTACCCGGTCATTAAATTGCGGTGTTTCAGAGCTGTGCCCAAGATAAACAAAGTTACCGGCGTAGGCCGGTATGTAATTCCCAGCAGTTACTTTCGTTAAAATTACGTCCGTTATTTTAGTATTATTTTTTAACCAAATTAAAGCATTATAAAAGTCTTTAAGAGGATACATAACCTGGGATGGATAGGGAACAAGCGGAGCAACAGCTACAGCTCGTTCGTGGATAAATCCGGTTTGAGCCTTAAGAGAAAAATAACACTGGGCTAATCCATCTAAAATAATAAATGCTAAATATAAATAAACGATAAGCCGAAGAAAACGGTTGCGAAACTTTTTTACAAATTCAAAAATAAAGTAGGTGGCAAGGATTGCCAAAGGTATTTGGTTTGCCGTCTGGACAAAGCGCGTGACCGCAAAGGCCGGAATAAATCCAAAAACAATGATTCCCAAAAAGGCAGCCAGAACCCAAGTTGCAAGTGCCAGAAGCTTTTCTTCACGTTTTAATATTACTAATATCACTCCTAAAAAACCGGGAATTATAACCGGGCCGAGCGCCAAAAGATATTCATTTAGGGAAAAGGGCAGATGGTAATTCTGGTCAAAATCGGTAAGTGATTTCCAAGGATAGGTTGATGTTACAACCTTTATGTAAAGAAGGGGAATTAGGGCAACCAAAAAAAGAATAACGGTTTTAAATACTGTGTCGAGAAATTGTTTTTTGTTGTAGGAGCGATATATTAGAGCGTTAATAAAGTGATAAATGGCCCAGGAAATAAGAAAAACTGTGCCGCCCGAAGGATGGATCAAAAAAGAAAAAAAGGTCAAGATTGAAATAACAATAAAATATTTATTTTGCCTTGTTTTAGTAAAAACATACATAAGGACTATCAACACAGCCAAAATAATGTAATTCAGAAGATAATGCGGGATATAACTTATATGTTTCATCGGATCCATCTCCTGCCACCAGTCCATATACTGTCCAACCCAAGTAGAGTTTTGAAACTGATAGAAAATTGGAAAGCTACTTGAAACGAGAGCCAGCAGTACCCCTATAATATAACGGCCGGGTTTTCTTAAATAAAATACGCATAAATAGATTATTGTTAAAACCCAAGCTACGCTTAGTATAGTACGTAAAAAATGATAGGTCAGAGTTGGGGTTAACTGCAGCAAACCTCCCAATTTACCCGACAGCAAGTACAACATCTGTAAAAAAACACCCGGGTTTTTTGTATTATTATCGTATTTGTCAACTACCGTCCATCTCCCTTCTGTTCCCTGGCGTATTTTACTTAGATATACATTATAGTCATAGGTGTAGATATGCTCTCCCCAAAGCATAACTCTGTCGGGAGGCAATAAATTCGTAACAGAAGCTTCATAGATATTGGGAATATAGCTTAAGAATAGAAAGACGAAAGCAACAATAAAAACAAAAATTATTGGTAGGCTTCGATTTTTCATCAGATTAAAATCAATTCTATACTATATCTCAAAAAAACTCTTGACAAAAACTTTATTTAACATTAGTATTGAAGATGACTCATCTTTAAAAGTTATTTAATAATATGGAAAATCAAGGACAGACAGCTTCAAACAGCAATGAGAGTAAGACATTATTAATGTTGAGTGTTGGGGCTTTGGTTGTTTTTCTTCTTTTAGTTGGTGGTATTTATTTCTGGGTAAGCAAAAAAAACGGCGGACAGGTGGTTTTTCCGGCCGGCATAAACTATCTTGCACCACAAACCGCAACAACTACTCAATCCACAGCGCCACTCTATAATTATAATGCTCTGGCGGCTTCGGCAGACTGGCTTACCTACTCTGGTAAAACTCACGCTTTTTCATTTGAGTATCCAAAGGGTTTAACTCCTTTAACTTTTCCCAACGATACTGCTGATACGGTTACATTTAAGGTAAGCAATGTTCCGCCCGAATTGGATCTTATGTTTTTAGTTGAAACAATATCGAGTCGTGATGCCACGTTTACAGGTAAACAGGAGGCATTTGTCCGAAATTATTGGAAATTTTTTTCCGGCCTCAAAGGTTTAAACAGTATTACACCTTTTACCAACGAAAAAGGTTTAGTGGGTTTTAAAGCAAACTATACTACTAAAGGTAATTCAGTAACGGCTGATAATTATTTCTTTATAATTCCCGGCGATGCTGATCACATGTTCCACATAGCCGATATTTTCCCAAGCGAAGGCAAGGTTGTTTTTGACAGGATTGTAAATAGTTTGACTAATAAAGTAGCAACCGTGAGTCCGAGTCGTACTCCTTAAAAACGGAAAAAGGAAAATGGTAAATTTAAGCTTATGGTTTATGTCTTCTATGTCATAGGTTTTATTCTCCGCTTCCTGCTTATACCTATGGCTGGTTTCAAGGCCGATATGGCCTTTTGGAAGGGTTGGGGACTGGCAATGGCCGATAAAGGTATCCTTTGGCTCGCCGATAATACGAACTATAACTATCCGCCTGGTTTTGCCTACGTTTTGTGGGTTGTCAACAAAGTCTACGCACTTTTTAAAAATCCCTACAATATTCACGAATACTGGCTTGATAGCAATGTTTTATATCTTTTCTTAATAAAACTTGTGGCGATTGTTTCCGACTTGGTAATTGTTTATCTGATAATCAAAATTGCCAAAAAACTAAAATATTCTTCCGGTCCGATCTTAGGACTTTTCTTTTTTTTAAGTCCGGCTGTGATTTTAGATAGCGCGGTTTGGGGTCAGGTTGATCAGTTTGGAATCTGTCTGTTTTTGTTAAGCTTTTACTGCCTGTTTTTAAAAAAACCAAAGCTTGCGGCAGTTATTTTTACAATTGGAGTTCTGATGAAGTTCCAAAATATAATTTTTATCCCTTTGTTTTTTCTTTACATTTATAAAGAATACTCATTTGAAGAGATGGTCAAGTCTGGTCTGGCGGCTTTTACGACGTTTACGATTGTTATTTTCCCCTTTTGGTTTCACCAAGAGATCGGAAGTCTGATTCGGCTTCTAACCATAAACTCCGACTGGTTTCCTTGGTATTCATTAAATGCCTTTAATTTTTGGTGGGTTGCATCAGGTCTAAACGGCATGCAGATGCAAGATAAAACATTGTTTTTAGGTATTATGAACGCGAAGCAAGTCGGATTATATTTGTTCAGTTTCGTCTATTTTTTTGCCTGCATCTATCTTTTTTTCAGCAAAAAAGAGGAACTCTTAAAAAAATACTTGCTTTCTTGCGCTCTTGCAGTTTTCGCATTTTTTAATCTTTTAACCCAAAGTCACGAACGTTATCTTTTTCCACTTTTAGCCTTGCTACCAATTATATTCATCTTTGAAAGCGCCTCTAAAAAGGTTGTAAAAACTAAGAATATTGTATTTTTTTCCCTACTTTCCCTGACTATTTTTTTGAATATGTATATTGCCTTATGGTTTAACTATCCCGATCAAGCGCCGTGGCCCTTTAGTTTTGCGTTAACACATTCCTTAACTTTCTATCTTTCACTTTTTGAAATAATATTATTTTTGGTCTTTATTTATATTTATTTTTTTGAGCTCATAAAAAAATATTGGTATATATTGGCCGGGGCGACGTTAATTTTACTGTCGATTCTAGTTTTTAAAAATCTGCCTTATATTCTTAACCAGCCGATTAACTTAACTCAAATTCAACCTATTTACTCACATCAGGATTATTTAGAACCGGTCTACAATATGACTGTTGAATCAGCCCGGGGTCCATTCTCTTGGAATAGGCTTTCGGATAATTATTATTTTTACGAAAAGGGAATTGGTTCACATGCAAACTCGGTAATAACCTACGCTCTTGGTAAAAGATTTTCTAAGTTTACGACTGATTTTGGTCTAGATACGGAAGCGGGGAGTTCATCCAAGGTGTATTTTTCAGTCGAAGGAGACGGTCGTGAACTTTTTCGGTCAAAAGAAATGGGCCGATTTGATAACCCAGCACACACAGTTATTAATATTAAAGGAATTGATAAACTGACGTTAAAGATCAATCAGGTTGGCAATTCAATATCGGGAGATCACGCCGATTGGTTAGATCCGGTACTTATTAAGTAATCTAAAATGTCAAATCTCAAATCTAAAATCTTGGCTATAGTTCTTTTGTTTCTAGTAATTGCCGTTAATTTTTACCTTTATCGTAACGAATTTAAGGTTTTATCTGATCCAAACGACAATATTTTTCAGTACGCCTTAGTTGACGAGGCAAAAAATATCTGGCTGAATATTTTTCACGCGAAATTATCGCCGTTTCAGCTTTTCGACAGTTGGAATGAGAGATGGGCAGAGGGATTTCCGCTGCCCCAATATTATTCGCACATCCCCGAAGCAGCAATTTCCTTAGCTGGTTTAATTTCTGGCGTTTCAACCTATAAGCTTTTTGTTGTTATACGAACCTTAGCGGCAGTTCTCATTCCGCTTTCTTTCTTTTTTGCGGCCTTAATTCTTGATCTTCCCTGGCTTTTTGGCGTTATTTTAGCCTTTTTTAGCCAAGTAATATTTACCAACGGACTTTATGGTATTGATATTTCGAGCTTTTTATGGCGAGGTTGGGGTCTTTCAGCCGAACTTTTTGCCATATTTTTACTTCCGATTGCCTTTGCCTATGGGATTGACTATCTTGCCAGTAAAAAAAATCTTGGCAAGGCACTCATCTTTAATTTTTTGGTTGCGGCAGGGCATTTTGGTATGTTTTATCTTTTAGCTTTTATCTTCCCTTTATTTATAGTTTTCAACTTCAAGAAAATAAAAGAAACAGTCGTGAGATTTATAGTCTTTACAGCGTTATTAGGAGTAAGCCTTTCATATTTTCTTATCCCATTTTTACTGACGCAAAATTATCGTAATTTTTCCTATTGGGACAGTCTCTGGAAATTTAATTCCTGGGGAGTTAAACAAAGTATAATCTTTTTATTTAATGGCGACCTTTTTGACTATAATCGTTTACCGATACTTACCTTGCTTATCGTCTTTGGAGTTTTTTACGGCTTTTTGCAGAAAAACAAACTGTTTAAATTCCTGAGTTGGTCTTTTATTTTCTACTTCGTTTTCTTTTGGGGAAGGACAACTTTCGGTCACATTATTGACTTCTTTCCCGGAATCTCCGAGTTTCACCTGCACCGGATTGTTGTGATGGTGCAGTTTGTGGGGTTGTGGGTAGGGGCGTGGTTAGTCTACAATCTTGTGACCAGCGCAAATAAATTTTTATCTCGAGTCGAACTCGCGTTCAAGCTTGCAATTAAACCGTTCGCTTCTCGTTCATCCTCGGAATCCGAGGGTTCACTTCGTCGCTGGCTCGCTCAGACAACTGACTCTCGAAAAAATTTATTAGCATTAATCATAATATCTTTGTCAAGTTTATTTTTTATTTTCAAACTCGAACAGCCGGTTTTCAAATATGCTCAAGAAAACAATGATATGATCATTCGTGCCAATCGAGAATACCAGGTTGATTATCCTGATTATTATAAAATAGTTCAGACGTTAAGAAAACTTCCTAAAGCCCGTGTTTATGCTGGAAAACCTGGTAATTGGGGTAAAAATTTCACGGTCGGAGAAACACAGGTATAT
This sequence comes from bacterium, assembly GCA_021796235.1. Lineage (GTDB taxonomy): Bacteria > Patescibacteriota > Microgenomatia > UBA1406 > GWC2-37-13 > JAJYOJ01. Next base: position 4,535 of record JAJYOJ010000017.1, on the reverse strand, counting down.
ATGGCGTTATCACGCGATGGATTTGCAGTTTCCGGTTTTTTACCAGAAAGCTGGTCGCCCAACTCGGATCAGGAGCAGTTTTTCGATGAGTCTAATCCAGCGTTTTATAAACTTTATAATATCGCTTATGTTGTTGCCCCAACCAATTATAAAGTTTTAGCTCAGGCCAGTTTAATCGATAAAGCTGGAAAGTATGCTCTTTATAAAGTTACGACCGATGGTTGGTTTGGCCTGGGTAGAAGCAACATTGTAGTTTCGGGTAAAAAAACAGATTTTCTCAACGTGACTAGGTTCTGGTTTGGCAGCGAACTTTTTAATTTAGACTATCCCCAGATAAGCTTTCAGACAGCTTCACTAGACAGTGGGAAGAGCTCAATTTCGCTAGAAGACCTGAACCACTATACGGATTCTCAAGGCTTAGAAGATATCTGGGTAAAACCCCCCTTTAATCAGCTTTATCAAAATGAACCTACAGGTTTTCAAAAAGTTACTGAGAGAACCTTGGTCAATGGCTATTCAGCTGAGGTTAAGCTCAACTCAAGCTGTTCAGACTGTGTTGTGGTACTGCGCGAGAGCTTTCATCCCAACTGGGTTGTTCGTCTAAATGGCAAAAAAGTGAAAACTATACCCGTATTTCCTTTTTTTATAGGTATACCGGTCCAAGGTGCCGGTGTGTATCAAATCAGTGCAACTTACGAGCCTGGTTTACTAAAAAATCTTCTGCTTATTCTAGAGGTACTTTTTCTCGGCTCTATCGCATTTGTAGGGATTGTGATCCGGAAGCGGTAAAAATTGAGCTTTCCTAGCAATCCTTTTTAATCTGCATTAAAAACCCCTTGACAAAGCCACAAATTACATTTACAAATTAATATAAAGAGTTATTATTATTGTAAATAGCATTAAAGTTTGTTAAAAAGTTATAAAAAGTTGTAAAAATTATTAATTTAAGAAGTAATAAGCTGTAATAAGGCCCCAAACACAATGAACAGAACTTATACCGTTAAAGAAGTTGCAGAGATTCTTGGTTATTCAACCAACACCATCTACGCTTTCCTGAAAGAGGGGAGATTACAGGGAGTAAGAGTGGGTAAGGGTAGGTTTAGGATTCCGCAAGAAGAGGTAGACCAACTTGTAGGATCTAACCAAGCGAATCAAATCCAAAACCCGGCCCAAACAGTCATATCGCCTGTGGCTCAACCGGAGATTCAATCCTTGCCTCAATCTTTGCCTAAGCATATAGAGGAGGGACAACTAGATACCGGAGCTTCATTTTTTGACTGGTTTGTAAGCTTGACGTCAATCGTTTTTGGTCTAAGCCTTGTCGTTTATATCAGGCACTTTGATGAGTTTGTGACGGAAAGATTTTCCAGCTTTATTTTGTCGATGCAGGTAGTTTTCATAGCTTCGGGTATAGCTATAATTTTGGCTGATTTTTTAGGAAAAAAAGGACGATTGTGGCGTACTGTTTTTAACGCATTAATTATTCTAGACTACCTATTGGTTACACTGGGTTTAGTATTAAACGGCGATAAAGAGGCGGCGCTAATTTTTGGGCTGTTGCCATTTGTAATGATTATCCAGCAAATATTACAATGGCAGAGCATCAGAAGTGTATTTTTATATTTTTTGCTGCTACTTCTAATCTATCCGGCATTTTTGCTGCTTTTTCCTTCGCCAACCCAAGGCAGTTTTGGTCTGATCAATATCTCGCTTAACAGTCTGACCGCAGTCATTATTGCTATTATCTGGATACTTTTCTGTCTTGCGGGTAGCATCTTAGTGCTATTTTTTCATAAGTTACACAAAATGTTCATTCTTGTCGCTTCTTTTACAACCAGCGTTATCCTTTTTTGTCTGGCTCTTTATTACGCGAACGGTTTATATTGGGCCAGAGCTCTATTTCTGATTGTGGTCGCGATCGTAGCCTTTGCTGCACCTTTTTGGAATGAGTTAAAGGTTAAAAGCCAACATGACAAAGTTGCAATTCTAAGCCAGTTTTTGACTCTGGTTCTGATCTTGCTTTTGGTTGTCGCAACGGTTAGCCTAATACAGGTTAGTCTTCGATCCCAAGCTTCTGGAGAGCTTTCAAGAATCCTAAATACGGGACAAGATGTTGCTGGAACGACTCTGAACGTTTCGCAAACAACCATCGAAGCTTATGCCCAAAACCCACTTCTCGTCACGGCTGTAACAAAAAATGATAGCCAGTCAATGCAGCAACTCTCCCGCAATATATTTAACAGCAGTCCCTATTTCCGCCGTATCTTACTTATTAATGCGTCTGGCAATATCTTAAATATTTATCCCTATACAGTACTTCCTTACCAAAATATCAGCTTTCGTGATTATTTTAAACAGGTAGTTCAGACGAGAAGTACTTACATTTCCCAACTTTTTGTAACAGCTAATAATGGTACAAACGTCAACGTTGCCGTTATCGCAACCCCAATTATAGATCCAAACAAGAATTTATCAGGCGTTGTGGTTGCTTCCATTGATTTCGGAGTCTTACGAGACAGGCTAAATGAGTTGGTTGGAGGCAGCGGTGAAGGTTACTTTACAATTGTTGATAAGAGTGGATTAAAGATTATTACCTCTGATAACTCAGGTTTATATAGTAAGGCCGGGTCAAGCAACCCTATTCTTAAAGGAGTGGCAGGGCAGCAAGGCATTGAGGAGGATGTAAATGCCCAAGGACAGAAAGTCTTATCAGCTTATGGCCAGATTATTAAAGCTGGATGGGGAATAGAGGTAGTCGAACCACTCGTCCATATTTATACATTAAGTCCGAACGTTAATTTTATGATCCTATTTTTAGCTTACATTTCCTGCCTTACAGTCATTTTATACAACCATCTAAAACAAAAAAACCTAGAAAAACCAGGCTCCTCTTAAGTTTTTACAAGTTTTTAACAAAAATTTTACAACTACACACAAGACTAAACAACCAGAATGATTAAAGGTTTTACAAGAGACAGACTAATACAGGGATTTTTTGTCGCACTTCTCCTAGTTATACTGGGTAGTATTATTTTTACGGTCGTAAAAAATAGTAAATATGCAAACTTTGCTTTATATTATAATAATCTGTCTTCTAAAGCTTCTGCGGCTGAAATAAATGTCTTAACCCCAGCGGTTTTTGCTGCAAGTACGCTGAAAGAGCCATTACTCATTTTGGTTAAACGGGATGATAATACTTTTTCTTACGCAGAAGTGCAAAGCGCAGTTATTAAAAATGGAAAATATCAAGGAGACGTAAGGATTAAATATCCTAATGGAGATGTTAGCGTTATAGATACATTAATGAATAATGGGTCGATGGAATATTTTTACGCGAGAGATAATAGTCTTGGAAAAGCTGAGGTTGTTGAGCCTCTAATTGGAGGAATAAAACTTCCGGATGGATCGGTTCTTGCCGTTAAGATTACGGACGGTCAAATTGTTGATGGAAAACTTTTAGGACAGTTTTCGGCTATATCGAGCTCGGAAAAACAAACAATATCGGCGTCCGTAATTTCTGCCAATCATATTCAGGATGCAGTATTAAATAAAAGCCTAGATTCAGTCGACCCGCTTTCAGCTATTGCGGCGAGAGAGGTTTTAAAGCTGGTTTACGAAATTAAGGGAGATCAGAGCAACAGCGATGTTTTAGCCGCTACAACGGACGTTACGACAACAAGTACGCAAGAACAGGTGGCGTTAGCTGCGCCGTTTCTTTTTCAGGTAAAGACTGATGCAGAAAAAGGAACGGTCGAATTAATATATCCAACTATTACTGCACCGGGAAGTGTGACCACCGCATCGATAGCAACTGGAGCTGTTACATCACTCCAGATAGCCAATAATACAATCCAGGCAGCCGATCTTTCATCTAAACTAACATTTAGTCCGGGAAATCTTATCGACCTGTCAGCGGTGAATCAGACTAGTTCAACGCCGCAGGGTTTAATACTACCAAACGTTACTTCTCCTGTTAATCCAGCGTCTGGGCAAGGTTATCTCGCCTGGAATACCTCAACCAAACAAGTTCTTGTTTACAATGGTTCGGCCTGGCAGGTAGCTTTAGGAGGAGGATCGGGCAATGTAAGCTTAACAACATCGGGAACTACCTCGACAACCTCTTCAGCTTCAGGACTTGAGTTGGCCGGAAGTGGCAGTGTGAGTCTTTTACGGGGTTGCTCAAACAATCAAGTTTTAGTTTGGGATTCAACCAATAGTAAGTGGGCCTGCGCAAATCAAAGCGGAGGAGGAGGAACCCTTACAGGAAGTGGTGCTTCTGGACAAATTTCTTTCTGGAACGGAAGCTCTTCTCTTACAGGCAGCAATAATCTTTACTGGGATAGCGCCAATACCCGTCTGGGAATTGGCACAAAGAGTCCTGCCTACGCTATTGATGTGAGTGGCGATGTCAAGGTGGGTGACGGTTCGCGCTTGCTCTTAGGACTGGCTTCTTCTGACCCAACCGGTATTAATGGTGCTATGTATTACAATACGGCTTCCAATGTTTTTCGTTGCTATGAAACGGGGGATGGACA
>JAJYOJ010000016.1 GCA_021796235.1 bacterium | reverse complement strand
TATAGTCAGAGGCTACACAATAAGGGTAAAGGTGTTCAATAATACACCGATGTTTATAGTCAGTGCTCCTGCCTTCAGATCTGGTTTGAATTTCAAGCAGTCATTTATTGTTGAAGATAAGTCCTTTTGGCACATTATCTCTGGAAAAATAGTTGATGAGTTTCGCGAATTAACTGGCGACAAAAAACCAGAAGATTATATTTCTAATGAAGACATCGACCCAAAAAGCATACCGTTTTGAACAAGAAAGCGTATATAGTAACAATATAGTAACTGTGACTATATATGGTTACAAGTAAAAATTTCTTGTAAGTAGAAATGGAGTAAAAATAAGTTACTATGAAAAGAACAGTTGAAAGTAATGCGACTACCAGTATACACTATAATTAGTATGAATATGAATAAATACTCTACATATTGCAGGAAATCATCCGAAAGCGAAGATCGTCAGGTATTGTCCATAGAGTCTCAAACGAGAGAACTTGGTGAAATATCCGGAAAACATGAATTGAATACTGTCCGTACCATTTCAGAATCGAGATCCGCGAAAGATCTCGGCAGACCGGGATTTGCAGAGTTGATTAAATCTATCGAATCAGGAGAAACGAACAGCATATTAGTTTGGCATCCGGACAGATTATCAAGAAATCCACAGGACGCAGCGACAATTATCTCTTTGATGGACAGTGGAAAACTTATAGAAGTGCGGACTCCCACTCAAACCTTTCGGAATAATCCAATGGACAAATTCATGCTCGGATTTTTTATGATGCAGGCAAAGTTTGAAAACGATCATAAAGGTGAAAATGTAAAGGAAGGACTCAAAACAAAAGCAGAAAAGGGATGGCTTCCGAGCGGTGCTAAAGCGGGATACATGAACGACAAATACGCCGAAAAAGGAAGCAAAACAATTCTTTCGGACCCGGACAGGTTTCCGCTTATAAGAAAAGTCTGGGATGCTTTTCTCACCGGCACTTATTCTGTAATGCAAGTTTTGAGGCTCCTTAATAACGAGTGGGGTTATAGGACACCAAAACATAAAAGAATTGGCGGCAAACCGATGACCAGAAGCCAGATTTACAAAACATTGACGGACCCATTTTATTACGGTGAGTTTGAATACCCGGTCGGTAGCGGGAAATGGCATCAAGGTAAACATAAACCGATGATTACCAAGGATGAATACGATCGAGTTCAATTGTTGCTTGGGCGAAAAGGCAGACCGCGACCAAGAACACGGAACTTTGAATACACAGGGCTTTTGGAGTGCGGCGAATGCCATGCGATGATAACTGCCGAGGAGAAGTTTCAAATAATATGCCCAAACTGCAAACTGAAATTCGCTTCTCAAAATAAAAGCGCTTGCCCTAAATGCAAAACTTCCATCGAAGAAATGGTGAAACCCACTCTATTGCATTATATTTATTATCACTGTACGAAACGCAGGAATCCTGACTGTACGCAAAAGAGCATCAGAGTTGAGGATTTGGACCGGGAACTGGATAAAACATTGTCACGGATTCAAATATCCAAGCGATTCAGAGATTGGGCAATAAAATATCTCAATGAGCTGAATAACAAGGAGTCGGAAGAAAACATAGCCACTCTCAAGTCTTTACAGTCTGTAAAAGCAGATTATGAAACACGCCTCAATAATCTTCTTCAAATGAAGATCTCGCCGCAGAATACAGATGGCTCTATCATGAGCGACGATGAGTATAAAAAGCAAAAAGAGTTACTTACCGCAGAAAAGAAAAGCATTGATGAAAAACTATCAGGAACCGATTATAAAGCTGAGCACTGGCGAGAAACTGCCGAGAAAACCTTCGATTTTGCCTGTCACGCTCGCTACCGGTTTGCTCATGGAGATACGCAGACGAAGCGCGAAATTTTAGCCGGACTCGGTTCGAACCTTGAACTTTTTGATAAAACTGTGCGTGTAAACTTAGAAAAGCCGCTACAATTTATAGAAATGGCAATGGATGAAGAGCCGACAATATCCGAAATGTTCGAACCTAAAGAAGAGATTGATAATACGGTCCAATTAGAATCTTTATGGCTTCAAAATCCTACTTTGCTCCCCCTAAAGGACTTATTCTGCAACCGTAAGTTAGAGTTTAATTTTACGCTTTCCGAGATTAAAACAAATCTAGACCTGCTTGGTTTCCAATTTAATAGCCTAACATTTTGTTAACAATCTATTTGACCCAATCTTGCTAATTAACATTTACTGCCTGTTTGATTTATTCCACGACAAACTTTATAAGGCATTAGGCTTCTTCCCCCAACACTACCTTCATTACCTAAAGTTGTCCCCTTTGTCAAGACCAATTAATAACGATTTTAAGGTTACATTGTTCAACTAATGTAAACGGTCTGTTTCCCGGTAAACACTTCCTCCGGTGTTTTGTATCCCAAAGCCTGATGGCGTCTTTCTGTATTGTAAAACTCAATATATTCTGTTAACGATTGTTTTGCCTCCCGTATCGAATCATATTCTTTTAAATATATTTCCTCGTATTTGATCGTTCTCCATAATCGTTCAACGAATATGTTGTCAAAACACCTTCCCTTATGATCCATGCTGATTTGTATTGTCGGATGCTCCTTTAGGATTCCTGTATATTCAGTACTCGTGAAGTGGAATCCCTGGTCCGAGTTATGAATATCAGGAACGGCAATTGATAATGCCCGCCGCAGCGCCTCGCAACAAAAAACAACTGCCAGGGAATCGGACAGCTCCCAGGACACAACATATCGGCTGTACCAGTCCAGTATGGCAACCAAATACAACCATTCTTTTTTCATCCGCACATACGTAATATCGACCCCCCAGACCTGGTTGGGGCGGACAATGCTCACCCCTTGCAAAAGATACGGATGCACCGGATTGAGAATATTTGGTTTGCTTAAATTCCGTTTCGGGAATACCGCCTCGATCCCCATGATTTCCATGAGCCGATATACCTTTTTGTGATTGACGATATATCCGTAATCCTCGTTTAATGCGTTGGTAATCCGCGGCCGACCAAAGTAGGGGCGTTTGGTGTAAATTTGGTCGATTGCATCCATTATCCGTTTATCCTCCGCCGTAACTTCCGGTTTCCGCCGGTAATACACAGCGCTTCTGGGTATATCCAGCAGATGGCACTGGCGCCTTACTGATAATCTGTCTTCCGAATTGTCAATGAGCGTAATCTTTTCCCTATTCGACAATACCCATCTTTTTTTTTAAACCACCCGAGTTCGTACTTTAATTGTCCCAGCTGACGATACAGTTCATCAATTAATGTCTTGTCCCGTATCCGATCCTGGTCATATTTCTCAGTGAATAGATGCTCCAGGTTGGTTAAAGCCACACTCTTCCATTTGTCGGCTAAAGCCGGATGGATGCCAAACTGGGAGGCAATCTCACTTCTTGTTTTTACCTCTTTTAACATTTCCAACACCACCTGTTTTTTAAACGCCGGTGAATGCGTCCTTCGTATGGTTCCCATATCCAAATATTACCTTAGGATGTGGTCCGAATTATGGGGACAAGTATAACCATCTAATAAACCGTATTGCCCCCAAGACAAAAAAGGACATTTTTTACAGATATTTTTTAAAAAGATTTCTCCTTCTCGTTTCGCACGATTTTCGGGATAAGAGTCTTTTGTTCTAACCATTGGTTCATTACCTTCTGACATTGTCTTTATCCATTCAACCATAAGATTTGTAAATTACTAAAGAACCTCTATTTTATTAGAGGTTTATATATAAATCAACTTATCTTTATATAAAGTCCAAACTTATTTAAGAACTTAGTCTTGAAACAACCTAGTTTTGATTTGCTTAATCTCTACAATCTTTCATTGTACTGTTAAATAATGATAAAATAGGAATAGCATAATTTCTTGAAAAAGTAATGACTATGATGAGTGGCAAGAAAAAACTTTATTTCCTTTTAAAACATATCGTTGATGCAAGAGATATTACTCCTTCTGGGCAGCCTTTGATAATTGATCCGACAAACGACCTAAACCGCAAGTATAGAGATATTGAACTATTACAGCTTTTTACCAAATTAGAAAAAGATGAAAAAGTGTTAAGGGTCTTAAAAGCCCCGAGCAGAACAAAACAGATTGATGTTATTGAGCGTCTTGATCCATATGGCTATTCTGACGATGGCTGTTGGCATATTGAACTTTTAGCGGCATTTAACGACTACTATTTTGAAATACAGAACGAACCTGAATATCAAAAATTTACAGGCAAAAAACCACTAATTAAAGCCCAAAATCACGTAATAAGGAAAGATATTTACAGAAAGGAAATTTTTGGGGGTAGGACTTTTTCGGCAAAAGCGTTAGAGATTGCAGATAGTTTTTCATCCGGAAATTATGATTTTGTATTGATGGTTTTAAAAGAAATTCTGTCTTCGGCTGAATTAAGTGCCGATGGAAAAGTAGATTATCAATTACAATCTCCTTCTGGCCATCCTAATTTAATCAAGGAAAGAGCATTATTAAGAAAGTTTGAAGTTCAGGGTTTATTCAGAAACTTAGGCGAAGATGGGATTTTCGGAATTGCCAGCTTGACAAATTTAGACACAAAACTTATCAAAGAAATAGTTTTAAGAATTGATGAGTGGAAATCTGGGGTAATTTCAGTCCAAAATACTGTGGAAACGGAAGAAAGCGATAGTAATGATATAAGACCATTAAAACAGGCTACTGAAATAAAAAAGACGAAGAAATTAAATCAACCAAACTGGCAAAATGATTTTATATGGGAAGGAAAAAGGTTTGTATTTGGCAAGTATGGTAGCACAAGTATTTTTAACAGTAAAATAAGGTTAACTATGTTTCGTGAATTGACCAAGGCTAAGGGAAACTGGGTAACGGTCAACCAACTTAAAAAACTTACTTCAAAAGATGAAACCTATTTAAGACCAGCAATCGGACAAATAGAAAAAACTTTTAACAGTAATCTCAAAAAATACATCAGTATTCCCTCTACAGAAGAAGACGATTTACAACCGAAGCCCCCAAAAGGAGCATATAGAATAAGATTTACCCCAAAGTCTTTATAAAGACTTTACTTTTAGCTTCAAAATCTTAACCCCCTCAATCTTGACATCAACACCCTTGAGGCTGAGAAAATTTGCCTAATGGAAAACGGCAACGCCATTCAGCTAGAAAAAACAAAGCCCCAACAAACAGAGCTAATTTTGACACCCGAAGAAAAGAAACGGCTGGTAGATTTCTTTGCCGTCCTTATTGAAATTGACCAAAGAAAGAAAAGAGAGGAGGCGATCAAAAATGGAACCCAAATTTGATTTCCAAAAAGAGGTTATAAGTTCATTAGCAGAACGTTACAGGCTAAAAATAAGTGAAGCTACTAAAAGAGGTATTAGAGAGGCTAAAAAAAGAAAAAATAATGGAACCAAAGATAACTGAAATCCAAATCATACCGATTAAACCGCAGAATGGCTTAGTGGCCTTTGCCAGCTTTGTCTTGGACGGAAGCCTTTATCTAGGCTCTATCGGTATTGTAACCCGTCCTCAAGGCGGTTACCGGCTTGTCTACCCAACCAAGAAGGTAGTTGACAGAAACCTCAACATTTTTTACCCGATCAACAGAGAATTTGCGTTAGCTATAGAACAGAGAGTTGTAAGGCAGTTTGAAGACGTAATGACCAAATATGATAGACACAATAGTTTTAACTCTTAAAACAGGTATGTACACAATACTTGAACCCGATAAATTCAGTCCGTCAACCAGAGGGCTTACTGACGCTACGGCAGGCTATTATCGTTTAGGTGGTCGGTCTAATATCACCTGCAAGCAAAACCCGACGCCCGATGAGCTTAAAAGAGGTATTTATAAGCCAAGACTGACGGTAACAAAGCGGATAAACCGAGAAGGTAACTTTGAAACTCCCTTAAAAATTGAGTTTTCTATCCCTAAACTTATTTACGGCAACAACTTTGATGAGCTAACCGACGCCGATTTTCCCGCAGTCACTCAAAAACTCAAGATCATCCTTAAAAATATGGGGGTTTATCTCTTTGAGAAATATCTTATAAACGCTCCGGTATCCGCAGTCCACTACTCCAAAAATATAGTCCTGACCGACTACACAACACCCTACACATATATTGAACAATTGACCAAGCTTAATATCAATAAACGACTGGATACGAACAGGACGGATTTTAGAAACGAGGGGCATAGCTTCAAATATCGGGCTAACTCTTTTGAAATAGTCTTTTACGATAAAATCAAAGACCTGCAACAAGCCAAAATAAGCGAAAAACGGGCAGAGGAAAAGGATAACGCCTTACAGCTTGACTTATTTGACATCCTGATCCGACAAAAACCGCTTGAGGTTTTGAGGGTTGAGATACGGCTAAATAAACGGCAAAAAATCAACCAAATCCTCAAACTTATAGGCAAAGAGGTTGAACCGACCTTTGTCAACCTTTTCAACCAAGACACGGCAAAAAGGGTACTGCTCCACTACATAAACGAGATTGAGGAAGCCTACCCGCCTTTGTTGACGTATCAATATGACAGTCCCAAAAAGTTCTTTACCGGCTTTTTAACCGCAAACCCCAAACTTAAGCTAACGCCCGCACTAAAAATGCTGGGACTAAGAGCATTGCTTGATGAGATAGGCATAAGGGAATTTAGGGAAATGACCAAGCGTTACGGCAACTCTATATGGTATAGTCTGAATAAGGAAATGAAAAAGTTAGGCAAAACCGACGAGATCAGCGTATTTTCGCTCCTTAGAAAGCAGATAACCGAGTTTGTACCGGTAAAACTACTTGCAATTCAGAATAAAATGTTAAATAATGTTAAATATAACTAATATGACAACCGACCAATTCTACACTATTGAAGATGTAGCCAAAATGCTAAAGGTAGTCTATTTAACAGTTTATCGCTGGATACAGTCCGGCAAGATTGTAGCTTATAAGGCAGGAAAACAATACCGGATTAAAAAAGATGACTTAGACAAGTTTGTTATAAATTACAAAAGGAAAAAATGACGCACAATAACGACAAGGACTCAATCTTTCTCAGAAACATTGAGCGGGGAAAAAAGGAAGGGTTAATTACTGTTTCTGCCGACAACTCTCGCATTACCTACCATTGTTCAAGAGAATACTCAACCTCATTCAAAAACCCAGAAGAAACCGTTAGAGCCTCATATTTTGTTGAACTTGTCCTTGACTACCGATACCCTAAAAGCCAAATAGATATTGAGGTAACTGTCCCCAGAAGAACCCCAGAGGATAGAGCAGATATTGTCATTTACGAAGATAGTGACCTCAAAACTCCTTACCTTGTAGTTGAGTGCAAAAAAGACGGCATTACCGACGCCGAATTTAAGCAAGCCATAGAACAGTCCTTTGGTAATGCTAATAGTCTACGAGCTAAATTTGCAACAGTTGTTGCAGGCACAACCAAAACTGCCTTTGATATTGCGGGCTTCAAACCAAGCGAAAGAGAGAAAAATGTTATTGCCGATATTCCGGTCAAATACGGCAGGACGCCAAAATATAGATTTGTTAAGGGTGAAGAAGGCAAAGAACTAAAAACCGTTTCAAAAGACGAACTTATTACCGCTCTTGGTAAAAGCCACGATACAGTCTGGCAAGGTGGTAAATTAGCCCCAACAACCGCCTTTGACGAGGTCTCAAAGCTCTTATTCTGCAAATTAAGAGACGAGAAATTAACTAAACGAGACGAACCTTATAAATTCCAAATTGGCACACACGAAACAGCCGACGAGGTATATAACCGTGTTAATTCCATTTACTTAAAGGCTAAACAAGAAGATAGCGAAGTATTTAAGGAAGATATAAGACTTGATCCGAAAGTGGTTTACAGCGTCGTGGAACACTTACAGGAGCTGGCAATAAACAAGATTGACCTAGACACAAAAGGTATTGCGTTTGAGCGGTTTATGGAAGACTTTTTCAAAGGCAAGATGGGACAATTTTTTACTCCAAGAGAAATTATCAGATTTTGCGTGCTGATGTTAGATCCACAGCGAGGTAATTTAGTGTTAGACCCTGCCTGCGGTAGCGGGGGTTTTCTTCTTAATGCTCTTGATAAGGTTAGAGATTATGCCGAGGCAAACTATGACGAAGGGGAAGCCAAAGAATACTGGCACGGTTTTGCAATGAACAATCTCTACGGAATTGAGATAAACGACCAGATAGCCAGAGTGTGCAAAATGAACATGATTATCCACGACGACGGGCATACCAACATCATTAGCACGGACAGCCTACGGGATTTTAACGAAATATCTGACATTCACAAGAGTTTTAGCAAGGACAGGTTTGATCTTATCCTGACCAATCCCCCCTTTGGGGCAACGGTCAAATCTACCGAGAAAAATTATCTTGACCATTACGAATTAGGTAAAAGTAAGAAAAACCAAAAAACGGAAATCCTGTTTATTGAGCGATGCGTCAACTTTGTTAAACCGAAGACTGGCAGAATTGCCATAGTCTTACCTGATGGCATACTAACTAACTCATCCCTGCAATATGTGAGGGATTTTGTGATGGACAAGTGCAAGATAGAAGCGATTGTTTCCCTTCCCCAGTTTGCTTTTTCCCACTTTGGGGCAGGGGTCAAATCGTCGTTGGTTTTCTTGCGACGCAAAGACGAGAACGAACGCTTAGGCAACTATCCTATCTTTATGGCAATAGCCGACCATATCGGCTACGACGCAACGGGCAGAAAAGACCCCAAGAACAACCTATTTGATATTTATGAAGAGTATAAAAAGTTTGTTAAAAATCCTTCTAATTATCAAGGGCATTAAAATGATTACTCAAAAAGTTTATATAAACGACCTTGAAGGTAGAATTGACCCACATTTTTATCAACTTTTTTTCAAAACTCTTGAAAATAGGTTACAAAAATTAACATATAAAAAGTTGGGCGATATTGTTTCATTATCAAGTGAAACATGGAACCAAAAAGACCAGTTTGAAGATAAATTTCCCTATATAGAAATCAGTGAAATTGACATACTTTCAGGCGAGATTAACAATATCACATATCAAGATAAAAAGGAGGCACCTAGTCGGGCAAAAATGATAGTTAGAGAAAATGACATAATTGTTTCCACTACTAGACCACATAGAGGAGCTATTGCACAAATTGATAAAGAAAAAGATGGTTTTATCGCTTCTACTGGTTTTGCTATTCTACGCAAATTAAAAACTCAAGACATACTTAAATCTTATTTATATTATTTTTTAAGGACTAATTTAGCACTGAACCAATTGCTTCAAAGAAGTAGCGGTGGCAATTACCCTGCTATTACATCAGAAGAATTACAAAAACTTATTATTCCGACACCCTCTATAGACATACAGAACAAAATAATTTTAATAATGCAGTCTGCTTATAAAAACCGAAAAGAAAAACTAAAACAAGCCGACGAATTGCTTAATCCAATTGACAGCTATGTTTTTGACAAATTAGGAATAAAAATGTCTGAAATAAAAGATAAAATGTGTTTTGTTATAGATAGTGAAGAAATAAAAATAGGTAGAATTGACCCTAATAATTTCTTATATCCTCAAGATACACCCAGTTCAAATAAATTCAAAGAAATGAAGTTAAGTGAAGTTGCAAATTTTTCCAAAGGTCAAAGTATTACAAGCAAAGAGATTGTTTCTGGTGATTATCATGTCGTCGCAGGAGGACAAATAAGTCCATACACCATAAATAAATTTAATCATAAAGGCGATGTCATAACCGTAAGCGCTTCTGGTGCGTATTCTGGATATGTTTGGTATCACGAAGAACCAATTTTTGCATCAGATTGTACAGTAATAAAAACCCTAGATAAAGATACCAACCTAACATTTTATTTATATTGTGTTATGAAAGCTAAACAAAAGTTTATATACAATATGCAACAAGGGGCAGGACAACCTCATGTTTATTCAAGAGATTTGTCTAATCTTAAAATCCCTCTTCCCTCTCTTCACATTCAGAATAAAATCGTTAAAGAAGTAAAACTAAGAACACAAAAAGCTGAAGGATTACAAGAAGAAGCAAAAGAAGAATTAGAAAAGGCCAAGAAAAAAGTTGAGGAAATGATTTTAAACTAATATGAAAGCAGTAATTTTAGCCAGAGTATCAACGCCTAAACAGGAAAAAGAGGGCCTATCTCTCAAGGATATTCAACTGCCTGAACTTAGGGATTATGCAACCAAAAAAGATTTTGAAGTGGTTAGAGAATTTGTTTTTAGCGAAAGTGCAGATTATAAAATCAGAAAAAAATTTAATGAGATGATTGACTTTGTCAAAGAGAATGAGGATATAAAGGCTATCATTTCTTACCGAGTAGATCGCATAACCAGAAACTACCGAGACGCAGTTAAAATTGACGAACTTAGGCTTGATTACGGCAAAGAAATACACTTTGTCTATGACCATCTTATCATTAACAAAGACAGCGTAGGCAGGGACATTCAGGACTGGGACTTAAAAGTCTTTTTAGCCAAACAATATCTTAACCGCTTAAAAGAAGATGCAATTAACACGGCAAAATTCAAAATAAGTAAAAATGAATGGCCGGGTAAAGCTCCCTACGGCTACAAAAACATTACCAGAGAGGACGGTACGAAGTGGATTGTTATTAACGAACCTGAGGCAGTTGTGGTTGAAAAAATGTATCAATGGTATTCAACCGGTAGTTACTCAATGCTTGAGGTAAGGAATAAACTAAAAGAGGTTTTTGATATAGATTTTTCCAAAGGCAAAATTGATCTTATTCTTAAAAACCCATTTCCTAGCGGGACGATGATTTATGACGGACAAGAATACCCACACAACTACGACAGGATAATTGACCAAGAATTATACGACAAAGTGCAAGAGGTAAAAGCGGGATACCATAAAAAACATTTCAAGTTTGCGGGTCTTGCTTTCCCATACAGGGGGCTGATAAGGTGCACAGATTGTGGCTGTATCATCACGCCTGAAAGGAAGATTAAAAAAAACGGCAATATCTACTATTACTATCATTGCACCCAATATCACGGCAAGCACGGTGCAGAATGGTTGACAGAAGATGATCTAACTAAGCAGTTTTCAGCCGTGTTTAGCAAACTCCAAATGCCCCAAAACGTAGTTGATGACATTGCTATGACTCTTAAAAGCTCACATAAAGATAAATCCGAATTTCACGATAATCTGCTTAACCGGTATCAGTCCGAGTATAAGAAATATGAAAACAGAATTGAGAAGGCTTGGGAAGATAAAATAGACGGTAGTATTACTGAGAGTTACTATGAGAAAAAACGAAAAGAGTATCGGTCAAAACAAAAGACAATCAACAAGAAAATTGAGAAGCTACACTTTGCTGATGAGGAATACTATATAACCTCAGAATACCTGCTAAAGCTCGCTTCTAATGCCAGCGAACTTTTTGAAAGTTCTGAACCGCACGAAAAACGGGTACTTTTGAAGATTGCACTTCAGAACTTAGAGCTGAAGGGCAAAAAAGTCCGCTATGACTGGATAAATCCCTTCGGCAAGATAGCTTTTTACGCCTCTCGTCAAGCTTGGCTCCCCCGGGTGGATTCGAACCGCCAACCTTGCCCTTAACAGGGGCCTGCTCTACCATTGAGCTACAGGGGATAAACGAAATTTCAAATGTCAAAGTTCAAATCCCAAATCTGAAAATCAGATCTAAAATATATGTTTCAGGTATCATATTTTAGCAAAACTCTAGATTTTTTTAAATCGAATCTTGCAGTCTTGCAGTACTGTAATATATATACTAATATCTATATAAGAAAGGCGGTGAGAAATTATGATGAACTGGTATTACGGCGGAGCAAGAGCCGGGACAGGAGCAGCAGGTACAATGATCGGCTGGGGCGGTGGTTACTGGATCATTGCGCTTCTTTTTCAGATCGTAATTCTAGTTGATTTAATCTTAGTCGGTGTCTGGCTCTGGAAACACATCGGTAAAATGAAATAGCTAGAAAGGCAGCGTCAAAGACATGTCTTTTCCCTGCGAGTTTTCCTGGTATTTTTTCCAGTCAGTGGGGATTGCAATTTTACCTTTTTCATTGAGGTAATAGATTTCACCCTGCTTAACCCCGAACTCAAAAACTTCCTTAGTAAGCATTGCATCATCCAGACAATAAGATTTAAGTTCTTCCCACTTCCCTTCTTTGTAATAATCAATCGCCATAAGCCCATGGCCCGACTTCTTTTTACCTAAAGTTGCTAAAACCACCTCATTCAAAGCAATTCTCTTTCCGATCTTTTGTTTAATATAGTCTAAAATATCAAAAACCGGAAAATGCTCCACTCTTCCCGGGTAGTAGGCCTGAAGAACCGGCAGATCAAAGGTTTTAATGTTATAACCTATCAAATATGAAGCTCCTTCCAGAATTGGAAAAAGTTTATTGAGTTCATTTTCCAAAAATGTTGCACCGGAATTTTTGTTGTAATCGTAGATTCCGACAACTGATATCTCCAATTTTTTGGGATCAGCAAACTCCCTGAACGTGTATTTTGTTTCCAGATCCAAAACAACCGGGTATTTTGCCATAAGTAGAAGATTAATTAGTTTTTTTTTGCAAATTTTCCTTGAAGATCTCCATCTCGACTACCGGCGAGAGATTGGAAAGCTGTTCGGTCTTAAGATTTATCTCATTAAGTTCTCCCTGAAGCCGGTTATGCATTTCATTGAAAGCTCTGAAAAAAATTTTTTGTTCAGAGGATGGAAGCTGGCGATATTCTTTCTGGAAAAGTTCGTCGAGCTTCCCCAAACTCCACAAGACCTCGATTAGGCGGTTATTTTTCACGTTAAAAAGCGAAATATCGCCCTGAAGCGGTTTGATCTTAAACTTCATCATCAAAACCTCGTTATACATATGCAGAGCATCGGGCTTGTGATCAAGAATTTTTTTAAAGTTGGCCAAAACCTGTAATATGTCTTTGTTATTTTGTTTTTTCATTGCTGTATAATTATACTCATGTTGAGAGACAAAATTCAAACCGAGATGATCGCAGCTCTTAAAAATCATGAGGAAGAAAAACTTCAAACCCTGCGTTTCATCTTAGCTCGGATTAAAAATCAAGAGATTGAAAAAAAAACAGAGTTGAATGATGAAGAAACCGTTGCGGTTTTGAGAAAGTTTGCTAAAGAACTGCGGGAATCAATTGAATCTTTTGCGAAAGCCGGACGAAATGAGCTAGCTAACGCTTCAAAAAAACAGCTGGAAACTGTTTCGTCCTATTTGCCGCCCGAAATGTCGGAAGAAAATTTAAAAAAAGCCGTTGACGAAATAGTTGCTAAAAACGCCGAACTTTACCAAAAAAATCCGAAAGCTCTGATCGGAATAACCATGAACGAACTAAAAGGTAAGGCTGAACCTGCCAGGATTCTTAAGCTTTTGAAAGTATGAGCTTAATTAAAAAGATTTTGTTCTTTTCTATTGTAATCTTTCTTTTCTTTTCGCTGACGAAGAACATTTTTGATTATCAAAAAAAATACCAACTCTATCTTGAGTTCAAGAATGAATACGGTGCGGCTAAAAAGCAAAACATCGCCTTAAAAACCCAGCTACTTCTGGAAAGCGATCCAAAAGAGATTGAAAAAACTATCCGCGACAAACTCAATCTGACCAAACCCGGAGAAGCTGTTATTATAATTCCCCAACCTTCCCCGACTCCTGTGGTCGTGACGCCAACTCCGGCGCCGAATTGGCAACAGTGGTGGGAAGTGTATTTTAAGTGAATCTACTGAGTTATTGCTAATTTAAGGTTATTTTTATATAATCTGACTAACAAAATACGGGGTAGTGTACGGTTGCACAGGAGGCTCATAATCTCCTAGACCAGGTTCAACTCCTGGCTCCGTAACATGAGTACCGACTTTCTTCTTTCGATCATTATTCCGGTTTACAATGAGGAAAAAAATATCGATGCTTTTTTAAAGAGATTTTTACCAACGGTAAAAAACTATCGTTATGAACTTTTTTTCATAAATGATGGTTCATCTGATAAAACCGCAGACATTATTAAAAACAAATCCAAACAAAACAAAAATATTAAACTTATTTCTTTTTACCGTAATTTTGGCCATCAGATGGCTTTAACCTGCGGATATAAAAATGCTCAGGGGGATGCTGTGATTTCGTTAGACGCGGATCTTCAGGACCCGCCGGAAATCATACCTAGACTGGTCAAGGCTTGGCAAAAAGGAGCGGATATCGTCTATGCAAAAAGGGAAAGAAGAGAGTTTGACAATTTTTTTAAAAAACTTACCGCCCGTTTTTTTTACAAACTTATCAATTTTTTATCTGACACCCCAATCCCCGAGGATGTAGGTGATTACCGGCTTCTTTCACGCAAAGTTGTTGATCTTATCAATGATCTTCCGGAGACTGCCCGTTTTTTGCGCGGTCTCGTCGCCTGGGGAGGATTCTCGTTTGCTTTTGTTCCGTTTAAGCGGGAAAAACGTTTTGCCGGCGATACTCATTATCCGTTCTCCAAGATGTTTAACTTCGCTTTGGAAGGAATAACCTCGTTTTCGATAAGACCGCTCCGCCTAGCCTCATATCTTGGTTTTGCGTCAGCCT
>JAJYOJ010000007.1 GCA_021796235.1 bacterium | reverse complement strand
TGCCGCTACTGCCTCCTGCTGCTCCAATACTACCTATAACAAAGAGTGCTAAAAGACCGGTAAGAATGGGATGTTTAATAAACCAATTCCGCTGGTCAGTTTGACAATAGGGGCATTTCTTGGCTTTGGGATCAATCTCCTTTTGACATCCTTTGCATTTCTTCATATGTTTTCACCTCCCCTCGAGCTTTCTATCTAATAATGTTCTTACCACTTAAAACAAATATATCGCACTGTAAAGGTAAAATCAAGCGTAAATGAACACGGGGCGAGTGTAGACTATACGACTGCATAAATCTACACTTTCTGCATGGCAACTTCAAAAGAGGCTATATTACAGAAATTTGGTGAGAGAATTAAATATCTTAGGAAACAATATGGTTTGTCTCAAGAAGCGTTTGCTGATAAAGTGGGAATTCATCGGACATATATGGGAAGGATTGAACGAGGAGAATCAAATCCGCCCATATTTACGGTATACAAAATTATTAAGGTTCTAAAAATAAAATCTTCTGAATTTCTTTCACTTTAAAAAATCATATCACGGGTTATCCGATGGTCACCAAATTGAGAGATACCTCCGAAAAATGATGGTCCAATGTCAAGTACCGTAAGCATTGGTGGAGGTTTATCATCGCTTATTACCTTTAAGAGTAGAAGTGAAAATGCGTCAGCTAAGTCATCATGTTTTTCAACTCCAAAACCAGTTAACTGTAAAATAAGATCTTCACACCCATGCCTTGGGAAAAGAACTTTACCTTGCTGGATCATATGAGTAACTAATGCTAAGCGTTCCCGTTTTCCTTGACCCCCTGTTTTAACACCTTCTGCCGGAACACCAATATTTTTTAAGTGTTGAATAAAAGCATCCTGATACCCAACGTTTTCAATGAAAAGCTCCGTATAGTAACCGTTTCCTATGGCTTTTGATAAGGCAATAGCCTGTTCAACAGTTTCTGGGAAGTTCATTCGTTTATTGACTGGATTTGGAAGGATATATATTTTAAGACCTTGATCGGTACTATGAATTTTTGCCGAAACCATTGCCGTACAATCGGCAGATTCTTTTTCCGATATCGCAAGATCTATTCCGGTTGCCGTGTAAAGATACTGTCTTTGTTCAGCCGGTGATATTTCGTCGTAATATTTAATCCAGGAAGGATGAACCAGTCGGTCTTGGTCGGAAATAATCTTAAGAAGATATTCTCGAAAATATGCGGATTCAGAAGGGACTGATTTTTTAAGAGCCTCTATTTCCGCCATTGTTGGAAACTTCCCAGGCCACATAATGGTATCTTTATCATCTAAAAGTGGAAAGGCGAAAAAAGAGGCGGTAAGTTTTTCCTCAGTGATGAGTTTTCGAAGGCGCATAATAAGGCTATCTTCATGAAGTAAGTTCCCAACAACGACAATCTTGGTTTTAGTATCGCCAACTGGAATGACTTCACCGTTAAACCAGTTAAAGGTGCGGTCTCTTCCTTCTTTGGTTTTGACCGATTGGAGATCTTCAATATCATCAGCGATGATAAGATCCGGTCGATATTGACCATGGCGCATTCCACGGATACTTTGTTCTGTTGAAGCAGCTGTAATTCTAGCATTATAGTCTGATAAAACAATCGAGTTTGCACCCCATTCGTCAGAATATTCTTCAAAGGGCCCGATATCATCTTTCAAAAGATCATTCCCCTCAAGTTCCCTCTTTATGTTAGTTAAATGAAGCCGTCCTTGATTTTGGGTCTGGCTTATAATCAGAACAAATTTTTTCTTTTGTACTCCAACTAAAGACCAAATCGGATAGGACGCGGTCATTATGGTTGATTTTCCTGAGTTTCTGAAGGCAACTAAAATTGCTAAAGACATTCTCTGGTCCTCTGTAATATCAAACATCTGAAAGTGGATCGGGGCAAAGGGATATTGGATATAATGGGATAAATAAATAGCAAAAAACCAATAGTGATTTTTCATAGCAAGTATCCTTCTGACGCTTCGGTCACTTTTAATCCTGGCAAGCTCGCCTTGAGTAAGCGGTGTAATAATCATATTTTTTTAAGCTCCTCATCCTTTAAATTTTTAATGGTTGGGACAAGAGCGGCTAGTTTTAGAGCCTTATCTATTAAGGCTTCCTGGTCTGGTGTTAACTTTTCATCATGTTTTAGACGTGCAGTAACTTCAATTTTGTTGGTGTAGGTTGGGTGGTGATGCCTAAGCCAGAAGATAATAGCACCTAAGTTTTTGTCTTTTATAGCGCTAATAAGTTGCGACTCTGCCATGTCGTTGATGATAAGACTTCCTGCAAGAATAGCTTCGTCTGCAGCTTTTGCAAACTCGTGGTCTTGTTGTCTCCAGCGATAATAGGTTGTCCGTCCAACCCCAAGTTTTTTGCAGACAAGCTCGACAATCGGGGTTTCTTTGAGTTTCTCAAGAAATAGTACTTTTTGATTGCGTATCCGTTTTTGAATAGATATTTTAGGATCCATAGATTTTTGTGGCTTTCTTACCGGTTAACTTTTCGAATCGGTGTTTTATGACCTCGCAATAGGTAGGGACTTTTTCCATGATAAAACAGCGACGTCCTAATTTTTCTGCGGCAATTAAAGTCGAACCGCTCCCTCCAAATGGCTCAACAATTAGGTCGCCACGACGAGTCAAGACTTTTATATAAGGAATGAGGATGGGCAAAGGCTTGGTGCCGAAGATAATGCCTTGACCTGAACTTTTCTCGTCCTCAGTTTTAAACTCAATAAAGTCAGTTGGGCAAATCTTTTTGCCTTTTTCGTAAGACTCCCAATGAGGTTTGCCGGAAGTTGCAAATATCGCAGCCTCATATTCATTTTGGAGAAGCTCTGTTTCAGCATTATGGTTCAAATTATTATTTCCTGAGGTTCCAAGGATCGCGATATCATATTTTGAGAAGAATTTGTATTTTGCGGCAAATCCTTGGGTCCGGTTTGGACAATGCCAGATAATGACATTTCGTATCTTCCAGTATTTTTCCATCGTTATCCACATATCCTTCAAGTTCTTCCAGTTTTCAAATGAGATGATTGAAAAATTATTCTTTTGAACTTTATTGATATTCGCCATCCATAGGTCCATAAAATTATGAGGAAGCGATTCTGTCTCAAGATACCGTCTATCTCTTTTAAAACCAAATCCTTCGGTTGCTTTACCGTGGCGTTTCTTGCCTTGAAGGTAATTAAGTACATATGGTTCATCGGTAAAACAAAAGTCAGCTTTTTCACCGTTCATGAGAGTTAGAACGTCATTTTCAACGGTTGAGTCACCACACATTAACTGGTGTGATCCAAGCTGGTAAACATCTCCTTTTCGAAACGCAATGTTCTCGATGTTGAGCTTTTGCAGTTCTTTTTGCAGATCAAACTCCTCGGGATTCTCTTCCCAGTCAAAAACCTTATCCAACTCTTCCGAGGAAAAACCAACATCTTTAAGAAGTTCCTCGCCAAACTCGGAAAGAAGCTCCCAATTAAAGTCTCCAACATTCTTGTTTAAACGAAGATTGAGCTCTTTTTCTTTTTGAATATCAGAAATGGTGACATAAACGACTGGTACAGTTTTGTATTCAAGATCTTTTGCTACTTTCAGCCTAAAATGTCCGCCGATTACAATATTTTTGCGCTTGGGAGCGGCGTTAACAACAAACGGATCCACCAACCCAAAGTGTTTAATACTTTCCTTAAGCTGATCAATCGCATCATCGTTCCAGCTTCTTGGATTATATTCCGCCGGGTGCAGATCGGAAATCGGGATATATAAGATTTTTAGCCCTTGTTTGATTAAATCTTTCATGATAAAAGAAGCATATATGAAGGTTTTAAACCTGTATAGAGCGGGAATTGAGCTTAATTGATGCCAAGTCTTTGTTTATGGCGTCGTATGAAGTCAGAGATATCAGCATAGGTTATATCGGGTTCTTTGTATTTTTCACGCAAAAACTCCGCTATATCTTTTAAGCTTTTCCCTTTCTGTCGAAGTTCATAGGCATCTTTGTTACGGTCAAAGCGTTTCAGCGGTTGGAATTTTTTCTGTTTATTATTGCCAAATCCCGCTTGAAAATTTTTTATTTCTGAATAAAATTCCTTCAGCTCATCAAAGGTTATTCCGTCAGATATGTCTAACAGCACCTTCCTAAATCCATACCGATCCTCCTCTGTAACGATAACTGGCCCCAAAAACATCCCCATCTTTTCTAAATCGTTAAATAAAAGATAGCGTTTAATTGCTGTATCCCACAGATGAGATAATTGGTATTTTTTCATAATCACTCGTATATCAATCTGAAACGCGTTAATAGGCGCAGCATTATTTATTTCCTGCTGCCTTCTCTTATGTTCCATATAGGTTTTTGGGTTGTTTCGAAGAATCAAAAGCTCATCCCTATACTTTGGCCACTCGGTAGCAAAATATTTCTGTTCTTTATCCCAAAGCTCTCGATTCCATTTTTGATTCTCTTTTTCGTTCTTGAACCCTTTTTTATGAATATCCCATTTCTCTCTTAAAACAAGAATATCTTTTTGAAATTCAGGGCGGGAAACCAAGAGTTTGATTTTCTGCATCTGCCGTTTGGCGAGCTTATCAAGATAGTCTTCATCCATAGGAATATTTTTTATCTTTACTATTTGAATTTATTAATAATATGAGGATATTATATATTTTTATTATTAGCTGATCGATAATAATCGAAGCAAGAAGGGAACAATTCTCATTGTTGGTAGTTTATATTTATACGCAACCTCGTAATACCATCGATGATACTTTCTTCCTAAATCAATTAATCTTTTATCAAACCAATGATCACTTTTGATATGTGATAAATTATTTCCTGCGACTCTTTCAATTGCTGGTTCAAACAAAGCAAAATGATAATCATCATCGGCAAAACTATCTTTATTTTGTTTTTGTTTAAGTAAAGTAATTAACTCGTGTTCGATTTGCAGATAAATAGAAATCTTTTTATTTCGTTTTGAAATCAGACTTATTTGTCTATCGACACCGTTTTTATTGAAAATATTGGTTAGAATTTTTTTGTTAAGCAAAAGAATTTGACTTAATTTATCAATAAAAATTTCAGACACTTTTATTCTTTTTATTTGTTGCTTTAAAATATACCAAGCGTAAGATTTAGTAAATAAATAAAATCGTAACTTTTCGAATTTCTTGACCACATATCAATTATCCCAAACTCGTACGTTTTAGAAACTATATCAAACTATATCAGTTTAAAATGAGATACCCTTTTTTGTAGTGTTCCATTTGTTCCATTTCGCCTCAGATTATGGGACAGAACCCATTTTCAGCCTAGAGATTTGGTACAATATCAGCGTGGACGGATATGGAAGTTATAGGGACGTTGGATTCCAGACACGGCCACACCGCCTTCGCCCCCGTACACCCTTAGGGTGTCCAGCCTTGTATTTTAGCACAGATTCCTGGTATACTTGAAAGAGTCAGAATGGCGGTCTAATCACCGAAAAGATGTGGAGAAAACGCTTAAGGAACTCATCGGAATTAAATCCTATGGTTATTAGTTATCTAGACAAAACCCAAAGAAGTTAACAATGGCTTATTTGAGTAGAGGTAACTTTATATATAGTTCCCTTAATAATAAAGTTATAAAATTTCCCTCAGTGTATGGCAAAGTAGATCGTGCTGCAATGGCTATGGCTTATGCATATTATATAAAAAACTTAGCTAACTCTCTAAAAAATAGCAACATTTTGGATGTAGGCTGCGGTCTGGGAAACTATACTAAGCTATTTTCCGTAAATAATAATAAAGTTACTGGTATAGATATTCTAGATTATAGAGAAAAAAAACTCCGAGAGTATTTTAAATTCATAAAGTACGATGGCCGAAAGATGCCGTTTGGTGACAATAAGTTCGACGTGGTGGTTAACTTTGATGTTATAGAACATATAAAAGATGATCTGAATTTTATGAAGGAAATAAGGAGAGTTATTAAAAAAGATGGAAAGTTGTTTATAGCAACACCCAATAGAGATCGCTTAGCTAATTTATTATTTACATTAGTAGGAAAACCAAAAAAATTCCCTTTAGTAGTCCAGGAGTCTGGTATTGGGGGTAAGTCAGTACATGAAAGAGAATATACCGGAAAGGAATTAGTTCTGTTGGTTAAAAAGGTTGGGTTTAAAAATTTACATCTCGATTACTTTTGGTTCGGATTAAGAGGAAAAATTAACTTAGGAACAAAACGATTTTTTATTAAAGAATTGTGCCAATATTTATTCCTTTCAGGAGTTAGAAAATGAATAAAACTGACCCAATCAAATCTGTCTGGGACCGAGAATGGTATTGACCTCCGTACACCCTTAGGGTGTCCAGCCTGGTATCTTACCCGCTAAAAGATTACTATCTAAATTGAAATTATTGGAAGCGAGAGTTTTGGTTTTTCTTTATGATTTCTTTCTTTGTCAAAAAGAACTGTCCCAAAATCAACTTTCTTTCCTTCAAATAATGGATAGATTTTTTTAATTTTGTCATTACTAACTTTATTATCAGCAAACAACTGTTTTTGTTCATCGTCCGTAATTGCAAGATCATATACAGTCGCGCCAGTCGCCCGGTAAAGACTAGGTTTCTGATAAATTTTTTTGAAGGCTTCTTTTATTTCTTCATGAATTGCGAAAGGATAGGCTGTCTTAGGATTGATTTTTAACTCAAAGGAATTATAGCGAAATTCTTGGGTTTTCAAATAAATTAAGAGTTTGCCAACCTGATAACCAAGACTTCTAACTTCAGAAAATGCCGCTTCAACATGCGCAAGGAGCCGTGCAAAAAGAATGTCGGCATTATTGGTTGCCGGAGCAAAAGTTTCACTTCTGGTTACGGATCTATAGGTAGTTCTGCCATAAAAATTTAATTCGTAAACCGGAATACCCTTGAGTTCTCGCCAAATTTCATAAAAAGGTTTTGTCAAATGGCTCAGGATAAACTCTTCCGATAAAGAAGCAAATTGCAGAGCGGTATTAATACCCATTTTTTTAAGATAAGCAGAAGTATTTTCACCAATACCCCAGATATCTTCAACGGGCCGGTTTTTTAATAAATTTTCTATTCCCAATCCATTTACAACCGTTAAGCCGTGGGGTTTACGTGTCGAAGAAGCAAGTTTTGCCAAAGATTTCGTCAATGAAATTCCCACCGATACACTTATACCCAAAGATTTTTCAATTTTATCCTGAATAGATTTTCCGATTTCTAGATAACCTAGATTCAAAGGCTTTCGTAAACCTTTAATATCGGCAAATCCTTCATCGATTGAATACTCCTCGACATAAGGAGTGAAAGTTTTGAGAATAGCAAACATTTTTTGGGAAAAAAGGCCGTAGAGTTCATAATCGGATCCCAGGATTATGCAGATGGGATAGTTTTTTTTGATATCAACTGTCCGCATACCGCGGGTTATCCCGAGCTTTCTTGCTTCATAGGAAACTGCCGTAGCAATCCCCCGTTCCCGACCGGTTACAACCGGTTTTCCTTTAAGTTTGGGATTAACTGCTTGGGCAACTGCAGCGAAAAAAGCATCGCCGTCCAGATGCAAAATTACGGTTGGCCAAGAGCGGACTTGAAACATAATCAGTTTGAGAGTTTTCTAATGACTGCTTTCACAACACCGTAAATCTGAAGTTCTTCCGAAGGGTA
The DNA here is from genome assembly GCA_021796235.1 of bacterium. GTDB lineage: Bacteria > Patescibacteriota > Microgenomatia > UBA1406 > GWC2-37-13 > JAJYOJ01. Next base: position 41,552 of record JAJYOJ010000007.1, on the reverse strand, counting down.
AAACGGCGGATATTTGGGATTAGCTGCAGCAAGATAGGACTGGCCGTTTGCCGAGCGGCGAAGAATTTTTAAAGTCCATTCCCGATCAATCTGGGCCAACACAACCTCGCCGGAACGGGCTTCTTTTCTTTTTTCGATGATTACAAGATCTCCATCAAATATGCCTATTCCCTGCAGCGAATCGCCGCTGACTTTGAGTAGAAACGATGAGTGAGGATCCTCAATAAGATACTCATCCAGTGAAAGATAGTTTTTATCCTCTTCGGCAAGAATAGGAAAACCGGCTTTAATAAGACCTAAGATTGGTAAGCTAAAAAATTTTGGGGTTGGTACTAATTTATTAAATTCTTTTTTAAAAAATCCTTCATCAACCCATTTTTGGACAAGTTTGAATATAGAATTTTTTGAGGAAAAACCAAATAATTTGAGCATCTCGGCGTAAGAAGGAAGGCGTCTATGTTTTTTATAAAAAGCTTTTAATTTGTCCAGTTTGTCGACTGCCATATAAAATTATTCTAGTGAACAATCGTTTACTTGTCAAGGGGAAGATTTAAAGTAGTTACATTTTATTTGAATATTCCACATACAACCTTTCTTTATCATCCCTTAAATTTTCAAGCTGGCGTTGAACATTTTTCATAGCTTCTTTTATATAAGGCTTTTTACTAAAATCAAGCGCGTTATTTAATTCTGCATATTGGGTTATCAATTGTCTATGACGGACATCTAGGGCTTTTCTGATTAGTTCCCATTGAATGTGAGCGCTTAATGTATGCCATTCGGCAAAATTTTGAAGGAATTTTGGTTCATATTCACCAAAATCAATTGCTTGTTGAAGAGTCAGATTTGTTTTTACGGTTGGTTTACCCGAGCCAGGACCGTGTTCTTTAGGTTCATCTTCATCCATAGCTTTGAATGATTATATATAAACTGTTTTGGTCGTTCAAGTCTTGGTATAGTATTAATAAGAATGAAAAAAACATTAAAGTATTGTTGGAAGATTCTTCAGCTTAACTGGGATGCCAACCGTTGGTATGCAGTTTTATCGATTTTTGGAACGATCTATGAAAATACTTTTTATCCCTTCTTTCTAGTTTTAATTCTGGCAAAAGTTCTCGATCTATTAGGAAGTAAGCAAGGACTAACTTTTTCCCAACTCTCGCCCTTAATAACTTTTTTTCTAATTGCCTCTTTCGTACGAATGACCTTATCAAGTTTTCTCGACACCCAATCAGTTCTTCTCGAAGCCCGTTTGGCAAATTATCTTGATCTACAAATTGATAAAAAATTAATAGAACTTGATCCAGCAATTTTTGAAAATTCCGAGTTTCAAAACCTTTTGATGCAAATGGAGGGGGTCAAAGGAACGCTCAATGTAAACGTTGCCAGAATTACGGCTTGGATAGATGCTGCGTTTAAACTTTTAACTGCTTCTCTTGTTTTAATGACCAAGTTTCCGCTATTTATCCCAATTATACTTATTGCTTCTCTTCCTTCGTTTTTTTCCTTAGATTTATATAGAAAAAAAGTTTGGAAATATTTTGTCGAAGAATGGTCGTTTTTAAACAGAATTTCTCAATATATTAAAAATTTGCTTTCTCAAGATTCAACTTCCAAAGAAGTAGCAATCTATAAAACCGGTGATGCTTTATACAATAAAGTAAAAACTCATCAGAAAATCTATACTAATAGATTTACTAAAGCTTCTGAAGATGGTCTTTTGCCAATCATAATTACACGCATTATACAGTTTCTCGCATTTGTTTTAACCCAGGCTTTTAATCTAAAAGCTGTTATGATAGGCAGTTTAGGAATCGGTGAGTTTACTCTTTATTTTCAACAGACAAGCAATCTCATGCTCGGCGCTGAAGGAATTCTTGATCATTATTCTAGTATCAATATGCGTAATAAATATATAGAAAAATATTTTGAATTTATGAACACAAAAAAACAAATACCAACACCCTCGGAAATTAAAGAACTCCCTGAAAAGCCATTGCCACCTCTTATAGAGTTTAAGAATATTTCCTTTAAATATCCAAACACCAAGCGCTTTGTTTTAAGAAATTTCAATTTAATTATCCAGTCTGGCGAAAAAATTGCTTTTGTCGGTGAGAATGGTGCCGGAAAAACAACTTTATTAAAACTTCTTCTGCGTTTTTATGATGTGACCGACGGCGATGTACTGATTAACGGGGTTAATATTAAAAATCTTGATTTATCTAAGTTATACCTTCAAATAGGCGCTCTGTTTCAGGATTTTATTAAATACCAATTTAGTTTTAAAGAAAACATATTTTTTGGCAACGAAAAAGAAACAGGTAATTTAACCTTATTGAAAGAAGCGATCAAACAGTCTGGAGCAGACGAATATCTCAAAGATCTTCCTAATAAATTTGATCAAATCGTTGGAAAAATGTTCAAAGACGGTATTGATTTGTCGGGTGGACAGTGGCAGAAGCTAGCTTTGGCGAGAGCTTTTTTTAAAAATGCTCCGGTTTTGATCCTTGATGAACCAACTAGCGCCATCGATGCTAAAGCTGAGTATGAAATATTCCAAAGAGTGCAAGAACTTGAGAAAGATAAAACGGTGATAATAATTTCGCACCGTTTTTCTACCGTAAGGAACGCCGATAGAATAATCGTTATAAATGACGGAACAATACTTGAAGAAGGTAATCATGAGACACTTATGAAGAAAAAAGGCCTTTATGCTGAACTCTTTAACATTCAAGCGCAAGGGTACAAATAATAAGCTTATAATAGTTTTATGCAAAACATACCAATAAATCCTATCGTAAATAAACTAATTCTTTCTGCCTTTATTTTTCTTGCGGCATTCGTTTTTTCATACGTTTTGAAAAAGAGCGTTGATTTGGTATTTATTGAAATTAAACAAAAAGTTTCCCACAAAACCATCCTCGCCAAAACCCGGACTATTCGCTCGCTTCTCAAAAATGTAATTGATGTGGTTTTATTCGCAATTGCGATTCTTACCATTTTAGCTCACTGGGGGGTAAACATTGTTCCGATCCTAACCGGTGCAGGTATAGTCGGCTTGGCTTTTTCTTTTGGAGCACAGACACTAGTTAAAGATCTCATTTCGGGGTTTTTTATTATCTTGGAAGACCAGTTTAATATTGGCGACAAAATTAAAATAGGAGATTTTACGGGTGAGGTAAGAAAAATAACTTTAAGAAGTACAACACTTCTTGATAAAGAAGGTAATTCTATTATCATTCCTAATTCTCAGATTACGGCTGTTATCAGATATAAAGGAGAGGAATAGTTTTATCTACTGTACCATTCCTCACGAAGTTTTATACCGTTTTCATCCAGGGTCAGATAAGTGCCCAGTCCGTGGCGGATGAAGCCCGAATCAACCAGTCCGTTTTTTAGATCAATTTCAGCCTTGTGGGTGTGACCGAAAACAAAAACTTCCTTGGGCTTTAATAATGGTTTGATTTTTTTCTTGACATCGTTATTTAATTGTCCATATAAAATATTTCTGACAAATTTTATTCCGAAAATTTTTAAAAGTACTCCCTCAACTTTTCCCAAAAAAATATTTACTGCTACTTGCACATTACGAATATCAGGTATCAGATGAAAAATTCCCATAGCTCCTGGCTCAAACGCCTGACCATGTTCGACTCGATAAGTTACATCCTTGAATTTGAAATCATATCTTAATAACTGTTTAACAGAAAACTTACTGGCGCGTTTATCGCACATTTCTTTTGGGTCGTGATTACCATAGAGATAGACAGTTTTTTTCCGCCTTAGTTGAGCAAATAACTTTTTCCAGGAAGAGTTGATGAATCGAGAGAAAGTTGTGATATAACCGTCCCAAAAGTCGCCGTTTATAATTACCTGATCTGCTTCCCCGATAATTTTTTGCAAAAACATAAATTTTTTTCGGTCAAACCGGTCGGTAAGATGAGTATCAGATATAATAAGAATTTTTTTCATAAATGAAAATATTATTTATTGAGCATTGCGGCAATAATATTGTGAGGAACCTCTTCGTAGTGAGATGGTTCCATATAGAAAAATCCGCGGCCCTCGGTCAGGGAACGAAGCGTTGTTGCATAACCGGAAAGTTCAGCCAATGGAACATAACTTTTTATAATAACAGCCCGGCTTCTTTTTTCCGTACCTAAAATTTTTCCCCGCTTACTCGAGATATCTCCGATTACAACACCCATGAACTCTTCCGGCACTGTTACCTCGAGTTTCATTATTGGTTCAATCAGCGTCAGACCGGCTTGCTTTGCGGCAGCCTGAAGTGCCATAGAACCGGCGATTTTGAATGCAATATCTGAAGAGTCAACTTCGTGGTAACTTCCATCGTAAAGGGTTGTCTGAAAGTCGGTTAAAGGAAAGCCTAGAAGTATACCTTTATCCATTGCTTCGATTATGCCTTTTTCTATGGAAGGAATAAATTCGGATGGAATTACTCCACCTTTAATTTTATTGATAAATTTAAATCCTGTACCTCGAGGTAAAGGATCTATCTTGATAAGACAGTGTCCGTACTGACCGTGACCTCCGGTCTGCTTGATATATTTTCCTTCAGCATCGGCCGATTTGGTAACGGTTTCTTTATAGGCAACCTGCGGTTTTCCAACAACTACATTCATACCCATCTCTCGTTTCATCCGGTCAACTAGAATTTCCAAGTGCAATTCGCCCATACCAGACATAATTGTTTGACCAGTCTCCTGATTCATCTTGACTTTAAAGGTTGGATCTTCTTCTGCCAAGCGCTGCAACGAATACGAAAGTTTTTCCTGATCAGCTTTAGTTTTAGGCTCAATCGCCAAGGAAATAACCGGTTCAGGAAACGTTATTTTTTCCAAAAGGATTGGATCGGTTGGGTCGGACAGTGAATCGCCGGTTCTTGTTTCTTTTGGTCCAACCAACGCTACAATTTCTCCAGAATAAGCTTTATCAATCTCTTCTCTTTGATTAGCATGCATAAGAAGTATCCTACTTACACGCTCTTTTTTATCTCGATTTACGTTATAAATATATGATCCAGATTCAAGCGTACCAGAATAGATCCGGACATAGGTAAGTTTTCCTACATGCGGGTCAAGCTGGATTTTAAAAGCCAGGGCAGTGAATTTTCCTTCGGGAGTTAAAGCTCTCTTTTTTACCTCTCCGGTTTTAGGATCGTGGCCTTGAATTTCTTTGAGGTCCTGAGGCGATGGCAGGTAATCAACTATGGCATCAAGAATCGGCTGTACTGCTTTATTCCTTAAAGAAGTTCCACAGTATACAGGAATTAATTTATAAGCCATTGTAGCACGACGAAGTGCCGCCTTTAGTTCTTCAACCGATATTTCTTGGGCATTTAAATATTTATCTAATAATTTATCGTCGGTTTCGGCAATTTTTTCTACAAGTTGAGCTCTTAATTTCAACACGTGGTTTTTGATATCACTTGGTATTTCTTTAGATACTGTATATTCTGTACCGAGGTCATTTTTATCCCAAATCATTGACTGCAGTGTTAAAAGATCGACAACGCCTTTAAATTCTTGTTCCTTTCCGATTGGAAAGTTCATCACTGCCGGATTGGCTCCCAATCGATCTTTAATTTCATTTACAGTCCCTTCAAAATTTGCACCAAGTTTATCCATTTTATTAATAAAACAAATACGGGGAACTTTATATTTATCAGCCTGACGCCAAACTGTTTCTGATTGACTCTGCACTCCTTCTTCTGCGTCAAAAATTACAACTCCCCCATCCAAAACACGAAGCGACCGTTCAACTTCGGCTGTAAAGTCAACGTGGCCTGGAGTATCTATAATATTTATGCGAACGTCTTTCCAGAAAGTTGTTGTTGCGGCAGAAACTATGGTTATTCCCCGTTCTCGTTCTTGAGGCATCCAATCCATCTGGGTAGTACCCTCATCAATGTCGCCGACTTTGTAGGTTCGACCGGTGTAGTAAAGAAGTCTCTCCGTTGTGGTTGTTTTCCCCGAGTCGATATGAGCTATGATTCCGATGTTTCGGATTTTATCCAAAGGAACATTTCTATTTTTAGTAATTATTGATTGCGGAGGCATAAGAATTTACCACTTAAGGTGGGCAAAGGCTTTATTGGCTTCGGCGAGCTTTTCAGTTTGCTGACGTTTGGCAACTGCCGATCCCTGACCTTTTACAGCATCCATAAGCTCGGCATAGAGTTTTTCTCCAAAGGTTTTGAATTCTTTATTGGAGCGGGAAATTGCAGCATCAACAACCCAATTCAACGCCAAAAAAAGTCTTCGGTCGCGCCTAACCTCGATTGGAACCAAGTATGAGGCTCCACCCAACCGTCTGGGTTTCACTTCATGGACTGGCGCAACATTTGCCAAAGCCTGATTTAAAACTTTTAAAGGATCAGACCCGTCTTTTTTCATCTTATTCAACACAAAGTATACAACCTGTCTGGCAATTGATTTTTTGCCATCACGCATAATATAGTTTATAAGTTTGGCTACTTCATGGCTTTCATAGATTGGATCAGACTTTACAGGTAATCGTTTATAGACGTGTCTTGGCATATAATTAAATTAATTAAGCAGCTTTAGCTTGCTCAAACTTAGCTCCGTATTTTGATCGCGAAGTTTTTCTACCCGCTACTCCGGTTGTGTCAAACTTCCCTCTTACGATATGATATTTAACTCCGGGAAGATCTTTTACTCTCCCACCTCTTATCAAAACGATTGAATGTTCGGCCAGATTGTGACCTATGCCTTGAATATAGGCGGTTACTTCAATCTTATTCGAAAGTCTAACTCTCGCAACTTTCCGCAAAGCTGAATTTGGTTTTTTTGGTGTCATGGTACGAACCACAGTACAAACTCCCCGCTTCATCGGAGAAGAAGTATCTATATATCTTCGCTTGACCGCATTGAAACTGGCTTTAAGAGCGGTAGCGCGAGATTTTTTAGATCGTTTGGCTCTGCCCTTTTTCACTAGTTGGTTGACTGTCGGCATATTTACTTAAAAACTTACCATAATACCGTTCAATAAGTTCTTGGGTAACAGGTATTAATCTACCAATTATAACATTTTCCTTTAGGCCTAACAAGTAATCTACCTGCCCTTTTATGGCAGCGCTACTGAGAACGTTGGTGGTTTGTTCAAATGAGGCTGCCGATAACCACGAATCGGTATAGATTGCAGCTCGAGTTATTCCTAGGATAGACACCTTTCCAACTGCCGGTTTGCCTCCTTGAGCCAGTATTTTTTTGTTTTCCTCTTCGAAACGAATCTTTGAAACAACCTCATCTTTTATCAGAGATGTGTCTCCCTCATCGTCTATTATAACTTTATCGCTCATTTTTCTTATGATAACCTCGAAATGCTTATCATGAATTCCAATTCCTTGCGATTCATATACTTTTTGAATTTCATCCAATAGATATAATTGAGCCGAACGCAGGCCTTTAATCGTTAGGATGTCGTCAACATCAAGATAACCTTCAGAAAGTGGAGTTCCACCAGCTACAAGTTCTCCGTCTTTTACCTTTAGTTTTTGCGACATTGGAATTACAAACTCTTCTTCTTGAGGTGGTGTTTTTCCAACTGAATTAATTTTAACACTGTAAGTTTCTTTTTGCGTATCTTCCTGAACCGAAACTTTTCCGTCGATTTCTGAAATAGGAGAAACTATTTTTGGTGTTCGTGTTTCAAAAAGTTCTTCGACTCTTGGCAGTCCTTGGGTCACATCAGAGATTACTATTCCTCCAAAATGTCGGACTCGCATCGTAAGTTGTGTGCCAGGCTCACCAATTGATTGGGCTGCCATAACTCCAACCGGCACACCCAAATCAACAACTTTGTTGGTTGACAAGTCCATACCGTAACATTTTTGACAGATACCATATTTTGATTGACAATATAGAGCCGATCTGACAACTACTTTTTTGCAGTTGGATTTTTGAATGACCTTAACTGTTTCTTCGTCTATAAGCGCATCGGCCTTGGCAATAAGTTTTTTTTCTTCCGTGTAAAGATCTTTTGCCAAATATCTTCCACTGATTCTCTCCTTAAACTTTTCGCCTCGATCGCCAAATATTGTGATGGAAAGTCCGTCAGTTACCTTACAATCGTCTTCTTTTACAATCATATCGTGCGATACGTCAACTAATCTTCGAGTGAGATAACCTGCGTCAGCGGTTTTTAAGGCAGAATCGGTAAGACCTTTTCTCGCTCCTCGCGCGGAAATAACATATTCAAAGATTGAAAGACCTTCGCGGTAGTTTGATTTGGTTGGAATTTCGATAATTTTTCCTAAAGGGTCAACAACTAGACCTTTGATTGCAGCCAGCTGTTTCAGCTGCTCTTTAGAAGCTCTCGGGCCTCCGGATTTAATCGCAATTTTAATTGAATTTTCTTCGTCCAAACCTGCCCAGGTTATATCTGCCAGACGCTCTGTCGTATCAATCCATAAATTGTTACTGTAACGTCTTTTTTCTTCAAGGGTAAGAAGTCCCTGTTCATAATTTTTTTCAACATCCTCAATTTTATTTTCAGTTTCCTCAATTATTTTAGCTTTTTCAGGACTCATCTGACAATCGAATATCGACAATGAAAGCCCACCGGAAATAGTTGCTCCCCAAAAGCCTATCTCTTTTAAACTATCAATAAGCTCTCCAACCCGTTGATTGTCAAAAATCTTCATCGCTTTTACTACTAAGTTTTTGAGATCAACGGCTTTAAATTCCTGATTTAAGAACTTAAGTTCTTCGGGTAAAACCTGATTGAAAAAAATTCTTCCCGCAGTCGTTTTAACTGTTGTATCGGCCATTTTAACTAATATTGGCTCACGTAATTTAATCTTGTCGAAATAGTAGGCATTTAACACCTCTTCTTCTGTAGCAAATGGCTTTATCTCGGAATCTTTTTTTGTAATGTACTGAGTATCAATGCTTGTTATGTAATAACAGCCAAGCGCCATCTCTTTATTGGGAAGAACAATTGGCGATCCGTCCGCGGGTTTCAAAAGGTTATATGGAGCGGTCATACGACTTTTCACTTCCGAAATCGCAGCTTCTGATAAGGGAAGAAAAACTCCCATCGCATCTCCATCAAAGTCTGCATTATAACCGGCGCAAACTGCTGGATGAAGTTTTATTGCATAAGAGTCGGTTAGAACCGGATAAAATGCTAAGACTGAAAGCTTATGGAGAGTTGGTGCGCGATTTAAAAGTATAGGATGGTCTTTGGTTATTTCTTCCAAGATATCAAAAACAACTGGCTCTTTTTTTTCCAGAAAACTTTTGGCACTTTTTATATTAGGAGCAAAACCTCGTATGATGATCTCGTGTAAAAGAAAGGGTTTGAATAGTTCCAGCGCCATTTCTTTTGGAATTCCGCACTGGGTAATTTTTAGTTCTGGCCCGACGATTATCGTTGAACGACCCGAATAATCTACACGTTTACCCAAAAGATTTTGTCTGAAACGTCCCTGTTTACCCCGCAAAATATCGGATAAAGATTTCTGAACTTTTGCCCCACCCGCTTGAGTACGAGTTCTACCGCGAGATTTTTGCAAATCAATAAGAGAGTCAACCGCTTCCTGGAGCATACGTTTTTCATTCCTGAGTATTATTTCTGGTGCGCCAAGATCGATAAGCTGTTTAAGTCGATTATTCCTATTTATAACTCTTCGGTAAAAATCGTTCAAATCCGAAGTTGCAAACTTTCCACCCGGAAGTTGAACAACCGGCCTAAGATCGGGTGGAATAACCGGCAAAACCGTCAATACAATCCATTTCGGGAATATGCTCGCTTTGATAAATGATTCTAAAATTCGGGTTTTTTTCAGTAAACGATTCCTTTTTTCACCCTTTTCTTCATTCAGTTCCTTCAGGCATTCGTCATAAGCTTTTTTCAGATCAAATGAAGATAGAATTTCATAAACTACTTCCGATCCCATACCAACTTCCAAAAAGTTCTCTACCCCCTTCTCTTTAAGGTGAAGGTAATGATCTTCTTCTATGGTATCAAGCGATTTTAGACTTTTTGTAACCTTTAAAAGATGATCGAAGAAAGCGGTTTTCTGGGCCTTCTGATCACTCAATTTATCGGAAAGAATTTTTAATTGTTCCCGGAGTTTAAAATCAATTTCGTGTTCCGCAATTGCTTTTTGTTCGGTGTTGGTAATTTTTTTTGTCAGGGCATCTTTTTGTTTTTGGAACTCTTCCTCAACTTTTTTCTTTTGTTCTTCGTTAGTTACATCCAATTTTTGCAGCTCGTCATCTTTTTCGTCTTCGATCACTGATACTGCCTTTTTTTGTTTCTCGCGATCAACTTTTTTGACAAGATATAATGCGTAATAAATGATCCTCTCCAATGATTGAGCTGGTATATCAAGAATGATGCTCAAGACCGATGAAGAACCTTTAAAATACCAGATGTGAGCTATAGGTGAGGCTAGTTTAATGTGCCCCATACGTTCGCGTCGAACTGCAGAGGTTGTAATCTCAACTCCACAACGATCGCAAACAATACCTTTATAGCGCATTCTCTTATACTTACCACAGTAACATTCATAATCCTTAGTGGGACCAAATATTTTTTCGTCAAAAAGTCCATCTTTTTCCGGCCGGAAACTTCGGTAGTTTATGGTTTCAGGTTTAGTAACCTCACCGTGTGACCAGGCTAAAATCGCCTCCGGTGAAGCAAGACTTATTCGCAGGCCGGAAAAATCAGCTAAAAGATTTAAATTATCCATATTATTTGATGTAATCAACAGATAGACCTAAGGCGTTTAATTCTTTTACCAAGACATGAAATGATTCCGGAACATTTGATTGGGGAATATCGATGCCTTTAATAATAGATTCAAAAGCCTTGGTTCTACCACGTACGTCATCACTTTTAATAGTTAAAAGTTCTTGAAGAACGTGAGGAACTCTATGCGATTCAAGAGCCCAAACCTCCATTTCTCCGAAGCGTTGACCTCCCATTTGGGATTTGCCACTTAAAGGTTGTTGCGTTACTAAGGAGTACGGACCAACTGATCGGGCATGGAATTTATCCTCAACCATGTGGATAAGTTTAAGGATATAGCCTGTGCCGACCAGAACTTTTCGTTCATATTTTTTACCACTTTGGCCATCAAATAGAGCTACTTTCCCATCAATGGGTAGTCCAAGACTTTTGAGCTGGGAAGTAATAAATTCCTCTTTAATTTTTTCAAAAACTGGTACAGATATAATTTCACCTTTTTGCGAGGCTATAATTCCCAGCAATGTTTCAAAAAGCTGACCCAGATTCATACGGGAAAGTATCGAAAGTGGAGAAATAATGACATCAACTGGAGTCCCATCGGCCAGGTAAGGCATATCCCATTGCGGCAATATTTTTGATATAACGCCTTTGTTTCCGTGACGCCCAGCCAGTTTGTCACCGATTGAAATTTTGCGAAGTTGAGCCGTATGGACTATAATCCGTTTCAATACGCTTGGCTCAAGTTCGTTAGGATCTTTTTTTGAATCAATGACCTCGAGATTGACTACAGTTCCCCGTTTTCCATAAGGCATTCGCAGAGAAGTATCTTTTACATCTTTAGCTTTTTCACCAAAAATGGCTCTAAGCAATCGTTCTTCTGCTGTTAATTCCTTTTCCCCTTTTGGGGCGACTTTACCAACAAGTATGTCTCCCCCCTGAACTTCAGTTCCTTGCAGCACTAATCCGTCTTTGTCCAAATTGGCAAGTACTTCCTCGCGTACATTGGGAATGTCACGGGTAAGCTCTTCTGGTCCAAGTTTGGTGTCAACTAGGTCGGCAATAAATTCTTCCGAGGTTATAGAAGTTAAAACGTCGTCCTTGACAAGCCTATCAGAAACAACAAAACTATCTTCATAACCAAGTCCATTTAATGATGTATAAGCAACCACCAGATTCTGACCCAATGCCAGTCTGCCTTGATCAGTTGCTGGGCCATCAATGATCAAATCGCCACTTTTTACTTTTTGTTTTAATTCAACCCGTGGTTTTTGGTCAAAGACAACATCTTTACTCGTTCTGATAAACCTTTCTAGTTTATATTCATGATGTTTGCCATTTTTCTCCTTAATTATCACTTTCTGACCATCAACATACTCAACTACACCTTCTTCTTGGGCATAAATTGTTCGATTTAATGCGTTTGAAACTTTTCTTTCCATACCGGTCCCGACAATTGGAGCCTGTGGCTTAACCAAAGGAACTGCCTGACACTGCATATGAGTCCCCATAAGAGCCCGGCTAGCGTCATCATTTTGGAGAAATGGAATTAGAGAAGCGGATGCTCCAATAACCTGACGAGGTGAAACATCGATAAAATCAATTTTTTCAATCGGAACCTCAACAATATCGCCCATGTAGCGCGCGACAACGAGTTTATTTTTGATATAACCTTCACTATCAACTTCGATATCGTTAGATGTGATGTAATATTTTTCTTCGTCGTCTGCCTGCAAATAGACAACCTCATGGGAGACTTTTACCTTTAGTGAACTTCCGTTTCGTTCTTTTACAACTTTTTTATAAGGAGTTTCCAAAAATCCATATTGATTAACTTTAGAGTAAAGTGCAAGATAGGTTACAACGCCGATATTCGGACCTTCGGGAGATCGGATCGGACAGATTCTTCCGTACTGAGAAGATGAGATATCGCGGATTGAGAATGAAGCTCGCTCTTTCTCTATGCCTCCTGGTCCACCGACAGTAATTCTTCGTAAATTATCCAGCTCAGAAAGTGGATTGTTTTGATCAATAATCGTTGAGAGTTGACTCGTTCGATAGAATGAATTGATTGCGACAATTAGAGGCTTGGAGTTTATTATTTGGGATGGAGAAACGTGCGAATCGCTGGTAACTAAACTCATCCGCTCTTTGATTTCCCGCTCAACTCTAAGCATACCGACGCGTATTCCATACATCGCTATCAGTTCCCCAACCGTCCGTAATCTTCGATTCCCTAAGTGATCAATGTCGTCAAAGTTACCTTTACCTTTAGTAAGAAGCAAAAGATACTTAACCGTCGCAACAATATCCTGCTTAGTAACTAAAAAATTTTCTTTTTTCTTTTCTAGATCAAGCCCAAGTTTTTTATTCAGTTTGTATCGCCCTACTTCCGCAAGGGAATAACGACGATGATTGAAAAAAAGGTTTTGTAGGGTTTCGTAAGCATTATCCAAAATCAAAGGTTCTCCGGGTTTGACCTTCCTGTAGATTTCGAGCACTGCCTCATCTTTATTTTTGGTGTGATCTTTTTTAAGAGTAGGTATGAGATATTTTTCTTTTAGTTCGTTATCAAGGTCGCTGAATAAAGACATTACTTGAGTTTCATTATCGCCCTCAAAAGTTTTCACTAGTACTGTCGCTAAAAACTTGCGTTTTTTATTAACTTTTACCTCAATAAGATTATTTTTATTCAGTGTGATATCAATCCAGGCTCCGATATACGGACGAATTTCTGCGTTGTAAAGTGTAAGACCGGTTGTTTTATCAATCTCAGCTGTAAAATAAACACCAGGCGCTCTTACGATTTGGTTAATAATAGCTCTTTCCACCCCATTGATTATGAACGTTCCCCGCTCGGTCATCTTGGGTAGATTAAAAAAATAGACGTCTTGTTTTTTTTCGGATCCGGTTCTTTTATTGAGGAGTCTAAGTTTAAGATACACTGGTTGGTCATAAGTAAGTTTTTTCTCAAGACAGAGATTAATCGGATAACGAGGATTGCCAAAAAAGATGTCGTCAAAAAAAAGAGTAAATTTTTTCCCCGTGTAATCATCTATTGGAAAAAATTCGATTATGATTTCTTTTAGATTAAAAGTAGTGAATTTATTCCAAGATTCTTTTTGTATTTCTATGAGGTCAAACTTTTCCAAGTCTTTATCTTCTTTTCCCAGAAGCAATTCTTTTTTAAAGTTAATGTTGGATTTATCTGAAGCTGACATCTTTAATTCTTAGGAAAAATAATTTCTCGTTAACACAAAAATCCCCCTTATACCACAAGGGGAATTGAAAAAGTTATAATACTATACATTATGAGAGACTTAAAGTCAAGAGGACTTTTCGAATCGCTTCGTGCTCTTACGTGAGCCCGATGACAAGCTATTAATTGTGCCTAGAATTTTATCTAAGGTCGAATGTCCTCCTTCTTCAGCTAATTTCTGCACATCATCTTTTATTTTAGTTCCCTTATCTATAACATTTTCTTCCAGTTCTTCACCTAAAAGAAGCAAATTTTCCTCCAGGTTTTCTGACCAATCAAGAATCTGTTGAACTCGCTTTCTGCCTTTTTTTGTACCAAAAAGATAGGATCCTACACCGGCAGCTAAACTGCCCAAGGCAAATCCCAGCCAAAAATTGGAAACTTTATGATTTTGATTTTCCATGCCGTTTTTGTTCTATCACATCCATAATTTTAAATACCGATTTCAAACCTGAGGCAAATCCTACTACTTCGCCCAGTCCGTGTTCGACCGCCAGACCTGCCTTTTCAAACGCATCGATAATTCCATTAATCTTACGGATAGTTTTCCTAATATCTTTAAGAAGAAAAATCAATTGTATTCCTACAATTACCAAAAAAATTGTAGTTATCGTTAAAATAATAGTTAAAAGTAATTGAGTTGTGTCCATATCTATATTGTGATGGATTTTTCTTTATATGTCAAGAACAGTGGAACCTCTTTTTTTTGCCCAGAAAATATTAGCTTGAAGAAGAGTGTCAAAAGTTCCGGCATCTAACCAATAACCATTTAATTCAAACCATCCCAACTGATTTTCTTTTATATAAAAATTATTTACTTGCGTTATTTCCAACTCGCCCCTACCAATATAGTTGGGATCACATTGTTTGATAAAATCAAACACCTTATTGTCATAAATATAAAGTCCGGTAACTGCATAATTTGAAGGAGGATCTTTTGGTTTCTCGATAATTTCAACGATTTTTTTAGGATTAGTTGAATCAAACTTCGGCACGCCAAACCGTTTGGGATCAGGAACTTTTTTAAGAAAAATAAGTGCTCCTTTTTTAAAATTATTAACTGGTTTGGAAATATCAGCATCAGTAGTATTGTCACCTAAAATTACGGTAAGAGATTCACCCTCAGAAAAATCTTCGGCTAAACTAAGCGCATCGGCAATACCGCCTTTAGGGTTTTCTTGATAAGCAAATTCTAGATGCTTTAAACCAAATTCTTTTCCGTTTTTTAAAACCTGAATGAAATGACCAGAATAAGGACCTGACACAACAATCAATACGTCTTTAACTCCTGCATTTACCAGAGTTTGGATTGGATAATATACCATCGGCTTATCATAGACAGGAAGAAGATGCTTATTAGTGGCAAATGTTAAAGGATATAGTCTGGTTGCCAATCCGCCGGCAAGAATTACACCTTTCATGGTAAGATTAGAGCTTTTAATAGGAACATAATTGTAAAACCGATAAGAATATATTCTATCACAACCTTAAGATGGAGATCGTCTTCTACAATGTGATGATATATCCCCCAGATTATATAAAATGTAGTAAATGCCAAAAGTAAAATAAATTCCAGAAGTCGTTCTCCCTTAAAAATATTTACACTTATAAGAAAAAAAACTCCGGCGGTAATCAGAAGTAAATAATCAAAAAGATGTGCTGTAAAATCTTGTTTAAGATATCTAACCAGGTGATGAGTCATAGTTTAAAGAATAGTACCTTTCGTGAAAACTAATATGCCGGCTAGGATAAAAAATATGAATATGAAATGTGCCAAATGTTTTCCCGTGATTCTTATAACCTTGAATTTTGCGGCAAAATAGATATCCATAAATATTGCAACCAGTAAGAACATAAGGAAGATAAGATTCATGTTTAAAGAAACTGAAGCTGCGGTTAAACCTGTTCCTGAACTTTCTTTAGCTAGAACCGTAGCCGGTTGTTGAGCAGCCGCAACTGCAACAGTTGGTTGAACTACGGAAGTTGCAGGTTGCGGAGTATTGTTTTTCGGAAGTTGGGCTGCGGCAATAGTTTGAGGTCTCCCAAACATTTGAACAACCAAGGTTGTTTCTTCACCATTCAAAACCCCATTGACAACCGCAAAGCCAACATCAGTATAGTTTTTTTGCAGAATATTCTCTTTATGAGAAGTAGAGTTCATCCAGGCATCCATAACTCCTTGGGAAAATAGGAAATTTTTAGCAAGATTTTCACCGGCGTATTGATACCTGTAGCCTGAAGCTAGTATAAAATCCCAAGGAGTTTCACCCTCCGGACCATAATGCGACCAGTAATTTT
This sequence comes from bacterium, assembly GCA_021796235.1. GTDB lineage: Bacteria > Patescibacteriota > Microgenomatia > UBA1406 > GWC2-37-13 > JAJYOJ01. The sequence continues at coordinate 25,258 of JAJYOJ010000007.1, read as the reverse complement.
TAGCGAACATATCCTGCGCTTTTTTAGCTGCGGCCGTTGCCAATTCTTCATTATAAGTGAGATCTGACAATCCATTTTGTTCACGCTCCTGATTAGTTAGTGCATAGAGTTTATTAATGGTTATATCGGTAGCAAAACCTAAAACGTTTGAGAAATGGCTATCCAAATAATGAAAAGAAAAGGCAATAAGTATCGCCAGCACAAGATAAAAGCTTAAAAAATCCGTATGAAGCGATCGAGCCTGGAAGTTGTTCTCTTCTCTCGGAACAAAAAAATGATGTAAGAAATTTAACAGTTTACTCATAGGTATTATCCTACTTTCATTTTAAGCAAGATTCCAATAATTGTCAAAAGTGAGTAGGAAAAGGAAATAATAGAAAGCGATTTAATAAGAGCTTTATTATGAGAAGCATCATCTGTTTCTATGCCCAGGACATTTCCTGAGTCAGTGCTCTCAGATGTTTTTTTTGTAGTTACTCCAATGAATCGATTCATTGGAGTTTTAATAAATGCAGTATTTAAGGTTTTCTTTCTGGGACCCGATGTGCTGGGGGTCATTAATAACTGAGTAGGAGATGGTATCGGCGTTGGTTTGAAGGTAGGTGATTGTTTAGTTGTTGGGACTGGCGTTTCAGTCGGATTTATACATGGATTATTTGCGGCATTCCGACTTGGCTCCTGTAGACAGAATTCATCCGAATCGAATCCTCTTCTGCCAAAAGTTTTTCCCTGAACTGCAGACCCGTATTCAAAACCGTCAATAAAAGTTTTATTGAAGTCCAAAAGCCTAATACTGTCACCACTATTATTAAACATCGCATTACTTTGTTCAAAAATAGCAAAAGATTTCGGTTCGATACTGAAATCTATAGACTTTGGTACAGATCCACCTTCTTCGATGTCATCAATAAACCAGCCGTTAAGATAAACTACAAAATCATTATCGTTATAAATCTCAACCCATTCATTTTCATCTTTGGAGGGAAAGACCATTGCCTCGGAAATGTAAACATTATTATAGGATTGCAGCGCTGTTTCTTGGGTAGGCGTTGGCAGCTCGGTTATCGCTGGAGTTTCTGTAGGAAAGAGAGTTGGGGTTGGAATTATGTTTATATTTACATCAACAGCACTTGTATTGGTTTCGATTGCGTTATAACTACCAGATGATGTGTATCTTCGAATTTTTAATTTATACTGGCTGGTTGTTTCATATTGCGTTTCGGAAGGATTACCGACTCGGGCCTGGATCTGACCAGACCAGGGTATTCCTGACTGTATCGTTATAGGAAGATATTGGAGGTAATCATTTTCTCCATACCAATCTTTGCTGTTAAACGTTTCACCAAAATAGTTTGTTGTGTCTGTTTTGTAAAGATCTATACGAAGATAATTCGTGCCAGTTACAGCACCGGTTATTGTGACATCGACAGTAAAAGGCTCATTAGAAATGCTTTGGGGATAACTATTGATTGTCGTTATTACTGCGTAAGCTCGTTTCGATTTATAGATAAAACAAATAAGAAACAGCAAAACAACCAAGATGCCTTTAGACATAAGTTGAAGTTAGTACTAAGTTACATTAGAAGTCAATGGACTATATGCTACAAAAACGAATCATTGAACGTACACATGAAGATAAAGAGTAGAAATGTTACTATCTTTATGAACAACTTTTGCATAAGGGAGAGCACAGCCACCATTACCTGAGTAACTTCCCCTATATAATGTTCCATCTGCAACAGAATGAACTTCATACGATGTGCCATCTATGTCAATTCCATTGTGAAAAGGATACCAATGGTATGTGTTTACGAACCACGTAATTCCATAGCCTTGATTAAATTGGATTGGAGGATTAACTGGCCAGTCCCAACTTCCAGAAGGAGTCCAGGCGTCTCCTCCAGAATCATCGGTATGATCCACAGGTTTGAGATAATTAAAAGGATTAACGGTAGAGCCGCCTATTTCGACCGTAAAATGTAAATGTGCCCCGTTAGAATTACATGAAGGTCCAGAGATAATAGAACCAATTGTTTCACCTTTGGAAACGTCACGTAATCGTGTCTCGGTTCCAGCGCCAGCAATAATTCCTTGAATTGCAGCGTATTCCGCTTTAGCCTGCGCAAGCAAGTTTTGATAAATTACTTCACTATTCTGAGTCTCTACTAATAAGTTTTTTTTTGCGCCTTGTTGGTTTTTCAGATCCACCTGTTGATTATTTAAGGTTGTTACCAAATCGGCAAGTTCTTTCTTTTTCTCTTCCCTCAGTTTTTTCTGGTCTTCGTAGTTTAGTTTGGCTTCCTGCACCTGAACGAGAAGTTTTTGATTATTTTCTTGAGCAGTCTGTAAATATTTTAGTCGAGTAAAAAAATCATTAGCATTCTCACTATCAAATAAAACTTCAAAAAATGAAACATTTAAAACGCTGTGATTTTTGTAGTCTTCAATAATCCTTGAAATCAAGGTTCTGGTTAAAATATTTAATGATGAGTCTAGGCCGCCAATTCTTGAATCGATGAGATCTATTTCTTTTTGGGTTGTTTCAATTTGGCTTTGGGTGTTTTGAATTTTAATTTCAGTCAAATAGATTTGAGTATCCATGAGTTGAATTTGCGAAGAAAGAGTGTTGACTTGACTTCGTAGGTCGGCAACTTTTTGGCCACACAAGCTTATTAAAGTCTGTAAGTCTGCCTGGGAAAGACTGTTTATGGAAACGTCGGTGTTGCAATCAACCGAAAACGTTTTTTGGGAAAGAGGAAATAAGACAGAAACTGCCAAGAAAAAAATCACAAAAAAATAAGCAATATATTTTATTTTCCCCATAAGTATATTATAGCTTTTACTTAAAATACCTACCTGTAGAGATGAGGACTGAAATGAAGGCGATGCCTACGCCAAAAAAAAGCGAAAAAACTAGGGTTACTGAAAGGAAAATTATATTCAGGGGCCACACCTGCAAAGAGTAATGAGGCAAGTTAAGCGATAAAGCTGGAATACCTCGAAGATATGAGGTTAAAAAGGGATAAAAATAAAAAAGTCCACCTATAAGGATAAGAAAAGACGTTAGCGATGAAAAAAGACCAAATAAAAATCCTTCCAGTAAAAACGGTTTCTGGATATAAAAATTTGACGCACCTAAGAGTCTGAGAAGTTCAATCTCATCTTTTTTTAGAGCAATCTTAAAAAGTGTTATTGTAATAAGAACTAAAATCGACATCAAAATTAAAAATCCAAATAATACTAAACTTGTTTTACGCAATATGCTTGTTAAAGTAAGAAGTCTACTTACAATATCTTTTTGGAACTGTACCTCATCCACTCCTGGCTGCTTTCCTAAAAACTCGGCAATCTGTGGTAAGAACTCAGGCTGTTTGGCGTAAATTTCCAAAGAGGCCGGCAAAATATCGGCAGAAACCATTTGCTGAAGCAGCGGGTTATCCTTTGTAAACTGCTGGTAAACTTTAAACGCCTCTTGTTTATTGACATACTTTATCGATAAAACCTTTCCTGAAGAAATAAGTTGTTCTCGCACCTTAAAGATATCGCTTTCAGAGGTGTCGGTCTTGAAATATACTGTTACCTGGGGTCGGGTTTCAACATAACCTAAAAGCCCATAAAGAAATGTCAAGATTATAAAAATTCCGGTTGACAAAAAAAGGGTAAGGAAAAGCACTAAAAATCCCGAAAGCGACTGATAGGGAGTCCTTCTTATGGAAGTTAATGCTTCTATCATAAATCATAACCTCCTTTTTTAAGATCTTTTATAATTTTTCCATCTTTTAAAACGATAACGCGTTTTTTGAGACTATTGACGATATCGCTGTTATGAGTTGCTATTATAATAGTTTTTTTCCCTTCAATTTTTTTGAAAATCTTCATAATTTCCCAGGAGGTTTTTGGGTCAAGATTACCGGTTGGTTCATCTGCGATTAAAATATCTCTGTTGCCGACAATCGCGCGCGCTATTGCTACACGTTGCAATTCTCCAGCCGAAAGTTGAGCTGGAAAGACTTTTTCTTTACCGGAAAGACCAACCAATTGGAGCGACTCCTTTACTTCGGTTCTAATTGTTGCGCTTGGCATACCGGTGACTCTTAGACTCAATGAAACATTTTCAAAAATATTCTTATCGTTTAGAATTTTAAAGTCCTGAAAAACAATTCCTATTTGTCTACGTAGGTTTTCAATCCTGGTAAATTTTTTGTCGGCTATATTGAAGTCACCCAAAGTAATCGTTCCCTTGGTTGGAGTAATCTCGCGAAGCAGGAGTTTAATAATTGTTGTCTTTCCTGCTCCGGATGGACCTACTAAAAAAACAAACTCATTATCGTTTATTTTAAATGAGACGTCATCAAGCGCGATATTACCCAAAGGGTATTTTTTGATTACGTGATCAAAAACTATCATTATTGTAGTATCTCGACTAATCCAACGTCCATGAGCCAACCTGCTTTGTCTCCCTGGTAGGTTTGTCCCCAAACTCTGACTTTTTTACCGACGTATTTAGAGAGATCAACCGTCGTTGATGTCAGGTAAACATTTTGTGATTGACCACCTGGACGGTCCAGGTGAAAGCTGCCTTCGCCATCTACTCCTCCAGTTTGCAAAACTCCTTCGGCCTGATCTTTAAATGTACTTTTGTCCGGCACTCCCGCAACCGAAGTGGCCTTTGTCTGGCTTGTTCCAGCTTGACCTGTTAAAGTAGAGCCGTTTTTAAATTTACTAACAACAAATCCTAAACCTAGAGCTGCAATTAAAACAATTATTAAAACGCTAAAAAATTGTTTAAACGACAGGCTTTGACCAAGACTTTTAGGTTCTAAATTATGAATAACTTTTTCATTTTCCATAACGTAATTAGAATAGCAGCAAATTCAGAAAAAAACAACTAATTTTTTTTAAGGTAAGCTTCGATAAACTCATCAAGCTCACCGTCTAGAATTTTCTCAACGTTCGAATCCTCATGGCCGGTGCGAAGATCTTTAATAAGTTTATACGGATGCAAAACATAAGATCTAATCTGACGTCCCCAGGAGGCAATTTTTTCGGTTTTGAATGTTTCAATTTCTTGCTCGGTCTTTTTTTGTTCTATTTCCCAAAGTTTGGCACGTAAAATTTTTAAAGCATTTTCCCGATTTTGCAGTTGATAACGTTCTGTTTGACAGGCGACAATTATGCCGGTTGGTTTATGAATAAGTCGAACCGCAGTCGCAACCTTGTTAACATTTTGCCCTCCATGACCACCGCTCCGGAAAAACTGCCATTCAATATCCTCTTCCTTTACATCAATATCTTTGGCTTCAATGACGGGTAAAACCTCAACCAGAGCAAAAGATGTTTGTCTTAATTTATCGGCATTAAAAGGTGACTGACGAACTAGTCTATGAACTCCGGCTTCGCCTTTTAGATATCCATAAGCGAATAAGCCTGTAACGTTTATAGTGGCACTCTTAACCCCTGCCTCTTCACCCGCGACACGATCCACCTCATCAAACTGCCAACCTTTTCTCTCAAAATACCTTGTATACATACGAAAGAGCATATTGGCCCAATCCATGGCCTCTGTCCCTCCCTGACCAGCATGGATAGCAAATATAGCGTCGCCCCGATCATAAGGACCTGATAAAAAAAGCAGAATCTCATATTTATTAATTAATTTTTTAGCTTCAATAAATTGATTTTCCTCTAATAAAAGTTCAGCCATCTCAAGATCTTCGACCTCCTTTTTTAAGCTCGTAATTTTTTTCATCACTTCACTTGCAGATTTGGCGTCTGCCCAAAAACTAGCTTCATAGGTTTTCTTTTCCAGGTTAGCGATCTCACTTTTTTTCTCGGGTAGTTTGGCTTTATTTAAAATATTTTTCAGTTTTTTCTGAAGTTCTTCTTTATTTTCCATACGAATAAATTAAAGTTTATGCTTCTGATTATAGCAAAGGAGAGATTATTTGAAATCCTGTCCAACAATCAATACCACGTCTGCTGCATCGGTTGCGGTTAATGTAGTAACTTTAAAGCTTGCGACGCTATCCTTAAGATCACCTTCAAGAAGTGTTGCTGCTCCGGTTGCGCTGTCCTTAACTTCCAAAACGCTTTGTGTATAGTCAAAATTATCTGCATTGCCGGTTAGAATGTCCTGATAGCCTTTACTTTTCAGAGTGTCTTTTACAGCAGATGCTTTTCCTACGGTTCCCGATCCATTTAGGACTTTAATTTTAAGATCCTCTTTTTTTACTAAGATTTCTGGCGTTGGGGTTGGAGCATTGGTGGGAATAGCCGATGTAATCTGAGATGCTGTTTTTTTGGGCAGAATTGATTTCAGATTAAATTTAAAATTCATTTTCGAACCGAAAATAAAAACCAGGAACGATAAAATAAAAGCGGCTAAAAATAATAAGATTTCTTTAAGAGGAAGTCCTATCTGAGGCAAGGCAAAAGAAGTTTTTCTCGAAGCAGGTTTCCAACCTGTTTTTAAAAATGAAAACTGCGAATTCTCTTGCGTAAAAATGAAGGCGCCAAAACAGCTATCAAATGCCAGAAACGGTAAAGATTTATTTGCGGAAGTTACGAAAAGTTTAAGATAGTCTTGATAGAAGTTCGGAATAATTCTTTTTAAAGGATTAGTCCAAGCTCCTACACTCTTTGTGAAAGTGTCCTGACGAACTTTTTCCGAGCCTTCACCGCTCAAGATAAGTCGATTCAATTTATTGCCTGTTTTCTCAAATTCTGATACTCTGGCTTTTAAAACTTCTTCTATATTATTTTTTTCCGTGGTCTTTGCCAACCATTTTTGTTCTTGCAAAAGTCCAAAACTGTCAAATAAATAACCAGTCAATCTGGAGTTTTCATAGTCTACATAAAAAATATTTTCTTTTTTGTCTTTGCGCAGTGTTTTTTCAAAGAGTTTAAAGTAGGCCAGCGCTTCTGGCACAACTGAGGTTAATTTAAGATCAATAAGGGCTAAACTATCTTTAAATTTTTCAAGTATTTCGTGATCAATCGCAAAAAAATTGACCAGTTTTTCTTGGTCCGAAGTAGTTACAAGATAATCATATACACACTCATCAATTGGTATGTTAAGTGACGATCTGGCCTTATCTAAAATGAAAGAACCCAAAGCAGAAGTTGCTATATCTTTCGGAACATTTATCCTTAAATACTGAAAGGTTTCCTGCGGTAGAATGAGACACACTTGCTTTTCTTTCGTATTATTTTGGGAAAGATTATTAATTGCTTCTTTCAGCGCTGAAGCGGTAAAATCAACATTTTCAATTCTACCTTGGTTCAAAAGATCGCTTTGATAAAATTTTCCAAAATAATCTATTTCATACTGCCCCAGAAGAGACTTTTTTAGCAGTAATACTTTTATTGCATTTTTTTCAAGAAATATATATAGCATTACCTTTATTATATTAGAACTTTATAGAAAAAGACAAGCAGTTTCGTTGTGATACAATAGGGTGGGTATGGAAAATAGTGTAGAAGAGGTTAAAAGACGATTAGATATAGTTGAATATATCGGTTCTTTTATTACGCTAAAAAAAGCCGGCAGGAATTTTAAGGCAATCTGCCCATTTCACCAAGAAAAAACCCCCTCTTTTGTTATCTCACCGGATCGCCAAATCTGGCATTGCTTCGGAGCCTGTCAAGAAGGCGGTGACGCCATAAAATTCTTGATGAAATGGGAAAATATAACCTTTTACGAAGCCTTGAAAGAGCTTGCTGATAAATTTGGCGTCAAGCTATCCCACATAACTTATGAGGATTCTGCTTGGAAAAAACGGGAACGACTTTTGGGGATTAACCTTCTTGCTGCAGAGTTTTTTGACTATGTTTTGCGAAAGACCAGGTTTGGAAACGAAGCTCAAGAGTATCTTAAAAATCGGTTGATCGATGAAAAAATAGCTAAAAAATTTCAGTTAGGCTACGCACCTGCCTCCTGGGATTCCTTACTAAAATTTTTGAAGAAAAAACATTATGAAGCTAATGAAATATTTGCTACAGGATTATTGGTTAAAGATCAAAGGGGCACATTTTACGACAGATTTAGAGGAAGATTAATGTTTCCTTTGATTGATGCTCGCAACAATATTCTTGGATTTTCGGGAAGAAGTTTGGATCAAAAAGAGAAGTCAGCTAAATATATTAATACTCCCGAAACCTCTCTTTATCATAAACGTGAGACGCTGTTTGGAATAAATACCGCTAAAGAGTCGATAAAAAAAGCCGAAAACGTTTTTTTAGTCGAGGGAGAGTTTGATGTAATTTCCCCGTATCAAAATGGCATTGAAAATATTGTTGCAATAAAGGGATCGGCTGTTACGAGAGAACAATTGATGCTTTTGAAGAGATATACTGGAAAAATTACGCTTACCTTAGATTCAGATGTTGCGGGAGAAGAAGCAATGAAAAGAGGGATAGAGGAAGCAGAGAATTTAGATTTCGATCTTAAAGTTGTTCTGCTTGATTTTGCTAAAGATCCCGACGAAGCAGTGCAAAAAGATAGTTCCCGTTTTAAAAAATTATTGAATGTTCCTATCCCAATCTATGATTTTATTATTGATCTCGCCAGAAAAAAATATCCCGGCGATGATCCTTTTAACAAAAAAAGGGTTGGGGAAGAAAGCGTCGAATTTATCGAAAAGATCCGCAATCCGATTGTCCAGTCACATTATGTAAAGAAATTGGCCGGCCTACTTAATGTGTCAGAATCAAGTATCGAAGCTCTCATCAGGAAGACCAGGCAAAAAATTAAACAGCGCGCCCAACCTTTCAAAAAAATCAACATCGAAAAAAAAGAACCGCGTGAAATACTTATTCAAAAACATATTCTCAGCATGCTTTTCCAAAGCGATAATTCTTATGAATTAGCAAATAAAATTTTTGCCAATTTAAATCAGTCGGACTTTTCTATACCGTCTTATCAAAAAATAGTTGATCTTTTTCTTAGTGAAAAAAAGTTTGATCCGCAAAAATTTGTACAAAAGCTGCCGGCTGAACTAATTCCGGTATTTGATGAAATCTATCTCTTCAGTTCGTCTGACTTGGCATTTGAAAATGAAAACTTGGATAAGCTCATTCTTGAACTAAGAAGATATTCATTTAAACGTCAGATTGCAAAAATCGCTAAAGAAATGATCATCGAAGAAAATAAAGAAAAGCTCAAAGAACTGAGTCGCCGGCTAAATGAGGTAGAAAAAATGCTCACTCCGTTATAAAATGTAACCTATGTTGAAGCACAGATTGCCAAAATCTTTAAATGAACTTTTAAAACAAGGCGAAGATGATGGATTTTTAGTTCAAGATGATATCTTGCTCGTTTACCCCGAACCGGAAAAACACATCGAAGAGATCGATAATTTTTTTGGACAAGCTCTGGAAAAGGGAATTGATATTTTTGAAACAGTTTCAACGCGGGAAGAAGACGAGGCAAAAAAAACAGTTGAGGAAATGGAAAAAGAATTAGAACAACTGGTTGTTTTGAAACACGGAGAATCACTTGATCCAATTAAGATGTATCTCAAAGAGATCGGAAAAACTCCGCTTTTGACTTTTAATGAAGAAGTTGATCTGGCAAAACGCTATGAAAAAAATGATGAAAATGCTAAGGAAAAACTTATCCGCGCTAATTTGAGACTTGTTGTTTCAATTGCTAAAAAATACCTGGGTCGTAGACTCTCTTTTTTGGATTTGATTCAAGAAGGTAATAGAGGACTTATACGAGGTGTTGAAAAATATGATTGGCGACGCGGCTATAAATTCTCAACCTATGCCACCTGGTGGATACGCCAGGCGATTACCCGAGCCATAGCCGATCAATCGCGTACTATACGCATACCAGTCCACATGGTTGATCATATTAACCGTTACTATAAAACCCAGCGTAGACTGACTCAAAAACTGGGAAGAGAACCTACAATTAAAGAAGTTGCCAAAGAGATGCAGATGACAACTGATGAGATTGAAAACTTGATGAAAATTTCTCAGCAACCAAAATCTCTTTCAACACCAATCGGAGATGATAAAGAATCAACCCTAGAACAGTTTGTAGCCGATCAAAATCAACCAACATTGTACGATAAAGTTTCACGCGAGTTGCTCAAAGATGCCTTAAGCAAAGTCCTTGACACCTTATCGCCGCGCGAGCGAAAAGTTCTTATTATGAGGTTTGGTTTAAACGACGGAAAACCCAAAACCTTGGAAGAAGTCGGAAGAGAGTTCAGGGTTACTAGAGAAAGGATTCGCCAGATCGAGGCCAAAGCTATACGAAAACTTAAACACCCAACACGGGCTCGCAAGCTCAAAGATTTTCTAGAATAATTTTCTTAGAAAATTAGGATGAAGAATTTTCTCCTGTTTCTTTTTTAATATCCACAACCAGACGCCGGTCTCTACCCTCCCCAACCGAATAGGAAGTCAAGTCGGGATAATTTGTAGTTATATATTCGTGAATAATTTTTCTCTCATAGGAAGATAGATTACGAAGATAGGATGGAGTTCTTGCTTCTTGAGTTTTGGTCGCAACCTGCGAAGCTAAGTCTTCCAGGCGTTCTTTCTGTTTTTCCCGGTAATCGTTGACATTGACCAAAATGCTGACTGCTTCTCCAAACTTCTTATAAAGTACAACCTCAAGTATTTTTTGGATCGCCCGGATTGTCTCGCCGTGTCGACCAATGACAGTTGGAGCCTCTTCTTCGGTTTTTATTACCACTTGATAAGTGTTATCCTGTTCTTCTATTTCAAGTTCAAACTTATCGATAATTTTTTTTAAGAGTTCTTCAGCTTCGGTTTTAATTATTTCCTTTTTGTTCATATAACGGTTTGGGATTTATTTTGCGATACTGGATTATACTAAAAATCGAGAAAATGTTCCAGTAGAGCGATAGCCCAATCGGTAATGTATAAGAAAACCATCCAATCATAAGAGGAAAAATAAACTTCATCTGCGTATTCATAGCTTTTTGAAAATCTTCCTTGTCCTCCGGAGCTTTAGCGGAAGAGGAACTGTCGCTTTTTTTAACTCCTGACGTTGTAGTTTGCGGAGTTGCAACTTGGACTTGAAGATATTGCAAAAACGCCGTAATAACTGGGACCAACCAGTAGTACCATAAACCAGATTTAGCTGGCGATAAAGCTAGATTGTAGCCAAAAAACCAGGGATTGATCGTTTGAATCTTAAGATAGGGGCTGTAAAGAACCTTGTTAATTTCAGCGATAACTTTTGCTGAACCTCCTGTTAAGAGAAAGCTTGATAAAGTATTGTAGAGAGCTAAAAATATCGGGATCTGAATTATCATAAATAAACAACCTGATGCCGGATTTATACCTGCTGCCTGATAAAGTTTCAGCTGTTCCTGTTGAAGACGCTTCGGATCTTTCTTGTGTTTTTCCGACAATCTGTCAAGATGAGGTTTTAAATCCTGCAATTTTTTCGCCGACTCTATCTGTTGTTTAAAAAATGGATGAAGGAGTAGCCGGACAAATACGGTAAGAATAATAATCGCAAACCCAAAATCCCCCGGTAATCTTATAAAATGGAAAACTTTATAAAATAAAACCAACAAATTTAAAATCGGATGATAAAAAATCGGAGTAAAAATATATGTCCCAAACCACTGAAATGGATTCATATTGTTAATTTCTTTCTCCCTTTTTGTCTACGGCGCTTGAGCACCTTTTGCCCGTCTTTTGTCGCCATTCTTTTTAAAAAACCGTGCTTTTTTTGCCTTTTTAGTTTTTTTGGTTGATATGTCCGTTTCATACAATTTTGGAATTAATAATGAAATCGTTCTTCCCTTTGAAAACCTGCCAAACCGCTTCTGTAACAAATGGCAGGAAAGGATGAAGCATTTTCAGATTCTCAAAATATACTTCTTTCAATGTATCAAGAACTTCTATGTTACCATTTTGTAATGCATCTTTCAACTCTTCAATATAATAATCGGCAAATCTGTGCCACAAAAATTCATAAACTTCACCTAAAGCTTGCGAGAATTTATATCCATTCATTGCTCTGATATAGTTTTTCTTTTCAGCAGTCAATTCTTTTTTTAATTCGTTCAGTTGCTCTGAATTTTGAACTTGTTTTAAATTTCGATTTTCGGCTTTCGAGTTTAGTTCTAAAAAGCGTCCTATATTCCAAATCTTATTCGTAAAATTTCGCATACCGATGACTTTTTCCTCAGAAAAAGGCAAATCCCCACCTTCTTTAACATTAAAAATTAGAGCGCCACGCAAAGCATCGGCTCCGTATTTATCAATCATCTCCATCGGATTGACAACGTTACCTTTGCTTTTACTCATTTTTTGTCCCTGTCTGTCTCGAATCAATCCATGTAAAAAAACATTTTTAAACGGCGGTTTTTTAGTAATAAAATAGCCAATCATTATCATTCTTGCTACCCAGGCTCGCAAAATATCGTATCCTGTCTCCATGACCGAAGTTGGATAAAAGTTGTCATAATATTTTTTTCCAGCTGCCATCAATGTTGCGAATGGCCATTGAGCTGATGAAAACCAGGTGTCAAAAGTGTCCGGATCTTGCTCAAATTCTTTAGCACCACAATTGCTGCAAACTTTTGGTTTTTCCAGAGAAACAAACCACCCTTTTGACATCTGACATTTGCCATTTGACATTTTTTGACATTTATAGGCGGGTATTCGTATACCCCAAACAATTTGGCGTGAGATGTTCCAATCAATAAAATTATCAAGAATTGTGATTAAATGTTTTTGAAATCTTTTGGGGTGGATTTTTATCTTGCCTGTCTGGACGATTTTTTTTGCCTCGGCAACTAGCGGTTTAACTTTGATAAACCATTGCTCTAAAGGCAAAGGCTCGATCACACTGCCGTCTCGATAACAAGTACCAATTCTGTGAGTATAATTTTCGTCGACTTTGACCAGTAATCCGTCCGCTTTCAAGTCTTCCACCATAAGAGTTCTCGCTTTTGCTATCTTCTGATTGTGATATTTTTCGGCCCGGATTCGATATTTTTCTGGGATATTTTTCTGCCCTAAGAACCAGGAAAAATCCATTCTGCCTTGCGTGGTAATGATCGGCGTTACTGGTAGGCCGTATTTTTTCCCCAGTTCAAAATCGTGGGGATCGTGGGCAGGAGTAACCTTCATAATTCCGGTGCCAAACTTCGGATCAACCTCCGGATCTGCAATAACAGTCATTTTAATCTCTCCTAAAAGTCCAGGAATTTCGAGAGTTTTTCCCAACCATTTTTTATAACGTCTGTCCTTGGGATTAACTGCTAAGGCCGTATCGCGAAACTTTGTCTCAGGCCGGACGGTAGCGATCGTAAAAGGACCATATTTTAGATAGTAAAGCGGATCTTTCTTCTCGATGTAAACAACCTCTAAATCAGAAAATGATGTCCCGCATCGGGTACAATAATTGACCAGCCGATAATCACGATACAGCAGTTTTTCTTCAAAAAGTTTTTTAAAGGTGTCATAAACAATAGCAACGATATCTTCATCCAGGGTAAATTTTTTCTTTTCCCAATCGAGAGCAAAACCCAATTTTTTCAACTGTCCCTCCATTTTCCCTCGATTTTCCATCACAAAGTCCCAAATCATTTGAAAAAGAGTCTGTCGATCATAGTCAAATCGACTCTTGCCTTGCTTTTTTAGATATTTTTCAAAAACGTATTGAGTCTCTATACCGGCATGATCGGCGCCTGGAAGCCAGAGAGTTTCGTAGTTTAGCATTCTATAATAGCGAATCATCAGGTCTTCGTAGACGTACATTGCGTGACCAAGATGAAGATCAGCGTTTGCATTGGGCGGCGGCAAAATAATGCAGAATGGTTTCTTGCTTGAATTTGGGTCGGCTTTCATTAGGCCGGCGTCCTGCCAAGAGCTATAAATTAAGTCTTCTATTTCTTTCGGCTGAAATTTTGGCTCCATATGAAAATCATTTATACCAAAAAAATAGCCTTAAATCAACGAGTAGTACTCTAAAAATAGACTGCTATAATAGAGAGATGGGTTGGATATATAGTACATTACACTGGTATTTTTATCTACTTGTATTAGGATTAATTCTATTTCCTCTAACCAAAAAAATATTTGGTTCATTTATAGACTTCGGATATCCTTTTGCAAAAGTTCTAGCGACTATTTTTTTGAGCTATCTTGTTTTTGTACTCGGTTTTTTTAAAATTTTGCCATTTGAGAGAATGGGTTTGTTTATCATTCTTATTATTCTGGCCGGAGTAAATATCCTTTTATTAAAAAAGAAACCCTTTCTGAAATTTAATCTTAGAACTAATATCCCACTTATCCTTTTCGAAGAAGTTCTCTTTTTGAGTTCTCTTATCTTTTTGGCCTTTGTCCGAGGTCAAGAAGCATCAATACACAGTCTGGAAAAGTTTATGGACTTTGGATTTATAAATTCGCTACTTCGGACAAAATTTTTTCCTCCTCTGGATATGTGGCTGTCAGGCGATGCTATCAAACCAAATGGTTACCCAATTAACTACTATTATTTTGGTCATTTAACCGGGGCTGTACTTATAAAACTTACCGGTATTAAGCCGTCGATTGGCTACAATCTAATTCTTGCAACGCTTTTTGCCGAAGCTATAACTACCAGCTTTTCTTTAGCAATTAATATTGCACATAGCACATTCAAAAAGCTTGGATTGCTAACGTTGTCTTTTTTTGGTCTTTTAAGTAGCTTCCTGCTTAATCTAGCAGGTAACCTACATACGATTTACGTATTTACCTCTGGTTATCCTAACGATAAACCTGTTCCTTTTTGGCAAATATTAAGCGGTTTTCATCCAGAAAAATACTGGTACCCCAATGCGACGCGTTTTATACCCTATACAATCCACGAGTTTCCTTCGTATTCTTATGTTGTTGCCGATCTGCACGGCCATGTTTTTGATATTCCCTTTGTTTTATTAACGTTAGCAATCCTGTTTAAACTTTTTACATCTAAAGTTCTAGATTATAAGCTTTTGATCCTAAATTCCGTCTTTTTGGGTTTTCTTACTGCTATACATTTCATGACAAATGCATTTGATGGGCCAATCTATATCTTATTGACGCTCATGTTATTTTTTATTCTATTCAAAAGCCTGTGGCAAACTATTTTCGGATCTCTGCTTTTAACTGTCTCTTTCATTATTTTTGCGCATCCTTTCACTAAAAATTTCGAGCCCTTTGTGACAGGCATCGGTGTTAATTGTAGTCCGATGTTTCTTGTTAATATCGGTAAGATTGGACCGTTTCTTTTTGAAAAGGATAAATGTCAGATCTCACCCGCTTGGATGCTTTTCGTCCTGTGGGGATTCTTTTGGATCAGTTTTGCCATATTTCTTTTGATTAAATTTTTACAAAAGCATTTAAACACTGCAAATTGGTCACAAACCGACAAATTTATCCTAGCTCTTTTTTCTTTCAGCACCTTTCTTCTCATTATTCCCGAGTTTTTTTATGTGAAAGACATCTATCCGCTCCATTTTAGGGCTAATACAATGTTTAAACTCGGATACCAGGCCTATATCATGATGTCACTTGCATCAGGCTATGTAATTTTGCAAGTAAAAATGTTTAAGCACCCTTTACGTCAGGTTTTTAAGGTTGTTTTTATAATCCTTCTTACTCTTCTTTTCATCTATCCTTTTTTCTCGTTTCCTTCCTATTACGGAGCACTTACAAAAACACCGCAATTAGACGGATCCAGTTGGCTCGATACTTATTATCCGGAAGATCATGAAATTATAGATTTTATCAATGCAAACATCAAAGATCAGCCTACTATCCTAGAAGCTCAAGGCGATTCTTACACCGACTATGAAAGAATTTCGGCTTATACCGGTTTGCCAACGGTTGCCGGTTGGTGGGTACATGAATGGTTATGGCGAGGATCGTCAGATGTGGTCGGGATACGTATTCCCGATATTGTTAGTCTTTATGAGTCTTCCGATATTGCTCTTACCAAGAAACTTATCAAAAAATATCATATTAAATACGTAATAATTTCTCGGTTAGAGACTGAAAAGTATAAGAACTTAAACGTGGAAAAATTTACTAAACTTGGGAAGGCTATATTTACTTCTTCTAACGGGCTTGGGGCTCTATATAAACTTAATTAGTAGACATCTTGACAACATTAGGATAATGTGTTAACTTCTTAAATTAAGAGCATTACTACTCGTCGTCACCCATATACGAGCGGTAGTGATGCTCTTAATTTTTTTACCCCGATTTAATCGAAATTAAAGATGATATAATTTTACCGGAACCTGCAATTTTCTTCTGATAAGCTCCTTAAACTGCAAAGAAACAAAATTCAAGCCTTCTTCCCTTTTGATTTTTTGCTTTAATGCTTCGTTTTTAAGCATTATTTGATTAGACAACTGTGACAACATAATAAAACTATAGAATAAACTAAGAAAAATGTCAAGCCCTATAGAAAATATAGATACTACTATAAGATAGCCTATAAAATATATATTATAAAATAGGTCTTCGTAAGGCCTTAAAAATTTCTAAATAAAAAAGTGGACAACGTGTGGATCAATGAAATCTCAGGAGTTATTGTATAATTAGTTAACTATGGAGATTTCTGTTCTGACATATAATTTGCTTTATAATAAAGCCCTGGGTGCTTTAGAAAGCATTCTAGACAAATACGAGCCTGATATCATCTGTTTGCAGGAGGTCGACACTGACGAATCAAATCTTAAAAAGTTGCAAAAATTCAACTATATTTTAGCTGATTATTCGAACTCATTCATAAAATTTGATAAAGTTTTTGGCGTTGCCACGTTTTATAGTCCTAAAAACATTGGTTTTATCTGCTCGTCTACACATTTCCTTCCCCGAAGCGTATATGAACTATTACTTACAGTACTTAGACTGTTAACCGGAGGAAACCAGCGGCGTACATTTCTTGAGACTTCGTTCGTTATTAAAACTACCAGACAAAAACTTACGGTGTACAATGTTCACCTTACTCTCATTGGTTCAAACGGCGCCCGAATCAAACAAATTCGCGAAGCAGCAACAGATATAAAGTCAAAAAAAAATCCGACTGTTTTAGCTGGCGATTTCAACTATTTCCCTTACAGTAGACGACGTCTTGAAAGAGCCATGCGAGATAACAGTTTCCAAGAAGCAACTAAAAGTATTTTCTATACTATCATGTATTCTCAAAGCGGAAAAAAAGAGAAATACAACCTTGTCCAACGGTTTTTAGCGCGATTTATAAGGAAATATTTTGGTAAACTTAAAGTTGATTACGTCTTTTATAGAAATCTTACCCTTAAAGATGCCAAAAGAATAGATGTGCATCTTTCAGATCACTTCCCTATTCTTACGACATTTAAAATGAATTGAAGAAATTTTTTATCTGCCTAAGAGTTTTTTTAAGGTAGTATTTATCGTTATTTTTAATTACTTTATTCGCATAAAGATGCCCACCCATTTCGTAGTTGAAAATTTTTTCTTTAATGTCACCCTTGATTATCACATGTGCGGTCGCCAATAAATACTGATAAAAAAGCTTGACAGCTCCCTCACGTCTCATCCTGCGCATTGAAAACTTTAGTTTCAAAGAGTGCAAGAATTTTGCCCGAACGCCCCACGTTTGTGCTCTTTGTATAAGATTATGATCTTCCGATAAGAAAAGCTTTTCATCGAATCCACCAATCCTCTGAAAAAAATTCCTTTCAACGATCATGGAACCACCCGTAGAAAAGGGTTTATTCAAGTTTTGCGAAAACTCTACCAAGTAGTTAACTAGCCTAAATGTTATTTCCATCTGTAGATCATTTTTATCAGGAATTATGGCAGGTATAAAAATTAAGCCTTTATTTTTAGTAACGGCTTTCGTTAATGTCTGAATGAAGCCCGAGTTTATTTGCGCGTCGGCATCAAGAAAAACCAGATAATCGCCCTTGGCTTTAGAGGCCCCTATATTTCTGCCTTGCGAAACATTACTTTTAGCTTCATAAATACTAATATCTAAAACCTTAGTAAAATCTTTAACTTTATCTCTGGTTTTATCGGTTGAGCGTGAATCAACGACTATTACCTCAAAGTTACGATTTCTTTGCTTTGTCAAATCTTTTAGAAGTTTTGGCAGGAACAGTTCTTCGTTCAACGTGGGTATTACGATAGAAAAATACGGATTCATTTTATATGTTATTATATCATTTATAGAAGTTCTATGAAAGTTTCTGTTGTCATACCCGCCTACAATGAGGAAGATTTTATCGGCAACTGCCTCAACAGTTTGAAGAAACAAAGTGAGCCGCCCGACGAGATTATAGTGGTTAATAATAACTCAACTGACAAAACTAATTCTATCGCCGCTTCTTATAACGTACGAATTATTCACAAAAATAAACCAGGAATGATACCAGCCAGAAATGCTGGATATGACGAAGCGAAATACGATATTATTGCGAGAACTGATGCTGACTCAATTTTGCCGCCTGATTGGGTAAAAAAAATCAAACTTGACTTTGAGCAAGCAGATATAGATGGTCTTTCCGGTCCGATTGTTTTCTATGATCTACCTATGAAAACAACTCTTTGGGCAAACTTATTTTTAGATTTTATGAGATTTGCGCAAAAAGGCGGCAACACTTTAATCGGACCAAATATGGCATTTACAAAGAAAGTCTGGAAAAAAATAAGAACATCAGTCTGTATGGATGGTAGCGCTGTTCATGAAGACGTTGATATCGGTATGCACATACTCACAGCTCAAGGAAAGATTAATATTGATAAAACTCTGATAGTTCAAGCTTCGGGAAGAAGAATAATAAATCATCCCGGCTCATTTTTTATAGAATATCCTCTCCGACTCATACGCTCAATGAAAAACCATCCTTTATGAAAAAAACTATTGCAAAAACCATATCAATAATCTTTGGACCAATAGTCCTTTGGCCAACAACCTTATTTATTATAGCCACAAAAACTCAGCTACATTCTGTTAATTATAAAATTGTTAGCCTAATGCTTTTCTTATTGCTTGTTGTTTTGCCATTTGCCTATATTTTTATTTTGTACAAGCAAAGTGCAATTACCGATCTCGATCTGACCAAAAGACAACAAAGATTCAAGCCGCTTTTTTTTATTTTTATCTTTCTTATTATTTCTTTTGTCATCGTCCATTTGTTTGGAACAAAACTGCTGTCCGATCTATTTGTCATAACTTTTGTTTTGTTTCTTATTGATCTTCTAATTACTATGTTTTGGAAAATCAGCTACCACATGGCTATCAACGTAGTTGCCACCATTCTCATTAACTATCTTTATAACTGGAGTTTTCCAATATTATATGTTTCTATACCTTTAGTATTTTGGTCTCGGCTCTATTTGAAAAAACATGATGTATGGCAACTTTTAAGCGCATTGATTTTAAATGGAGGCCTGACTCTGATTCTTTTGAGGCTTTTTAACTATGTTTGAATTGTGCCTTGAACATCTTTTCAACCTCTTTTAAAGAGGTAATATCTTCGGCGCGTTTGTCATCACGAAAACGCTGCAGTCTAGGAAAACGAAGCGCAAAACCAGGTTCGTCAACTTCAAAGGCATTGCCAGACTTAGTCGGTTTAAGTTTCCTGCCGGCTGTATGAACCGGAGACCGAGTTATCTCATCTGCCTTAATTTCAACAACAGTTTGAGGCAGTAACCAAACGTCGCAATCCATTGCTTTATCTACTTCGTACTGATTGGGTTTCTTTGGGGTTTTGAGCTTTATACTTTGAGTTTTTAGGGTTCTCCATTCATTGTCTGACAAACCTGTTCCTATTTTCGCAACTGTTACAAATTTATCTTTACTCTCATCGAAAATACCTACTAAAAAGGCGCCGATTCCAAATCCAGCACGTTTTCCCTTTCCAAAATCATAGCCCATAATTAAGCAATCTATTGTATCTTCAATTTTGGCCGAATAACTACGTTTAAATTTAATCCAGTTCCAACCCCGCGCTCCCGCCTGATAGATTCCATCAAGTTTCTTCGCAATTATTCCCTCCAATCCTTTCGAGAGTGCATCCTCAAAAAGAATTTCAAGTTGTTTTGTATCGTCGGTTATTGTTTCTTCAGCGATTAAAATCATATCTTTGGCAGCGTCACCTGTAAGTTTTAAAGATTTTTCTAGATTTTTTTTTCTTTCAATATAAGGCGAGTTAATAAAACTCTTACCGTCTTTATAAAGAAGTTCGAAGCAAAAAAGTTTAAGCGGAACCTCTTTCGCCATTTTTTCTATACCGTATTTTCTTTTTCTTTGTACAGTTTCCTGAAAAGGTAAAAAGTTTGCTGTGTCGGGATCAAAGCCGATCGCCTCACCTTCGATAATAATCTCGTTAGCCTTGACTTCTTTTTGGATTCCGTCAACCAGATCAGGATACATAAAAGTGACATTTTCGAGATTTCTTGAATATAGTCTTACCTCCTGTTTTTTTCTCGAATAATGAGCTTGCAGTCTGAAACCGTCATATTTCGACTCAACCGCACATTTGCCAATTTTTTCAATAATCTCTTTTCCTGAAGGCAAGCGTTCGGCCCGCATCATAAGAATGGGCGTAAAGACTGTCGGCAGAACTTTTTTCAAATTCGTAACCCCCTGTCTTTTAACTAACTCTGCAATGAAACCTAAGTCCGGTCTGACGTGATAAGCCTTCTCAATAATTGGTCTCAAACTTTTATTTCCATTAATCATCCAAGAAAGAGCATCCAAAACTGTCATGTCGGAAAAACCCAGACGCATCACTCCTAACGGAATTCTAACCAGGTATCGACAGGCTAATGGATCTAAATTCCTAACTAGATGGGCAAGATGATTGATTTTAAGATCTTGGGAGCCTGCACCTGAAGCCGTTGCAACACTATACAAGGATTCGAAAACTTCGTATATCGAGAGATCTTTTTCATCTAAAGATTTTATCTCTTTTTTAAACTCTTCGACTGTTTTACCCAGATCGCCAATTTTTTTATAGCGCGTATCAAAAAGTTTACAATCTAAATTAAGTCCGCGACAAACTGCTTTCTTAATCATTTTTTCCGCCATTCCAAACTCCACTGCTTCATAAAGAGGCGCTATTCTACCTTGCAATAGATATGTAGTGATTTTGATTTCGGTTGTTTCTAGATTTTTGAAAAGCGTGGCTAAGTGTTCGGTGATAATTAAGCGGGAAGAGGTCTCTTCAATCTTTTGAATATACTGAGCAAGTTGACTAAATTTCATAGTTCGATTATAACACCCACTATGATCCTGAGCGGAGTCGAATGGATCATTTTTTAAAGAGTAACAAATACGCTAATCCAAGACCGATTAAAAATAAAATACCCAATGCAAATGTAAAGAATCCTTCTTCATGTCTTGAAATTTTATAAATTCCCTCCGTAACCAAGGTCAAGGAAAAAAGTCCTGGTAATAAAAAACCTAGATAAATAATTTCAAGAGACTTCTGATCCATGAATATATATTACTACATCATTACATAGCGTGCTGATTTTGTACTGCCGACTTTTTTTATAAGACCTTTTTTTGTGAGATCCTGCACGTCTCGCAAGACCGTATCTTCGGAAACGTCCGGGAAAAGATTGGAAAATGCCTGATTTTGTAAATATCCGGCGTCTTGTAGGTACTCAATGATTTTTACCTGTCTTTCGGTTAAGTAAATTTGGGTCCCACCAATTTTTTCTTTAAGCTTTACGTCTTTAGAAAGCTTCAAGATTTTTTCTTTTATTTTTTCAAATTCATTTGCGGCACCAAAGGTGAAATAAGCAAGCCAAACAGTAAGATCGCCTGAAGAGGCTTTTTGCAAGTTTTCATAATAGCTTGCAGCATCATGATCGTAATATTCCTCCAGAGAAAAAAATCTTCTGATATCGTAACCACCTAGAAACATAATAAGGGTTGCTAAAATCCGAGCCATTCGGCCATTACCATCGATAAAAGGATGGATTCTAACCAGTTCATGATGGGCTATCCCAGCTTTTAAAACCGGATGAATATCATTATCGGTATTACGATTTATCCAATAAATAAACTCCCGCATGAGAAATGGTACCTCCAGGGATGGCGGCGGACGAAAGGTTATCTCACCGGTTTGTGAATCTTTGACAACTACTTGTTTGGTCCGATATATTCCCACTTCATCGGAAGGTAAAATCTTGTCGGCAATAATTCTGTGGATTTTTTTTATCAGCTGTTCGGTTATTTTATCGATTTTGCGACTTGCTTCTTCGTCAATAAACTCGATTACCTTTCGATAATTAATAATCTCCTGTATATCGCGTGGTCGCCCTATCACTTCCCTACCTAAAAGCACATCCTTTGCCTCATCTTTTTGGAGTTTATTTCCTTCGATATGAGTACCATGATATACCGAACGAACAATCGCATCATCTTTAAACTGTTTTTCCCACAAAGGCAGTAAAGGAGCATGACGAATCACTTCCGAAGCTGCCTCAATTTTAGCAATATTGTTTAGAATTTTATTATCAATTGAATATTTAGGAGAAAACATGACAGTTTATTATATCATCTACCAAATCGTCTTTGCCGAACCGAATATTCTTTTATGCATTTTTCAAAATCATCTGTGGTAAAATCCGGTAAATATTTTTTTACAAAAATATATTCAGAATAAGCTGCCTGCCAGATCATAAAACCCGAAGTCCTAAACTCTCCACCGGTCCTTATTATAAGATCCGGATTCGGGTAAGGTAAATCTTTTGTATCAAGAAATTTGTTAAACGTTTCTTGGGTTAAATCCTGAATTTTTGTAACCGACTTCTGAATTTTTTTAATGCCTCTTATAACATCATCACGCCCTCCGTAATCCAAGGCAATTGCCAAATAATATTTGGTAAAGTGTCTGGTTTTTTCTTCAACTTCTTTTATTTCATCTGTTAAATATTTTGGGATTCGGTCTTTTCTTCCTAAATGTATTATTTTTATCTGCTCTTTAAGAGCCGTTTTCAAATAGCTATTAATACCTGATTCCAACAGCTTCCAAAGATAGGTCTTTTCTTCTTCCGTACGATCCCAGTTTTCGGTTGAAAACATCCAATAGGTAAGAACTTTTATTCCAAGTTTTCTCGCCTTCTTACCAATATTTATTGTGGCATGAAATCCGCGCCTATGACCTTCAAAAATAGGCAGTCCTTTTTCCTTTGCCCAACGTCTATTGCCGTCAAGAATTATGGCAACATGTCTAGGAGTATATTCCACATTCATTGCTCTATTATAGTCTTTCTTGACACTCAAAATCATTTCAATTAAACTGTTAAGAGTATGGATTTGAGTAATTTTGCCCCAGCCAAATTCGGAACATTTGATATCTTGATAAATATTCTGCTTCCGCTTGCCTTGGTAGTTGCTGCACTTATTTTTTTAGTTATGTTACTGCGTGGCGCTTTTACTTGGCTTACAGCCGGCGCTGATCCAAAAAGCGTTGAGAATGCTCAAAAAACAATCGTCTTTGCCATAATTGGAATCGTAATTGCAGTATCAAGTTTTTTTGTTGTAAAATTAATCGCATCTATATTAAAAGTTCAGAATCTACCATTTTGAAACTTCTAGCCCAAAATATTTTTGGCAATGTCAGCCCACCGGTTGCAGGTATACCCAGCCAGCCTCAAGATTTTGTAAATAAACTCATAGGTACCGGAATTCAGGCCTTTCTTTTAATTGCGGCCATAGCTCTTTTGTTTTTTATGCTCTGGGGAGCGCTTGACTGGATAACCTCAGGCGGAGAAAAAGAAAAAGTCAGTAAAGCCCAAAACAAAATTACGAACGCTGTTATCGGAATGGTCTTGGTTATCGTTATGCTTACGGTTTATCAGGTCATAATCACTCAAGTTCTTGGATTAAAAGGTATTCTGAATGGCTGGCAGTTTATCCTCCCTAAGCTTTAAAATAAATGTTCGTGGGTTAGACGTGCTCCGACTGAAGGTCTATTTATAACTATTTTCTGAATAAATTTAATTTCTCTTAATTTCCTTAAAAGAGGATCTAAATTTTTGTTTTCAATAATTAGATGTATATCCTGTCCAGTATTTATCGTAAAATAAACAGATAAACCTTTAACCCTCCACCTCTTTACCAACTTCATAAGCTCAAGCGTTCCCGAGGTCCAATAAATAAGGGAGGGCTGAGAGGTTAACATTATTGCATGAAGCTCAAGAGCTTCTGCCTCGATAAGTTTTCCAAATTTAAGAAAATTTTTTTCCTTTAACAGTCTTTTAACTAAAAAAATTTTTTCGCCAATGTGAGAGAGACGAGTTTTAAAAAACGGACTTGAGGTAATAAATTTTTGTCCTTCCGTACTTGAAACGTCTTTTTTTTCTGCACTGACAATTGCAATTACATCAAGGATATCCCAATAATTGGGTGGATAAAGTGAAAGAGCATAAGATGTGTCGCTAGTTGAACCATCTAGCCATTCAACAAATCCGTCCGGAATTGATCGGCAGGCAGAACCTGATCCCTGGCGGGCCAAAATAGATAATTCTTTTTCTGATAATTTTAAACCGGCGGCCGAGACTCCAGCCAATGTCAATGCGGCGAATCCCGAAGCTGAAGAAGAGAGTCCGGTCCCAACCGGAAAGTTATTTTTAGTAACGACTTTTGCTTTAAAAGATAGATTAGCCATCTTTCGGACTCGGTCTAAATGCTGGATGGCCCGATTTTCTCCATTCGACTCTTTAATTCCATCAATCTCAATCGAGTCCTCTTTATAGTTTGCGGAAAATTCTACAGTTGTGGTTGTAAATAGATTGCTTAAATTCATTGAGATACTGGCATTTTCCGGAAGTCGCAATTGTTCATTTTTCTTTCCCCAGTATTTGATAAAAGCGATATTAGATGGCGCAACTGCTGTAGATTTCATATAATAGTTTCAACTTTAACTCCCTCAGCATTATTAGCAACGTCAATAATTTCGCCGCCGGCTTCGACAATTGCAGTTTCAACTCTTTTGCGTTTCTCTCTCGAGACCAAAGCGATCATACAGTCACCGCCTCCAGCACCTGATAATTTTGCTCCCCAGGCTCCTGCGGAAACAGCTGCCGTAACCATATTATCCAATTTAGATGTACTCACTCCCAGTTTCTGCAATAACTTATGGTTTTCTAGCAGATTCCTGCCTAGTCTTTCATAATCTCCGTCGGTGATGTTTTTTTTTGCTTCTTCTACGAGAGTTGTTACTTGAGAAAAAATTAATTTCATTTCCTCCTGTTTGGTTTTAAAAGACTCTGCAACTTTTCT
>JAJYOJ010000015.1 GCA_021796235.1 bacterium | reverse complement strand
AGTTGTTTACGGATTTCCCTGCCTAGTCTTTCATAATCTCCGTCGGTGATGTTTTTTTTTGCTTCTTCTACGAGAGTTGTTACTTGAGAAAAAATTAATTTCATTTCCTCCTGTTTGGTTTTAAAAGACTCTGCAACTTTTCTGACATAATAAGGCGTATCGGCCTTTATGCCGGAGTAACCAACAACTAAAGGCAGATACGCTGTTTCCAGAGGCTCAATAATTTTTCCCCCAGAAACAAAGTATAAAGTCCCCCCATAGGTTGCAGCTGCCAAATCAAATCCGGACCCAAGACCTTGAATTTTGAGGTTCACTTGATAACTCAGTTTAAAAATTTCTTGATCAGTTAGATTTTTGTGAAATAAAAAGTTTAAAGCTTTGAATGTGGCAACCGTAACTGCAGAAGAAGATCCAAGTCCAACGCTATGAGAAAAATCTCCTTTTGTTACGATCTTGATCTTCTCCTTAATATTATATTTTTCTTTAAAAGCCGCAATTGATTCCAGAACAAATCGGCTTTCCTTGACCTGCGGCGCAATAATTTCATCATCTTTTTTATTACTTATTTCTACCTCGACATAAAGTCGTTTATCAACCGCCGTGACTATGCAGGGAAATCCGTAAACAACTGAGTGTTCCCCCAAAAGCATCAGTTTGCCCGGAGCCGACACTTTTATTTTCATAATTCGCTTTTTACTCCTTCGTTAGACTGCTTAAATTTTAATAATGGCAGTTTATTTTTTTGACAAAATCTTGTTAGTCCTGACTGATTATCCGAATAAAATAAAATAAATCCAGAACCATAAGTATAACCTCCGGCTCCTGTAATCTTACCAATACCATATGGTTCTAATTGTTTTAATATTTTTTTTGCTGATTGTGATACAACCCCAAGCATATCCAATAAGATTTGATTATCGATCAGCGATTTTAGAAAAAAATCTATATCTTCTTTAATCAGAGAGATAACCATCCGTTTTGTTGTTTTTTCAATGTCATTTAGAATTTCCTCGATAAACTGCGGTTTATTATTATAATTTTTCCCAACCATTTTAACCATTTCTCCAGTTGTCTCTTTGGGTTTTCCCGTATCGATAAGATAAAGATTTTCTTCAATTTTTTTGGGAATTTTAAAAGTTAACGACGAAATTGTTTTTAGAAACTCGAATTCTTTACGGTAGTAAATTAACCCACCAAAACAAACCGTACTCGGATCAACACCGGAAGTATTAGCGTGAAAACGTTTCTCTATTTTGTAAGCAAGATTATTTATTGTGTCTTTATCAAACTGTTTTCCTGTATAAAATTTTAAAAAGGCCGCTCCAGCAGCAACCGATAAAGCAGCCGATGAGCCAAGTCCACGTCCTATTGGGATTTGTGAATCAATACTGTAACCGAAATTTGTTTCTTTAAATAATATTTTTTTTGTGTTTAAATATTTTTTTGTTGCATCGGCAATGAAATGTATTGTTGGACTTTTAATAACTTTTTTTTCTTCCCAAAGATTAAAAACCAGTCGAAGATCTATTGCAGAGATTATCGCTGGTTTGCTAAAAACTACCGCATGCTCACCAGATAAAATTACCTTAGCCGGCGCAGAGTATGAAATTTTCATTTAATTGGCTTGAACTTAACACCATAAACAATTATATCTTCTCGCGTGCCAGTTCGAACTTTCCTTAAAGTTGAGATTACTTTCAATCCGATTTTTAAATCTTTTTGGTGATAATCGACTAACTGACCAAAAACTTTTTGCCCGTCGTCAAGTTGCACTAAAACAACTGGGTAAGGAGCTTGGATTTTGAATTCCGCTCCTGCTGCTAAGATTTTAGTCCAAGTTATAACTTGTCCTTTTTTGCCTAAAATTCTTCTTATCTCTTTTTGCCTCCGCCAAATTTTAACCGGACTAATCATAAAAATTTTTAATTTCTAAATACCTAGTATTGTTACTACGGCAGTTCCTCCGGACCCACCCACATTGTGCGCCAAACCGTAATGCGCCTTTTTTACCTGCCGTTCTTCTGCCTGATTAGTTAACTGTAAATATATTTCTCCTATCTGTTTTACTCCAGTGGCACCAACTGGGTGTCCTGATGCCTTTAAACCTCCAGATGTATTGACAACTAAATCTCCACTATTTCCCAACATTGTTGGTAACTCTAAAATATTCTTACCGCCTGTGCCCTTTTCCCAAAATCCCAAATCTTCCATCGCTAATATTTCAGCTATTGAAAAACAATCATGCAATTCAGCAACATTGATTTCTTTTGGAGCAAGTGCAGCAGTTTTAAAGGCTTTTTCAGCTGCAATTTTTGTTGCTAAAATAGAATCGAGGTCTTTTCTCCTCGCTAAGCTGATTGAGTCTGTCGCAACCTCTGATGCTAAAATCTCTATTTTATTTGTTAATTTTTTTAAAATATTATTGTCAGATGTTAAAAGAACCGCTGCTGCACCATCGGATATCGGAGAACTATCGAGAACTTTTAGAGGAAATGCTATATAGGGACTCTCTAAAACGTTTTTTACAGTGATTCTTTTTCTGAAATGAGCTTTTTTGTTTAAACTGCCGTGGAAATGATTTTTAACCGCAATGTAGGCAAGATTCTCTTCTTTATAATGATATTTTTGTAAATAAAAATTTGCCAACATCGCATAAAGTCCCGGAAAGGTCAGTCCGGCCTCCTGCTCTTCTCCTGAAGCTGCAGAAATGAGCGCAGAAGTCGTCTCTTCCGGCGAATAGTCAGTCATTTTTTCTGCTCCTAAAACAATAACTGTTTTTGCCGATCCTGACTCTATATATTTCTTAGCAAGATGAAATGCCGCTCCCCCACTCGCACACGCTGCTTCAATACGAAAAATTGGAATATTAACACCTAATAGTTCAGAAATTTTTGAGGGGGTATGTAAATTATTTTCAAGAACACCACCCAGCATATTGCTAAAAAATATTGCATCGATCTCATTTTTGTCAATTTTTTGAACAGATTTCAGAAGACCAAACAAGGCTTCTTTAACCAAATCGGAAAATGATTTTTCCCAAAGCTCGCCAAACTGAGTTGTATAATAACCGGCAACAGAAACCATTATTAAATCATGTGCATAAATTTTAAATAGGTTGGATAATCGATATAGTTTTTATCCGCCAGTGCTTTTTGAAAATCCTTTTTAACTTTTTGCAGATTGTTTGTAACACGAAAAACAAAAGAGTCAGAGCCTGCGCCCGATCCATAAGACGCAAAAAAAATGAGATCACCTGTTTTTACTCGGTTTAAAGTTGAAATCAAGCCTAAAAGCGCCGAAGCAGTATATGAGTTACCTAAAAATGGCACCGTTAAACCAGCTTCTATCTGTTTTTCCGAAAAGCCTAACGATCGAGCGACTTCTTGGGGAAATTTTCCATTCGGCATATGAAAAATTGCATACTTAAAATCAGAAGGGTTTAGTTTGGTTTTTTGTAATAAATTTTTTGTAGCGTTTTGAATGTGATAAAAGTAAGCGGGTTTGCCGGTAAAACGCCCACTGTGGGAAGGATACCGGATACCATCTCTCCTCCAGAAATCGGGCGTATCCGAAGAAAACGAGTCATATCCTAAAATCTCAAGTGCGACGTTGGTTTTACCAACTATGAGACTAACTGAACCTGAGGCTGCCGTATACTCCAACGCATCGTGTGGTTTTGCGGTCGCTTTGTCAGAAGCAGTAACAAGCGCATATTTTGTAAAGTTATTTTGAATTAAGCCTACCGCTGAAATCAGAGCTCCGGTGGCTGCCTTACAGGCAAATTGATTGTCGGAAGCAAGATAATTTTTTTCAATTCCTAAAAATTCCGCAAGAATTGTCGAAGCTGGATTAACAGCATAAGGTGGTGACTCAGAACCAAAAAAAATCACTCTTACATCCTCTTTTTTTATCTTAGAACCTGCAAATGCCATTGCGGCCGACTCATATGCCATTGTCAAAGAATCCTCATCAAGGTATGAGACTGTCTTCTCACGAATATTCAAAGACCGCTTTACATCGGTTGGGCTTTTGCCCCAAACTTTTGCTAGCTCGTTAACTGTAATTCGGTATTTAGGGATATAAAACCCGTACGAAACTATTCCAACCATATTATTTGATTTATCTGCCTAATTTTTGATGAACTTTTGCCAACGATCCTTCGCTCAACGAGGCAAGAAGCGATAGCTCACCGGCTAAAACCGCTCCAACCACGACTTCTGCGAGCTCTTCTGATTTTACGACACCAATGATGCTTCTGGCTTCCGATTGAGTTTTCAAACCAGTTCCCCCTCCCACAGTGCCAAGCATCAGGTCGGGTAAATAAACTGAAAAATAAAGATCGCCATTGGCAAAAGCCTTAGCGACTGTTAAACCCAGGCTTCCTTCGACAACATGTGCTAAATCCTGACCCGTTGCTGCAAAAATAGCAGCAACAATATTGGCAAAATGAGCGTTAAAACCTAATGAGCCGCTCATTGCCGAACCGATCATGTTTTTACTTAACCAAACGTCAAATAATTTTTGTGAAGTAGTTTTTAGAACTTCTTTAACGATTTTTTTTGAAATATTTACTTCGGCCCAGGCTTTAAATCCGCGATTATTTATAAAATTTATCCAAGCTAGTTTTTTATCAATGTCAAAATTACCTGCTAAGGCTAAACATTTTATTCCAGTTTCTTTTTCGATAAACTCGACAATTTTTTGCGTTGCAATTGTTACCATATTCATTCCCATCGCATCTTGCGTATCAAAATAAAAACGCACATAAGCATAATCAGCCAATGTTCTTATGTCATATTTTTTAAATTTCAAATGTGCTGAAGTTTTTTCTGCTTCTTGTGCAAGATTTGACTTATTATTCTTTAACCATTCGTAGAGCTTTTTACTTTTGGCCAAGCTTCCAGTCAGAAAAACTGGTCCACGGGTTGCTCCGACTCGCTGGACAGAAACGTTAACTTCCCCGGATGAGGAAACTGCTTTAGAACCGCGATTAACCGAGGCAACCAATGCTCCTTCGGTTGTAGCTAATGGAATAAAAAAATTTCCTTTCGCATGTTCACCCCTTATCTTTAAAGGCCCAGCCACACCAAGTGGCAACGAAATTCCACCAATTAAGTTTTCGCAGTGAATTTTTTCTTCCTCATCAACCAACACTTTCATGACTGCATCTAGGGATATTTTTTTCTCTTTTTCCAAATAATTTCGTCTAGAAACCGAATCTCTAAATTGGGAAATCTTCATACTATTATTAGTCGAAGCCAGCTATAAAATCATTTAGACGAAAGGTATGCGAAAAATCCTGAATGAATACAAAATTATTGAATAGGGGATTAAAAAACAAAGATATAGAATAAAAAAATAAGCAATTTTATAAAAATTGAGTCGTAGAGAAAAACGCATGGACAGATATACAAGTATCACTTTCCAAATTAAAAGACTTAGAGAAAAGGCTGTATACGCGACACTAAAAGCTCGCCCGAAGATTGATAATGTCCTAGGTGGAGGCAACAAAAGATATAATAAAGAATTTGTCCAAAACCAAATAAGGGTCGGAAAGAGTGTGTAAGAAAAAGTTACAAGTAAATTTTTAAACTGAAGGTTTTTCTGAGTTTTTTTTGCTAATAAATAAAAAAATGAGGTTGAAATAAAAAAATTAGTCAAGAAAAAAACAAACTCAATCAAGGGAGGATTGCTAAATTTCCTGATAAAATTGGCAAAATAAAAGTAAGCCGCAACTAAAAAAAACATTAGTCCCATTTCATAGTAATCGCCCTCCAGACTTATTTTACGTAAAGTTTTGTACGGTGAAACTATAAGGAAAAAAAAATACTTTATAATCAGGAGCGCTGACGTTAGAAGATTGGTTGCTACATCTTCAAAATCCATACTGCAAAAGCGTTACTAATTTGACCAGCAGGTAACCAAACAAGAGATATAAAACAACAGCGAAAAAAAGCGATAAGGGAAAAATTATAAAAAAAGGCATCGTTTTTAAATTCCCTGTTATTTTTTTGTAAATATTTGTTAGCGGCGCAAAACCCAGATCATTAGGCGCGACAAGAAAAACTTCATTTAATTTTTTCTTTAAGCTTATTCTTGTAGATTCCATATCACGGTAATTCTTGAAAAACTTTTATAAAGGCTTTTCGGGCACGAAAAATAAGGCTTTCTGTCGCTTTAAAACCTAAAGACATTTTTGCTGCGATATTTGTTACTTTTTCACCCTCCATATATTTTAGTCTTAAAACCATTCTGTAATCATTTGGCAATCGATCTAAAACATTTTTGATTTTTTGAGCAAGCTCGTGTTTGTTAAGTTCTTCATCGATGATAACCGTTTTCAATCCTTCAATTACATAGGTAGGGAGAGCCGAGAAAAGTATTTTTTTTAGCTTTTTTTTGCGCATTACATCGGCTATTTTATTTTTAGCTATTGAAAAGAGATAAGTTTTTAAGGAACAGTGTCCTTGAAAATCACGTAGCGCCTCAATGAAGTCATAAAATGTGTCCTGCGTCACTTCTTCTGCCAGATGAACATCACGAAGTTGTCTCTGAACAAAATTAAATAATAATATTTTATAATCACGATAAAAGAGAAGAAGGCTTTTTTCGTCTTTTTGGATAATCTTTTGAACCAGTTTCTTTTCCTTAAGCTTAGAGGCCTGCTCCATACGTGATAATTATACATTAGAAAACCTGCATATCGCTTTCATCCGTCGTAGATATTAACGCTTTATAAAATTCTATATTCCAATGGAATAAATCTTGGAGCCATTGAGAAGGTATATTGTATTGCCATAAACAACAAAATCGTTTATTTTCTTTAAAATGGACGATTGAATCTCTCGCACGTACGAACCATCCTTACCTAAAACATAGATAGCGGCTGCAGTTTTATCCCAAACATAGACTTGTTGGACGTCCGGACTGGTAAAAACTTTAGTTAAAGAAACATTTCCGGGGTAAGAAGTCTGAAAACTATCCATGACTCCTGCAGTATATTTGAGAACTTTATCAGGAAAACCTATGTAGATGGAAGAATCGATGCTTAAAGAGTTGGCAGTTGTTAGATCAACACCTTCGAGCGTTTTAAAATAGGAAACTTTGGTTGAGAAACCATTATCT
Organism: bacterium; assembly: GCA_021796235.1. Taxonomy (GTDB): domain Bacteria; phylum Patescibacteriota; class Microgenomatia; order UBA1406; family GWC2-37-13; genus JAJYOJ01. Next base: position 8,881 of record JAJYOJ010000015.1, on the reverse strand, counting down.
GTAGGAATATATTTATAAATCTGGCTTTTCCCCTTGTCTAAAAGATAAATATTGCCCTGATAAATCCATATACCGGAAATCCTTCCCCACGCCGTATCATTATCTATAACTTTTTGAGAATTATTTTTTCCATCAATCTTATATATCCCGTCGCCCTGAGCATATACATACACGACACCCTGATAGATTCCAAAAAGATTGGAATTTTTGATTTGGCCGGCTTTATACCTGTTAAGAGACTTATCGGTCAGCGACAAAACGTAAACCAAGCCTTGATTCGAGTCAAGAACTCCCAAATTATCTTTATCAAGATACATTTTTGTTCCCTGCGCTTTTGCATTGTCGACGGTTAAATCAAAAAATTCACTAGCTGATTTTTCTTCTTTTTTAAGAATTTTATTTGCTTCCTGATCAATCAGATTTTCAATTTCTGTGACATCATTTTGATTACTACCTCCCAGCTCTTGTTTTAAATTGGCTAAAGCCTGACGCGAGTCAGCAATAAAAGATTGAGCTTGATTTAGGTTAACGAATGCAATCTCATCGGCATTTTTCAGCTTCTGAGTAACCAGTGTTTTAGTATCCTGAATTTCCTTAGAATGGGAAGCTAATATCCGCCTTTTCTGGCCTAAAACCACACTCCAAATTAAAATTAAAAATAGGAAAAATACTAAAACCAAAGTTAAAGTTTTTCTTTTACCAAGACGCAATGAGTAAGACAACCACCGTCTACGTAATCCAACAAATATATCTTCAAATCTAGCACTCGGAGGCAGAACAGCTTCTTCAGTTGGCGCCGATTCAAACTCAACTAAAAGTGCGATTATACCCTTTTCTTCCTTACCTTTAAGATAGGGAGTTAAACCCTCAATTATTTCATTCGGCTTTTTATGATCTAAGAATCGTTTTAAATCAGCTTTTCCATTTAAGATTTTTGTAAAATAACTAGAAGTTAAAATAATAAGATCCCGCTCCTGAATAAATCCAGAGGCAGATTGATTGTTGCCGAGTAACTTCTCAAATAAATCTTCCCGTTTTAGATAAATTTCTCCATTGCCTATTGTTTTTACGTAAAAAATCGTATCTTTTAAAAAACCTGCTGCTAAAGCAAAATCTAACGGAAAGTTTTCTTTTTGAATTGTAGATGATAGACGCTCGTCAAATTCAGCAAGAGTTGAAATTCCGGCCGCTAAAAACGAGCTTTTAATTTTCTTTAAAAATTCTCTACCTTTTTCTTTATCATAAACACCTTGAATCTCAAGTATGACAAATATATTTTCTTCTGCCAAAAAGCCGCAAAAACCCTCTTTTCCCTCTTCGCCTAAATATACAGCAAACTGCGATCGTAACATTTTTAAAGAAAAAATATTGCTAGAATTGAAAGAATTATTCCAAAAATTATCTGTAGCGTTGAAACTATAGAAAAAATCCCATTATTTTTCGCTTGTAAAGTTTCATTCATCACCTGGGTCTGCTTGGCGATTACGATTGCATAGAGAAGATAGAACAATGACAAGACTATTGCGAAAGCTTTAAAAAAGAAGGGAAAATTGAAAATTAAATTTAGATTCATGTTATTTACCCAAAAGTCCATTAATAACCTCGATTACGCCTGACGGATTGGGTATATTGATAAACTCAATATTTTCCTGGGTTCCGGCTGTTTGCACCAAAATATCACCGTAGTTAAAAAAGGACTCAAAATATCCACCGCTTCTCGCTGTAACATCCTCAACTTTATCCAGTTCGGCTTTGGTAAGTTCTTTATATATTATGCTATAGAAATCAATATCAACAATTCTTTTATCAGTAACAATCCCTACATTAAAAAACCAGTTCAGAAAATTAATCCAGATATAGCTTAGGATAAAAACTACTGCAAAAAAATTAAAGAATATTATCTGACGCAGTGCCAAAATATCCGGTAGGACGAATTGAACCAATATTAGAACAACGCTGAAAAGAAAAGTATTGAAAATCCAGGATATTTGAGTAACTGGATGCGCTCTAAGTACTAAAATTACCTGTTCATCAGCCGCTTGCGTATCAAAACTGACATCGGGATACATACAATAAGAATGTAGAGCCTGATGAGATTGAACTTGATTATTTGGCATTATTTATATTATAATACACTCTGCCCTGGTTACTTAAGCGACTTGGTACCACCCTTTCCCATCCCGAACAAGGAAGTGAAACGAGTCAGCGCCGATGATACTTTCAGTTTTTGAGGGGAAAGTAGGTCGTAGCCGGGGCATTTTTTATAGAGAAGTATTTTTAAATATGATGTTTTTGGGTATTTTAAATACATTTTGATCTTCTATTGCTTCTTTTTTGCATGAACTGAGAATGTTTTTCAAAGCAGCAGAATTACTTGCGATGCTTGAAAACTGTCCAAACTGTCCAAGTAAAGACGGAAGATTATTTATACTTATTAATCCCAAACTACTCATTTGTTGAAACATTGTTTCATATTTTCCAACCCCGCAGATTTTTTGACCGGTGTAAACATTATTTTGCCATATGTAAAAACAATCATTTGTTAATAAAAAATAATTGGACTTCGCATTATTAACATAAACGCTTTTATCCTGAATGTAGGCGGAAATTGTTGCATTATTTTCTTCGAAATTGCAGACCCAAGGACCAGTAAGATCAATTGCTGCGGAAACTGAAGCGATTTGAATTTTAGGAGCTGAAATCGACGGAATAACGGTTGGTGTCGAAACTGGAACCGAAGATAGTTGTGATTTATTTTGCTTAAATTTAAAAAATAAAGCTAAAACTATAATTACAATTGGAATAAGAATAATTACTCGCGCTGCATAGAAAAAAAATGCATCGATGACATTATTTTTCATATTTAATATCTGAGTGTTCTGAAGTAGGCAAAAGTCCGATATCTTTCATTTCGGGGAGAGATTTACCAATTATTGCCTGTAAATCTCCATGCATCCCCAAGAGATGTTCTTGCATAAGTTGATTAGTTTTTTCTTCCCTTGCCCACTTTCTCCGAAAAAATTCTTTTTCTTTCTCAAGATATTCTCCAGATAATTTTATTGCATCGTGTATAGCTTCTAATCTTTGACGAAATTCTATGCTTGTCAAATAACTCCACAGAATTTCCTTTTTTTCTTGTTTTCCAATCGCCGATGATCTAACCCCGAAAACCTCAAGCAAGGAACTGCGAAGAATTAATCCCAGCTCAATAATGGAATTAAAGCTGACAACCCATACTCCATCAATCTGGCTTAAATTTTTTATACCCGTTGGTAAAACTTGCGAAATAATTATTGCTATGTCGGCTTTAACCACACGTTGATCCTGCTTTAATTTGGATATCCAACTGTCGGTCCAGGCTTTTGTACGTTTCGATTCCCAAATTATCATTCCGACGGTTTTTCCATAGTTATTTCTAACAACCTGCAAAACGTCTGCTCCCCTAACTCCCTTAGGAACTTCTTTTATCTCATCATAAGGGAATTCTCTCCGAAGAATGCTTTCTAACTCAAGTTCTTGAACCTCACCTTGTAACTGCTGCGATCCCTGTTGCATTTTTTGTTTTAACTCTTCAATCTGTTTTAAATAGTCAGCTTCTTTTTTTTGGTGCTCGAGATCTTTCAGGTGAGTTTCATCAGATATTTTTTTTCTTTCTGCGTCGACTTTTCTCTGAATAATTAATTCTTGTTGTTTTTTTTCTTCCTCAAATTCGGCTCTTTCTTTTCGCAAAACTAACTCATTTTTTTCTGCTTCATCTCTTTTTTTTCTCTCCTCTTCAAGTTGATCCTTTAATAACTTAGTCTCTTTGCCGGCTGCCTCTTTCATTCTTTCACCGGCAGCCGCAAGAGCTTTCTTCCACATAATCGGCTTCTCTTGCTTTTCAAACTCAATTCTTACCTCGTCTTTTACTTGGTGTTTTAAGGTTTCTGTAACCGGAAAAGACTTTTTGCAATATGGACAAACAATTGTATCATTCATAAACTATCTGGAATATTTTCCCATCAATTCACCTTTATCGATAATATGGCCGGCAATACTAGAGGTAAGCTCGGACCTTTTTGCCCCGGGCGGCAGATTTAAAACCGTGTCTAAAGCATAGACTCTAAAAAAATAGCGATGCGTTCCCTGATTCGGACAGGGACCCCCATAACCGACGCGGCCAAAATCATTTTCTCCAGTTTGAGCATCCTTAGGAATATTGTTAACTTTTATCTCTTTTATTTTTGGATCAATATTCCAGACCAACCAATGCGTAAAAATACCCGACGGCGAGTCAGGATCATCAACGATTAAAACTAAGCTACTCGCATTAATAGGAACATTTTCTATCATTAACTTAGGATTTATATTTTGACCGTCACAGGTATACTCTTTGGGAATCGTCCCATTCGTCGGAAAGGAGGTCGAAGCAACTTTTATCATATAATTTTCTGAAATAATATAACTTTTCCGCAATTTTATATCGCGGTAATAATTATAGCTAAAAAAAATAATACCGATTATGACAATAACAAGTAAAACCCAAACTGTCTTTTTATTTGGCCAACGCATGAAGTACAGAATTTACCAATGCCAAAACGATGCTAAAAATAATTGCCCAACCTATATTGCGGACCGTAAAACCAGGAACGAAGGCGGAAGTAAGAAGGATTAAAAGCCCATTGATAATTAAGGTGAACAAACCAAGCGTTAAAATATTAATGGGCAGAGTTAAAAGCAGTAAAAGCGGTTTCAAAAAAGCGTTAACTACCCCTAATACTATCGCAACAATAACTGCTGTAAAAAAACTGTCTACATGCACTCCCGGCAAAAGATAAGCAACAACAAAAACCGCAAAACCGTTAATTAACAAATTAACTATTAGCTGCATAAGACTATTATAAAGATTATTTTTTAGGAGTGGGCGTAAGTAATTTTAAAGCCGCGCTTACCGAGGCTTCAACAAAGTTATGGACACTGTCCCATTGACCAAATCCAGCTCTTGGTATAAGAACAGCCTGTCCATCTTGCGAAAAACTATCCATCAAGATATTTTGGTCGGTAAGTGCTAAATCGTGAATTTGGTAGTCTTTCAAAGTATTTGCATTTGCAACCAGAGTTGTCATTTCATCCCACGCTAGATCGGTAGAAACATTATTTTTGACAGTAGAAACGAATGGTAAAATCTTAGGAATAAATCCGAAAGAAATTATTTTATTTTTAACTGCCTCCAAAAGCGCTCTTTGCCTTCTGGCCCGACCAAAATCAGTAGGATCCTGGATGGAATGCCTGGAGCGAACATATTTTAAAGCAGTTGCACCATCCATATGCTGTATACCGGCAGCAAAGTGGATATGTTCGTACCGGCAGGGAAAATATTGAAGAAGCTGCATGTCGGCTGAAGCGGTTGCAACAAAGGTTTTAATATCGGCTTCACTATGTCCACACGGATCGGCTTCTTTTCCTGCAATGGGATACTCATAATCGTCGAATGTTGTTTGTACATTGATATCAACTCCGCCTAAAAAATCTATGGCCTTGGTAAATCCGGAAAAATCAACAGCCACAAACCGGTCAACCGGTAAGCCTGTGACCGCTGAAACCATGTATTTTGCCAAATTTCCCGGATCAGTTGAGCCTTTAAACTGCGTTAATTTCTGAGGATAACCTTTATCATCCATCCCCAGTTCATAAGCCGCATTTATTTTCCAATAATCACCATCCCAACCAGAGGTGGGAATTTTAACCCAAAGATCGCGCGGAATCGAGATTAAAGTCACGGATTTTATCCGCGGGTTGACGTAAACCAAAAGTATTGAATCGGTGAGGTACGGTCCGTTATTCGCATTCGCTCCACCCTCCCAGCCCTGATCTCCCAAAAGTAAGATTCCAAAAGGCTTATTGTTTTTAAGAGCGGCATCAATCAGGTTCTTGTTTTCGGTATTAACGACTATTTGTTGATAGGCTTTATGAAATTTAGAGATTATGTTAATTCCCAAAAAAATAACCAGTGCGAAAAAAATCAAAAGAAATATTTTTTTCATACGGATATCAGATTTCAATTATACATTTTCAGTAAAATTTTTTGACTGTATTGAACCAGTTACAAAATACGCAGTCGGGAGACGAATCGGGCATTTTATGTTCTAAACAATCAATAGCTTTTTCAATTCTTTTTAAAACATTTTCAGGATGCGCCTCAACTTTTTTTATCTCTGTAATCATCGGAAAACCATTATGGACCTCTTCCGAGAGATCAGGATAGAAAAAAATCAAATATCCGTAACCCGCCACAGTTTTACCGTCGGCCTGGATTAAAAACGCATAAGCATCGATCTGGTGCTGATAGGCGTCTAAAACTTCTTTACCTCTGGGATCCGAGCTTGAAGTCTTGAAGTCTACCGGAATAAATTCACCATCTCTAACCAAACATTCATCCAGTTTTCCCCAAAATCCATATTTTTCATTTATTTTATGGAAATATTTTTCTTTAAATGGGTCTTGCAATGTTCCTTCAAGTTTACCGGCAACCAGCGGCGGTACTTCTCCTTTTTTTCGATAAGCATTAAAATACTGCTTCAAAACAATATCAAAACGCGAAGCAAGTCGAGACTGGATTCCTTCGGGCTGGCGGATTTTTTTTATTTGCGCCAGCCAAAAACAACGTGGACAACGATTAATTCCTTCAATTGCCGTATGCGATAACCAATGAATCTTTTTTTCCTTAGGTGAAACATCTAAAAAACTCATTTGGCTGCCGTGGTTTTGCATGCGATAAGTATACCTTATCTGGTTAGTTTGTTCTTTCTTTTCTTGACTTGACGCGTCTTTCAACCGTAGATAAATATCTTTTCCTGACTCGAATATTTTTAGGAGTAACCTCTAAAAGTTCATCTTCTTCGATAAAATCAAGAGCCTGCTCTAAATTTAAAGGGGAAGCCGGAGTCAAAGGAACTGATGTGCCCTCACCAACCGATCGATTATTTGTTAATTTTTTTTCTTTACAGACATTAACTTCGATATCGAGAGGCCGACTAGCAAGACCAACTACCATTCCTTCGTAAATCGCTGTACCGGGCGCGACATATAGCGTTCCCCTCTCTTGCGCATTAACCAAACCATAGGTAACAGCTGTCCCGGGTTTTACGGCAACCAACGCTCCATTTCTTTGTGATTCCATTTTTTGCCCTTTGGGAAAATAACCTAAAAAATACGTATTTAAAATAGCGGTGCCGCGGGTCTTGGTTAAAAGCGAGTTTCTTATCCCTAAGAGATTTTGGTCGCTGATTTTGTAAATAAGACGTGTAGCATTGTTATAAGTAACCATATTCAACATCTCGGCTTTTCTTTTGCCAAATTCCTCGGAAATTTCACCCAAATATTTTTTATCAACATCAACATTAACTTCTTCAAACGGTTCGCATAACTTTCCGTCAATTTCCTTGTAGATTACTTCTGGTTTTGAAACCTCAAGCTCGTATCCCTCGCGTCGCATGGTTTCTATAAGAATTGATAGATGGAGTTCACCCCGTCCGTGGACGATAAAATTTGCGCCGGCCGAACCTTCTTGAATTTTTAAACCCAGATTGGTTTCTTTTTCTTTCAAAAGCCTCTCTTTAATCTGACGCGAAGTGCAATATTTCCCTTCTTTTCCGGCAAACGGACTGGTGTTGGGACCTATTGTTATTTTGATCGTCGGCTCCTCGATCTTAATTTTTGGCAGAAAACTGATATATTGAGGATCGCAAACGGTTTGGCCAATTGTCAGATCGGGAATCCCGGCCAAAGTTGCGATGTCTCCGGCAAAAACGGTTTCAGCTTCTTGTCGGTTTAAACCAACTGTCGTGTAAAGTTTCTGCACTTTATAAATTCCCAAAACTTTTCCCTCGTCAACTAAAGCGACCGATTGGTTTTTCCGTAATGTCCCCTGTGTTATTTTTCCGATGCAAAGTTTTCCGACATAGTTGTCGTAATCGAGCGTTGACACTAACATTTGTAAAGGTTTATTTTCCGAAACGGAAACGTTCGGAATATCGCTAAGAATAGTTTCAAAAAGAGGACTTAAATCACCTGCAGTATCACTTCTATAATCAGTAGGCAATGTCTTAAATGCTTTCCCATCCTTGCCAACTGCATATAAGGTCGTAAAATGCAAAGCCGATTCATGATGCGCCAGATCCAAAAAAAGATTTTCGATTTCCCGCAAAACTTCAACCGGTCTGGCGTCTTTTTTGTCGATTTTATTGATGATTAAAATGATCTTAAGTTTTGCTTCCAGCGCTTTTTTTAAAACAAATTTTGTCTGGGGAAGAGGGCCTTCGGCAGCGTCTACTAAAAGAATTGCTCCTGACGCCATATTGATGGTCCTTTCAACCTCGCCGCCAAAATCCGCATGGCCGGGAGTATCGATAATATTTATCTTCGTATCTTTATAAAACACTGAAGTATTTTTGGCCAGTATAGTGATCCCCCGCTCCCGCTCCAAAGCATTGGAATCCATAATTAAAGTCTCACTCATCTCTTTCTGATTTTCCCTAAAAGTATGGGTTTGTTTAAGCATTGCATCAACAAGCGTGGTTTTACCGTGATCGACATGGGCAATGATTGCGACATTCCTGATTTCCATATTGATTAAAAAAAAGATCCGCCCTGCTATTAAATCTCAAAGAAAAGGCGGATACAGACGTCTTTACCTTTTAATGACTTATATTGTACCATTTCAGCCGCCTCAAAGCAATCCAAAACCTCCGGCTTTTTTGGTAAAATAGAGCTTGACTTTGGGGGGTGGTGTAACGGTAACACAGTAGCCTTTGGAGCTACTTACTCAAGGTTCGAATCCTTGCCCCCCAGCAATTACAATATATAGAGATATAGATAATCTAAACAATAAAACATCTTCGAA
>JAJYOJ010000014.1 GCA_021796235.1 bacterium | reverse complement strand
ACCGATAGTGCGGTTAAAGAAATCGTTAGAAGCGGCTTTGATCCGATCTATGGTGCTCGCCCTCTAAGACGCGCCATTCAAAAACTAATTGAAAATCCAATTTCGACCTTAATTATCGAAAAAAAACTTCAGATGGGAGATCAGATTGTTGTTGATTTTGATGGCGACGGATTCGTTTTCAACATTGAAAAAACCGAATTTGTGGCGGAAACAAAAGGAAAGGTGGGAGAAATTAAAAAGTTTTTCTGTGAGAAATGCGGTAACCACTTTGAAAGTGTTGTACTAAAAAATTCAACGACTGTTTGTACACGTTGCGCTTCGAGTAAGATACAACAGGTCACAGAAGATTCCAAAGAAGAACTAGGAAAGAAAACCGAGCCAAAAAAACAAGAAGGCGAACAAAAACCTGAGGTTACAAATACTGCAGCTGGAGTAAATTAATCCTATGGAACAAAATTATACGCCGCTTGACGTTAATAAATATAATAACGGTAACGACAATAAATTTAATAGCGTGCTCCTTTTCGTTGCAGTAATTACGGCCTTAGTTTTAGCGGTATTACTTTATGTTTTGATTAATAAAAAATCACAAAACTCAAACGTTATTCCTACGTCGCTTCCATCGCCAACTGTGACTATACCAACCATTGTAGCGTCGCCTACGCCAGTGACGTCACCAACGGTAACTCTGTCCCCAACCGCAACTTCCTCAAGTTCATCTCAGATTACCCCTGTCGCAACCTCAAGTCCAACTGTTACGCCATGACAGCGATCATATATCAACCTCTTCTAATTATTTTCCAACTAATAGCAGTTTATTTTGCCTCGCGCTTTACCAAAGACGAACTTTTTTACTTTTTTCGCAGTTTTATTAAGAAAGAAAAAGTGGTTTTTGCGCTTGTGTCGATATTTTTTTTACCAGGAACGATACTCCATGAATTGAGCCACTTTTTTGCCGCTACTGTTCTTATGATCAAGGTGCATGAGGTTAGTGTTATTCCCAAACTCGAAAAGAATTATATCAAGCTCGGAAGTGTTCTTTATGAAAAAAAAGATTTTGTTAGAGGTATTTTGATTGGCTTAGCCCCGGTCTCAGGCGCAGCTTTTTTCTTTTTTATTCTTTCTGGATTTAAGCTTTTTCCCAGCTCTAATCTAGTTTTAACCATAATCTATACCTATTTGATATTTACTGTTTCCTCAACTATGTTCTCGTCCCAGCAAGATCTTCAAGATCTTATTTATATCATTCCACTAATAACAATAATTTTTGGAGTTATTTATATACTACATATCAATATTAGTTTTGCTATTCCAACGACTTTCATAAATGGAGTCTTAGTTTTTTTAGCGCAGATAAACTTTTATTTGCTCGTTTCGTTAGCTATTAATTTCGGATTAATCTTGCTATTTGGAGCTTTAAGATTTATTATTAAAAAATAATGACATATCTGAGTCAAAGTTTAAATATAGGCGGACAGATTATCCAGGGTCCTTTGGATACAAGACTCAACACCGTAGGAGATATTGTGAACCGGGTCATGCAGTTTTTAATTCCGCTTGCCGCTATAATTCTTTTATTTGTTATCATCTGGGGAGGATACGATTATATGCTCTCTCAGGGCAACCCAGAAAAATATAAAAGCGCCCAGGCCAAGATTTTCACCGGAATTATTGGTTTTGTGCTTTTGATTCTTGCTTACTTTATTGTTAAAGTTATCGCCGCCATATTTGGCGTTTCGGGAAGCTTTTGATTTCTAACTCATTTTTGGCTATAATCCATAGTTAGGATGTTATTCGAAAAAAAAGAGCCGCCAATTGTTGTATCGGTCGGGGGAAGTTTAATCATACCCAATGACAGTATTGATACGGACTTTTTAATTAAGTTTAACAACTTCATCCGAAACTACGTTAAAAAAGGTAAGAGATTTTTCCTTATTACTGGAGGGGGCAGATACATGCGTTATTATCGCGATGCTGCAACCACAATTATAAGCGATGTCACAAGCGAAGATTTGGATTGGTTGGCCATCCACGTTACCCGTGTAAATGGCCACCTTCTAAGAACTATTTTTCAAGACATTGCCAACCCAAGGATTATTGAGAATTATGACAGGAAGTTAAAAAACTGGAAAGAGCCAGTAGTTATCGGAGCCGGTTGGAAACCAGGGTGGTCAACAGACTACGATGCTGTTATATTGGCTCGTGATTATGGAGCCAATCTCGTCATAAATCTTTCAAACATATATCATGTCTACGATAAGGATCCGAATAAGTTTAAAGATGCCAGGCCAATTAAAAAAATAACCTGGGACGAATTAGAAGATATATTACCGCGGAAATGGACTCCTGGTTTAAATAGTCCATTTGATCCGGTTGCTACACAACTGGCTAAGAAACTCCAACTGACTGTTGTTGTTACTAACGGGACAGATTTTGACAATCTCGAAAACATTATCGAGGGAAAAACCTTCAAGGGGACTGTAATCACACCTTTTCGAATTGATTCAGCATTCTATGACCGTGATTACTATATTGGAAAAAAAGGCGGTCATCGTTTTGCTTACGCAGAATCTTTTTTTGGAAAAGTTTTTCATTCACTCGCCAATTTTTATCGAGCCTTTCTAATTAAAATTTTTCTTAACCCAAAAAACTGTCTCGATGTTGGCTGTGGAATTGGAAGCTTGGTCTATTGGTTAAGATTTCTTGGTGTGGATGCATACGGAATTGATTTGTCAAAACATGCGGTTGAGCTGGCAGGAAAAAAAGTGAGACCATATCTCAAAGTTGGAGATATAACCAATATTCCCCATAAGGAGAACGAATTCGATTTAGTTTTGACGTTTGATGTGCTTGAACATGTGGAGCGTGACAAAATAAAAAAAGCGATCGAGGAAACAATAAGAGTTTCTAACAAATACATTTTCCATAAAATATATACAACCGAGAATATCTGGTTTAATCTTTTCCACAAACCGGATTTTTCAATTGTTTCGTTCTTTCCCAAAAAATATTGGCAAAAATTTTTTACAGAATTCTCTACTACCAATCTTGTCAGGCCAAAACTTGTTTTACCTTCATTTATTGAAACAAAGTTCTTGCTGAAAAAGAAGTAAACTATATTACAATGCTCCTTAAACAAATACAGCTGAAACATTTCAGAAATTTTGCAGACAAATTATTTTCAATACACCCATTTCTTACGGTAATCATCGGTGAAAACGCCAGAGGTAAAACTAATCTTTTGGAAGCTCTTTACTTCCTTGTTAATGGTCAGGGTTTCCGTGAAGCCAAAGAAGAAGAGCTTATTCAACTCGAAAAAAATTCAACTATTGTCGAAGCCTTATTTGGGTCGGAAGATGCTGAATTTGAATTCAAGGTTCATTTAGAAAAAAAACTGCTGTCTAATAAGAAAGATTTCTATATTAACAAAACTAAAAAAAGATTTATCCAGTATGTCAATGACCAAACTAAGGTTGTCTTATTTTCCCCGGAACAGCTGGAAATAATTACAGGTTCACCTGCTCGGCGTCGAGAATATTTTAATAAGCTTATTTCCCTATTTGATCTTGAGTACCGTAAGCGACTTAGCAATTTTGAAAATGCTCTTCGACGTAGAAATAAAATTCTAGAAACATATCGAAGTGAAATACAATTAAAGGAAGATCTTGAATTTTGGGATAACTACCTTGAAGAACAAACTAATTATATTTTCCAAAAAAGAGAAGACTATGTAAATTACCTGAACAAAAATCCTAAGCTTGATAATAAAATTTTTTACCTTAATTATTTAAAGGATCTATTGACGAAAAAACGTTTGCTGGAAGTTTTTCCGGAAGAAAAACGCTGGCGAAGAACTCTGATCGGGCCGCAAAAGGATGATTTTCAAATACTATTGAATGAAAAAAATGTTCAGCATTTCGGATCACGGAGCGAAAAACGACTAGCGATATTTTGGCTTAAGTTGAATGAGATTCACTATTTTGAAGAACTTTACAAAAAGAAACCCATTCTACTGTTAGATGATATTTTTTCCGAGCTTGATAATCATAACCGAAAAATAATTTTAGACCTGATAAAAAAGTATCAGACAATTGTGACGACGACGGAAATAGAGGTTCTTGATCTTATAGATGTACCAAAGAGCATAATAACGCTATAAATAAAAATTTGCTACAATTAAGTACAAGGAGGGTTGGCCGAGCGGTTTAAGGCGCAAGTCCCGAAAACTTGTGGGCGAAAGCCCTCACAGGTTCGAATCCTGTACCCTCCGCCCTGATTTAGAGCGTCCCAGCGACCCGAGAACTACATTTGAAAAGGTTGTTGGGACTTGCTCAAAATCCTGGGATTCAAGATATTTTCGATTTACATCCTGGAGAGGAGAAAAGAGAAAAATCATCAAAAATCTCTTTTTTCCTCTCCTTTTCTCTTAAAACCTAGATATGTTTCCGCGTTACCCTTAAAAAGTATTCAGCCTGTAACAGTGCTGAAACACTGCTATAAGGATCCACAAATATTGACAGGAGCAACAATTCTGGTATATTTTTAAAAGGCTGTTGAGAAATAATACTTACGCAATCCGCAGTTCCTGGTTATGGAGGATGAATTTGGTTTGAATGACTGAAAGGATTTGTTGACGTTCCTCAGATGTTCCGGCTTTTAATATATGGATCAGGTAGGATCTTGCCATCTCAGGTGAAAGTTGTTTTCGCTTCGTTTGGCTTGCTAAATAATCATCCTCAATGTCAGTAAGATTTCCTTTTACATATTCTTGCTGTAATACTTGGGTTTTTAAGCTATGAAATCGTTCTATTTCAGCTTTTATTGATTTTGATAAAAGGTTTTCGTTAATCTTTATGTTGCCAATATTGGCGATTAATTGTTTTATTAAATCTTCTTCTGTTATGTATGGTTCCTCACAATCATAATCAATGGCGCGGCTACAATGGTAATAGGTGTGTTTTGAAAAACCATTGTATTTCAACTTCTTGTATTTTTCCTCAGCCGTCACCGACCCACCACAACTTCCACATTTACATAGGGATTTAAACGGAAATATTTTCTTATGCCATTCTCTTGGAGGAACCAGAAGTTGTTTTTGGGCTTTATCGAAAATTTCTTGGGTGGTTAATGATTGGTGTTTTCCCGTATACAACATACCGTTAAACCGAAATTTACCAGTGTAAAATGGATTCTTGAGAGTTGCATAGATTCTGCTTAATGATAGTTTCTTCCCATTTTTGGTTGTGAATCCTATTGTATCTAACCACTTCTTAATCGTTCGCCCAGAATGACCACGATTGGCTACCCGATGAAACATTTGAGTAACTATTGGTCCTCTTTCCTTATCTACATCAATCCATTCGATCCGGTTATTTTCCATAATATTGGTGTAGCCGAGTGGTGCAACTCCTGGTCTCCAACCCATTTCACATTTGGCCCGTAAGCCTCTTTTGACATTTAATCCTTTCTGGTCATTCTCGAGCTTTGCCTGAGAGCATAAAATCATAAGCAAAAACTTCTCATTGGGATTATTACTAAATACTTGGGAATAGGTTTTAATCTGAAGAAGTTTGTTTTGATCCATAAGGTCAACCAACCGTCCCAAATCACCGGCGTTCCGAGAAAGTCTGTCCGGAGCCCAGGTCAAGATCCCGGAAAATATTCCACTTTCAATATCTGAAATCAAGCTATTAAAGACTGGTCTTGCCCCTGAGACTTTGGCTGAATGGGATTCTTCCCTGACTTCTTTTACCGAAAGATTATCTTTTTTCGCCAATTCCAACATTTCTTTAATCTGAGAATCGATTGACATGGTTTGCCGTTCATCACTTTCTGAGCTTTTTCTCGCATACAGGCAGAATTGAAGCTTGTTATCAATTTTTTCTTTTATCATCAAGTACAAGGTATCGGAAAGGTAGGTGGAGTCAAGCATGAATTGCTATAAGGATATATTGGTTTACGTGTCTGAAATAGCTTCTTTTAAGCTGATATAATAAAAAATAGCAATATGAAATCTATTGAAAAATATTACGCTCTCTTCCAGAATAATAAATTTAAATTTTTAATACTGTCTTTTCTTATAGTTCTACCTTTTGAGATTTTATCCTTTTTTTCCATACATCTGCCTTTTTGGATTGAGCTCCCGCTTTTTCTTTCGTTAATCATTATCTTTGGTAAAGATGTCTTTCGAAGCGCCATCCAAAGCCTTTTTAGCCTGAACTTTGCCAATATTAACCTTCTCATGACAATAGCGATTATTGGGGCAATTTATCTTCATGAGTTTGAGGAAGCAGTCATTATCGTCGTTCTTTTTGCATTAGGAAATGCTTTGGAGGAATTTGGTATTGAGCGAAGCCAAACTGCACTAAAAGAGCTTGTTGACAGTACGCCTAAATCAGCTCAGGTTAAAGGCAGAAACGAAAAGACACCTATTGGTAAGATAGAAATTGGCAATATAGTTATTATTAAACCCGGGAACCAAATCCCATTAGACGGTAAGATTATTAAAGGAAATTCTTTGATTGACGAGGCAACTATAACTGGTGAGCCATTGCCAAAAAGCAAGCATGAAGGAGACATTGTGTTTGCTGGAACAATGAACGGCAATGGTTACTTGGAGATTGAAGTCACTAAAACCGTCAGAGATAGTACTTTGTCAAAAATCATTGATTTAACCTACAGCTCAGCTGAGAAAAAATCCCATTCCCAGAAGTTTATTGAAAAATTTGCTCAATACTATACTCCTGCCGTGATTCTCATCTCCTTTTTAGTCGTTATCATTCCGGTCGGATTACTGCAGCAACCATTCACTTCCTGGTTTACCCAAGCTTTGACACTATTAATCATTTCCTGTCCCTGCGCATTAGTTGTTTCAACTCCGATCACCATATTCTCTGCAATAGGTAACGCTACCAAAAGAGGAGTAATCATTAAGGGTGGAAGATTTGTCGAGGAATTAGGAAAATTACGGGCAATTGCATTTGACAAGACCAGAACGCTTACTAAAGGCGAACCGATAGTTTCCAATATTGTCCCCTTCAATGGATTTACCCAAAAAGAAGTTCTAGCCTGCGCATCAGGAATAGAGTTGTTTTCCGAGCATCCATTGGCCCAGAGTATCATAGCGGAATCAAAAAAACATAAATTAAATCCTCACCAATTTGATAATTTTGAAACAATAGCAGGTAAAGGACTGAAAGGAGATTGTCTTGTTTGTACCGATAAACATCACTGTATGGGGAACCTTAAGTTTATTACCGAGGAACAAGCGGTTGAAGATGAAGTCGTCAAACAGGTTGAAGAATTTGAAAAGGAAGGGAAAACAACGGTTGTCATGAGCGAAAACAAAAAAATTGTCGGTGTTATTGGCATATCTGATGATATTAGAAAAGAGAGTAAGACAATGATTACAACATTGCAGCATATGAAGGTAAAACCAATCATTCTTACCGGAGATAATGAGTCGTCAGCTTCATATGTCGCTAAACAGACAGGAATAAAGCAGATTAAAGCAGGACTCCTTCCCAACGAAAAGGTAACTGAATTATCAAAACTTATTAGTCAGTATAAACATGTAGGAATGGTCGGTGACGGGCTTAACGATGCTCCTTCACTTGTTACCGCTTCTGTAGGAATTGCGATGGGAGCAATCGGTTCGGACGTAGCAATTGAGAACGCCGATGTGGCGTTGATGAACAACAATATGATGCTTATTCCATACCTCATTGAGTTGGGAAAGAAATCGATTCAGACAATCCGCATCAACACCTCTGCGGCAATTGGTGTAAAGCTTATTTTTCTTACTCTAGCATTGATGGGTAAAAGTAGTTTAGCTCTGGCAATTTTTGCCGATGTCGGAATAACTATTGTTGTGGTTTTAAATAGCTTAAGACTTTTCAGATATACCAGCTCTTCCAGTATGAATCAGCAGCCTCTGCCATCTTTATAACACTTCATGCATAAACCGCCATTGCTGCAACTGTAATTGGGGAGTTGCTTAAACAATTTTTCAGTAATTATATTTTTAATTGAGGAATTAAAAAATAGCATGATTAAAATTACTAATAAAAATAAAGAGCATAAAATAAATTTGATTTTCATATAATCCCTTGCATTGAAAAATATAAAAGATACGTGGCTGCGCCCATCATCAGCACTCCGCCTGTTTTTTGGATAGAATTGGCATGCTGCATAATTTTAAATTGCACAGATTGATCGGTAACAATTGTGCCGAAAATAAAGAAAGGCAAAATAAAACCCAAACCGAAAAATAAAATCATAAAAACTCCATTAAGCATATTCCTTTGGGCAATGATAAAAGTCAGGAGTGCAGCTAATTGTGGGCCAATGCATCCGAGAATCACTCCACCGTGGAGCACGCCGTCGTAAAAGGCGTGGGAAGTTTTATTCGGTTCTTTGAAATGGGGATATTCTATCTTTATTGCCCCCAGTAATTTTAAACCAGAAATCAATGTGACAATGCCGGCAAAAAAATAAAGATAACGGTTAACGCTATTTGTAAAGACGATTCCAGTTATTGAAGCAACAATTCCTAACAAGATAAAAATAAGAAGAATACCGGAAAAAAAGTATATAACTTGGGTAAATGAATTTCTTATTTTATCCAGAATAACCGGTACCAAGATAAACGTACAGGGACCTATGATAGACAAAACTCCTAAAATAACTGCATACAAATAATTCATAACGTGATTTTTATTGGAAATTAATTCTTACTTTCTGACCCTGTAGCTGTCCGTCATTTTTTTGTTTATTTTCACTAGCTAAACAATATCCGGTGACATCGCAGATGACTTTGGTAAGATTTTCTTTGGATATATATCCGTCAACCGTATATTCCTTTTTATCACCTTTTGTCGAAAAGACAAAACCGGGTGTTAAACTCAGATTATATTTTTGCATTAAACTATCGCAATTTTCCCGATTATATTTCTCAAGTTTAAACGCCTGTCCCTCTTTTTGTAAAAGTGCGGCCAAATTCTGATCTTCCAGGACACACCAAAAACATACCGGAGAATAAAAATACTTAATGGTCAAATTGGCATCGGGATTTCCAGCCTGTTCGCTTGGGCATTTGCTGTCAAGTTTAATGATCTTGGTGAATTCCGGCTTAATTGCTTGCTTTTTTAAGGAAAGGAATTGTTTGCTGGAAAGCGTTAACTCCTCTTGTTTGTTTCTTATCTGAAATTTTAATAAAACATTTAGCGCAACTAATAGAATGATCACAAATACACCAAAAACAGCAAGAAAGAACCTCTTTTCATTTTTTTCAATGATAATTTTCGGCCAATTCATAATATTTATCCGTGCAATCAATTAACATCCGCCAACCTGCTGCGGGACGTTTTGCAAAGCAGCCGGCAAGGTTGATTTACCTGTTCCCGCACCTTGAGCTCCGACTGTTTGCGTATTACTGGCAGATGTTGTTGTCGGTTTCTTATTGATCAAATTGGCCAGTGCTACAGTTTGAATCACTGACACAAAAACCAGAATTGATAATGTACCAACGATAAGCATATTCATATTGAGTTTTATAGTTACTTTGTCATCTTTGATGCCATTGTTGGGTTCATCGTTGATTTTTTTATCCAGCATATATAGTCACCTCCTCGCTGTTTTTATCAATTTTTATTTAATTCCTGCATCATTACCTGCTCCGACCTAACCGTTGATAATTGTTCACTCAACCAGTCGTCAGCCGACACTTTTGTCGGGTCGGTTCCTTTTGCACTAAGGTATGTAGCGGCAATTGCATAATGTCTGGGCCACCAATATTTGTACCAAAGCAATACCTCTTTTTTTATCTGGGTATCGTCCCAGCCAAGTGTAATTAAATATTTGATAAGTCCCATAGCTGCCTGGGCGTGAAGGCAGTCTTTGGTATCAATCGGCGCGTTGCAACAGGGGTGAGGTAGTTTTCCCAAAGTCACCAATCGTTTCTTTTGATCGTCGGTTAGACTGGAATCGGCTATATCCTTATCCATTTCCAGCATTTGTTTTCCATTCGTGTCTACATATTTTTTTAAGGTTACCTCTTCGTTTTTCCATTTATATGGCCTGATTTCATCTTTGTCTGTTGGAAGAACACCTGTCGAATAATTGAAGCTTGGAGTTTGGTATGAAGCTGATGGCAGCGTTCCGTTGGCAAAAGCTAAAATCACCTGATTCATCATGAGTTGCTTTATCAGTGTTAAAATGACAACGGCAAGAAGAAGTATTCGGACTGTTTTGGCAGTAAAAATCATGTAATCATTCTATAGTTTTGGAGATTAAGATTTAATGAAGGAAGAAGCCTATTTCGGATATACATGCAGGTAATAAGTGGTTATGTTTGAATCTTTATGGACCAGTTTAACATAAGGTAAAGCACAGCCGTTTGAACCGCCGTAGCTTCCTTTGTAAAGCGTCCCGTCAGAAATAGCATAGATATCGTTGCTGGCACCGTTTATGTCTATCCCATTATGGAAATTGTAAACCCTGCCAACCCAGGTATTGCGGACAGCCCAAGTCGAACCGTACCCTTGTTCAAGTTCAATCGTGGGCTGAAGCGGCCAGTCCAAATTACCCGATGGATTAAACGGATCAGCATCAGAAGATCCGCAGGATGAGGCGGAACAATTATTGAAAGCAACCGGTTTAAGATAGTTAAATGGATCGGACACAACACCATTGTCCTTAACGATAAAAGGGGTATGCGGTCCCCCTGAATTACAGGAAGGGCCGGGAATAATTGAGGCAATGGTATCATTTTTTTTGACAGAACCGATCTCCACCTCATTCGCACCGACACTAACAATACCCTGGATTGCGGTATATTCCGCTTGGGCTTTGTTTAACAAATCCTGATATTTCCTTTCGTCATTATTGGTATCCGCCAATAGCTTTTGTTTGGATGTTTTTTGATTGCCAAGATCGATTTCTTGTTCTTCCAATGATTTACTTAAATTATCCAGTTCTACCGTTTTTTGCTCTCTTAATTTTTTTTGCTCCTCATAATTCAGTTTGACTTGTTGCACTTGGATTAGAAGCTTCTGATTGTTCTCCTGGGCACTTTTCAGATATTTAATATTATTTATAAGTTCCCCCAAACTGTTGCTATTAAAAATCATCTCTAACGGAGATATATAATGGGCTTTATATGTTGAAGTCACTCTGCTAATAAGCGTTTTTGAAAGATAATCTAATGAACTGTCCATTCCCTCGATTCTTTGGGTAAGCGTTTCGACTTCCTTTTTAATAGTTTCGATATTAGCTTCTGTTTCTTTTATTTTTAAACCGGTCAAATATATCTGGGTATCCATGTATTGGATTTGAGATGAAAGGGTATTTTTTTCTTGGCGCAGCTCGTCCAGTTTCTGCTGATACTCGCGGATTTTATTGCTTAAATCGTTTGCTTGGCTGTTGGAAGATGTTTCTTGAGCAAATACAGATCCTAACCAATTTAGTTTATGGCCTTTTGCATATTCCCATATAACTGCGTAAAGTGCGACTACAAAAATAAGAAATAAAATAATCAACCCTAATGCAACGGAATCAACAATCTTTGATTTATTGCTTTCTTTGGAATCCATATAGAAGAAATATTAATAAACGGCACATTAAGATTTTCTTAAGTTATTTGTTGACGATAAAGTCAACGATCTGCTGCTCATCAAACGAAGAAAGAATCTGACGCTGGCCAAGGCGGGTAAGAATGATTTTCCCGTCGTAATTTGCGGGAGCGAGATAAACATTATCCGGATATTTTTTGACAAGCGTTTTTAGTTTTTCAACCAAATCTTTTTCGCACCTATACTTTTTGCAGTTGTATTGAATTAGTATGCCGGGTTTTCCTTTGCCGTCGGCGTGCTCAAGCATATGCTTTTGGATTAACTCATTCATTTCAGTATCCATAATGTGAGCAGGGGGATTTTTCTCGATATGTCCGGAAAGATCAATGGGTGGTAAATTTGAACGTGTTTTTATATACCATATTATCCCTCCAATAATAACTACTGCCGCTAAAACAAAAATAAATTTTGTAGCAATACTTTTTAGATTTGGCAAAATGCCTTCTTTTTGCGGATGAAGTTTGCTCTCAAGTTTTGCGAGATACCTACGTTCTCTCCTGTTGAGTTGCGGTTTTTGCTTGAGTTCGGCTATTTGTTGTTCGATTGAATATTTATCCATTGCCGCCGCAACCGTCTGACAAATCCCAGATTTCGGTAATTTGTTTACCGGTAAACTGGTAATGCTGAATGAGATATTTTCCTAAACCTCCATAGACATTCCATCGCCAACACTTACAGCAACAGGGGCCTTTTTCTTTTGAACTCTGCATCGCATAATCGTATTCTTTTTGTTCATTAGCAGTCAATTGAATTGAGTCATAATAACTCATTAATTTCTTTGCTAACCCGGCTTGGATATCATAAGGGTCGGCTGGAATCTCCGATATCTCTTTATATTTTTGTAACCCCTTAACTTGTTCGGAGTATTTTTTAAAATCCATAGGACTGCAGCAAGAACCTTGCAAACGCGCCTTGTCATCCATGGTTGAGATAGACTTTAAGAAATTACCGGAACAAGAAGAATTGCCATTTTTACTTAAATATTCAAATCTTGCCGCCACTGCTTGCTGAACAACGGAATTTTGACTTTTTGGGTTAACATATAAACTAATCCCTCCGATCAAGAAAAAAACTATAGCGATGATAAATAATTTTCTGATGGAAATGCTGAAATGGAAGTATGTATTTTCTTTTGCCATAGTATTTATTCAACAATTATACTGCCTCTCATTCCCGTGTGGCCGGTCCCGCATTGGACGGAGCACAATAAAAGGAATTTACCGGCTCTTGTTGGAGTAAAATCAAATGTTGTTTCTTTTCCTGGTTCGATGATCTTGTCGATTCCCAACTCCGGAACGGAAAAACCGTGAGTTACATCTTGTGAAGTAATGCGGAATCTTACCGGCTGGTTTAATTTTAATTTTATCGCATTGGGACTGAAAGAAAATTGCCTGGCAGTAACTGTTAATTCTTTTATATTATTGGCCGAAGCCGCAGTTGTTGATATTTCCTGCTTTCCTAAATTTTTGCTGCCTACCGGAGTTGCCTTTAATACTCCGATTACAATAATCAGCGCCAACAGTCCAAAAAGCAAATGGTAAATGGTTAGCTTAATTTTCATTAGGCTCCACATCCTCCTCCCTGTTTTGGCGGGGGCTGGGCAAGATTTTTTTCCACTAGCCATTTTTTGACAGCTTGGGCGCCAAAAGCAGAGAAGATATCTTTGCTTAGGAAAATACGCGGATTAATGTTTTTGAAATCCAGCCCGTCTTTATTTTTGAAATATACGGCGGCGTCGTAGGCATTGCCCGGGAACCAATAGGAATTTATATACTTTGCAGCTTCGTACATCTGGTTCTCGGATGCTCCCTGCGAAGCCATAAGCTCAAAAATACCCAATAAGGCCATACCGTGGTTGCAGTCGGGAAAAGCGGTAGAGTTCCCGCAACATGGACGGTAGACATTGGAGGCAACGTCGTTGACTAATTTTTCCTGTTCCGCAGTTAGTGGAGCAAGGGCTCTTTTTGAGTAATATTGCATCGGGTCACCTTTTGCCAAAGTCCAACCGCCGGTTGAGGCAAAGTTGCCGGTTTGGCCTTGGCCGTACTTTACCATATCTCCCTCGGTTAAGATTTTTGTCTGATTGGCTAAACCAAATGCCCAAAAGAAATTAAGAAGAAAGTAGGAATTTTCCGATGTGATTCTCATTTTTTGGTCGGAGCCTTTGGTAAGGATAGCTAGTTGTTCCTGCGACAAAGGCTGGCCAGACTTTTCATACGTATCTTTAAACTTGTTAAAATCAATTACTCCCATTTCAATCATTTTGGGGCCGATGTCGCCATAACGGGCAGCTATCTCGTATCCTTGGGGAGGATTGATCTGGCTAAAAATGTCAACGGCCTGTTTGGAGGCTCCGGAAGAGTTAGTTACGGCCGCTGTATCCTTTTGCATTCTAATGCGCCATGTTGAGGGAAGACGCGGAAGCATATAAATTACAAGTATAAAAACTATTAGTAGAGCCAGCGACTTCAGTTTCGGTGCAGTTTTTTTATTGATGTTAATGTGCAGTTGACCGTCTTTCGTTGTGATGATAGGCTCATCATAAATCGTGCATAAACCACTATTTACTTTTGCATACTCATAGATTACATACAAAAGCATTAGGATCGACAATATCTTTATTTCTAGACCGCCCAAGGGAAGCGCCGTCAAGGAAGCGGCAATTCCCAATAGCGGCAAAAGAAAAGCGCTGCAGACAGAACAGCCAGTTGCGGCAGCCGAGAATAAAAGAGAACTAAACGTCTGAAGAAGCGACATTTTTGACGTTTTCCTCTTTTCCTCGATGACCGAGAACAACATGGAAATCGACACTCCAATAAGTAGCGCATTGATAATACTTAAGATCACTTGGGACCAAGCATAAAATGCCGTGTTTGACTGCCAGAAAGCGTCCCAAGTGGTTTTTTGAGCAAGAAGAAAATAGTAGAGAAAAAGGACATTTAAAGCGATAAAAATGGTGAGTGCCCAGGGATATGTTTTAGAATATGTTTTTTTTAATCCAACCTGCAAAACAAAAAACCACGGGTATTTCTTTTTCTCGATCTTCATAATAAATTAAAAAATAAGTAATACTACATACTGTAGTAGATTTATGACCTCTTGTCAACAATAAAAGAAGATTTTTTTAGCAGTGTTTGCTGCAATCGGTATTTTTCAGACAAAAAAGAGGCCGTTGACTTTGATTACCGGCCTGGGCTTTTTGCCAGGGAGAAATAAAAAATCCCGTCAAGATAATAAAAGACAAGATGCTTATTGTTAGACTCCTTAATTTAAAGGAAATAACAACTGGTTTATTATTAAATAAGGCATGGATTCTGTCTTCAAAATGTTGATGGTTGATAAAAGCTGACGAATAGTTTAAGAGGTAGGAATTATTAAAATCAAAACGAAGTAATTTTTTAAAAGCAGAGGCCACAGGCTGTTTTCTTCCCAGTAAAATTGCTCCATAATGATCGGCTTGTACTTCGCGAGTTTTTATCAGGTTCTCAAAAAGATCTGAAACGACAGGAAAAAACAGCATAAATTGTTTAATAAAAGCAACAGCTACCAAAAGTAAATTATCCTTTTTCAATAGATGATATTTTTCATGGAGTATAATTGCTTCCAATTCGTACCGGTTCATTAATTTAATCAGACCTGTTGATATATATATCTTAGGCTGGAAAAAGCCAAGACAAAATGCCAAAGGTTTTTTATCACATATCACTTTCACTTCCCCAAAAAGTTCATGTTTCTTAATCAATTTCCAAACAATTTTAGGCATCGTTTGAACAATGATTTTTTGTTTAAAAATTTTCGTTTTCAGCACTATTATTGCTATTTTAACTAAGGCGAGAAGCAAAATCGTTCCTCCTATTAAAACCGGAGGATTAAGAAACCTCAAAGTTGCCAGACAAATCCCGGCAATGTGGCTAATGTTTAGATTCATAAGAGGACAGAATTTTCAAAAGATACTGCTTTTTTTCTTTTGGTAAATCCTCAATGCTTCCGGCAAAAGAATTGATTGCCAAACTGCCGAATGATTGCTCCAATTTTTTTACAAAAGATTTTGTCAATAATGTAACATATGATTCTTTTGAAACTTTTGGATAATATTGGTAGCCCTTTTTTTCGGTTTTTCTACCAACCAAGCCTTTATCAAATAATCGCTGCAGAATTGTTGCTACCGTAGTATAGGCAATAGGTCTATTTTTCTTAATTTTAAGAAGGATATCTCTAACAGCAGCTTGGTTGTTTTTCCAAAGTATTTCCATAACCAAATGTTCTAGTTTTCCCAAAGTTTTTGCCCGCATATTTACTACATAGTGTAGCAGAAAAAATTTTATTTCACAAATTGTTCCGGGTTGTCATCAAACTGATTTTTACAGTGCTCCGAACAAAAATAATACAATTTATCTTTATAGCTGCTTTTATATCGGGCAGTTTTTACATCCACGTTCATCCCGCAGACGAAATCTTTTTCTTTACCCTCGGATGAGAATAACTTTTTTAGAAAATCAATCATGGTAATATATCACCTCCTAATTTTTGCTGTCTTTTTATCTTTTGACAAAAGAGTTATAAATTTTGGCAAAAATATAACCTATTATCCATGCGGTTATCGTTGATGACACTAAACCCAAAATAAAACCTGAAAAAGTCAAATTCCAGGACTCTAATTTAGTCAGTTGAATTCCGTGAAACCAGGATTGGGCAATGGTAAAAGAAAAATCGGGGAATAATCCTACCAAGACTCTACATAGTACAAAAACGATTGCGGTCGTTACTCCTACAGCGTTAGCTGTGGCTACAGGATTATGCTTCATGGTTGATCACCGCCTCTCATACACAATCAATAGTACATAATCTTTTATTAAAAAACTATGAAGACTGAAGATATTATTATTTATTCTGCCTGCTGATTCCTTTCCAAAAATAAATGATTCCTAAAATAAGGAATAGGATAATAAGAATCCAAGTAATGCCGCCAAATATGCTCCATGAGTTGCCCATCATATTATTCCAGCCGCCAAATCCCATCATACCGCCTCCGCCTCCTCCCCATGATTGACCCAAATGACCGCTCATCATGCCGCCCCAACCCATCATTGGCATAAAATAACCTGCCCCTTGAGGAAAGGCTACATTCGTATCGCAACCGCTTAATCGTTTCCCCATAACAATATGCATTTGCTTTTCTCCGTTCTCACCCAATCTTTGGGTCATTAACTGATTCATCGAAGCATGATTCCCACCCATCATATTCCCCATAAAGAAATCACCAAGCACATCAAAATCATCATCTTTCAGGTCCTTACACGTAATCTGCTTGTTTTGGAGTCTGTCCCAAACGCTCTTGCCAGCTGCTTCATCCTGGGCTGTTTGTGATTGCTCATTCGGAGCAGCAGAAGGTATTCCCATCATTTGAGCATTTCCGTTTTTAACATTGAGGAAAAGAAACAAAAACATTACAGCTCCTAGAATTATGGCTTTTTTCATAAGATTATTTTTAACTAATAACTATATTTTAACAACAACCACCTGGTTGGGATTTATGACAATTTTGTTTTTCTTAAAAGCAACGCGTTAAAGACAACGATGACCGATGAAGCACTCATAAGTATGGCCGCCCATTCAGGTTTCAACAAAATCCCTAAACTGGGGTATAAAACTCCTGCGGCTGTGGGAATGGCAAATACGTTGTAGCCGGTTGCCCAGATCAAGTTTTGCACCATTTTTTTATTGGTTTCGCGGCTTAAACGTATGGCTTTGACTACATCCAAAGGATCGCTTTTCATAAGAACAATATCAGCCGAATCTATCGCAACATCCGTCCCTGCCCCTATAGCAATGCCCACGTGGGCTTGGGTAAGAGATGGTGCGTCATTGACTCCATCGCCAACCATCGCCACGATATTGCCTTTTTTTTGAAGCTCTTTTACTTTATCTACCTTCTGATTTGGCAGTACTTCGGCAAAAACAGTGTCAACATTGAGTTTTTTTCCTACTTCGAAG
>JAJYOJ010000013.1 GCA_021796235.1 bacterium | reverse complement strand
TTAAAAATATATTCCTCCGTAAATATTCTCTTTAGACTATCATCCTTCCACTGATTTTCTGGCCGATGCGGCGCAAGACCCTACACAAATTTTACGCTTACCTTCTATACTATGGCCCGTAAGTCTACAATTGAGGATTTTTGTGTGGCGCCATTGATTTCAACGATTTTTATCAAGCTTTAGTTATGTGCTGCTTATTATAAACAAATGAATCTATTAATGCAGGTTGTAGCAATGCTCCAAGATAGTTCTCGCTTGTATTTTTATACTATCTTACAAAAGATCTGTTAGAATCATTCGTCAACCTAAGGCAAAAAAATAAATAAATTATTTAATTTTTAATACCACTTTACCTATCGGATGGTCTTTTTCAAGATAATCAAAGGCCTCTTTAATCTCTACTAAGGTAAAGGTTTTGTCAACCTGTGGTTTGATCTTTCCACTGTCAACCAACTCGGCTAAACGATTTAATTTAACTGTATCTGCGATTGTTCTTTGTGTAATTGCAGTTATACCCGAAGCTTTTATGAGTTCCCCAGCTGCTTGGCCGATCATCGAAACCAGCTTCCCGCCTTTTTTTAAAACTTTAATCGACTTATTAATTTCTTCGCCTTTAGTGGTATCAAAAACTGCATCAAAGTCTGCCAAAACCTGGGAAAAATCCTGCGCTTGATAATCAATAACTTCATCTGCACCTAATTTTTTTACAAATTCTTTACTTTTTTCGCTGACTGTTGTTGCGACATAGGCTCCGTGCAGTTTCGCAATTTGAATAGCCAATGATCCGATTCCTCCCGATCCTCCCTGAATAAGAATTTTCTGGCCAGTTTGAATATTTATATGCTCTTCCAGCGCTTGTAGTGCGCTTGTTCCAACTAAAGGTAAAGACGCTGCCCCAACCTGATCTATGGTTTTCGGTTTAAGCGCCGTATTTTTGACGTTTGCTCCCACAAACTGGGCGAAAGAACCAGATCCTCCATTGACAACAACCGCCTGTCCGTAGACCTCATCACCGGCCTTAAATTCTGTAATGCCCGAATAAACTTCTGTCACTATTCCGGAAAAATCTCCACCCAAAGTAATCGGAAACTGTAAAGGTAAATATTTTTGGACATGACCTTCTCTCAGCATTCTATCAAAGGGATTGAGACTGGCGGCATAAACTTCCACTAAAATCTGTCCGGCTTTAAGTTGAAGTTTCTGAACTTCCTTAATTTCGATAACATCACTCCCACCGTATTTATTAATTTGCGCAGCTTTCATATTATTATTTTATCACCTTTCAATCGGTATCAGTACGATTTAGAAATCGCGATTTAAATAAGCTCTATTACAATCTAATCAATTACTTTTGTAGCTTATAAACGACAGACATCCGGCGAATAACTAGTTATCATAGCGGTGATGAAAGGAAAGCTGAAAGAAATTTTCAATTTAATGCGTTGTCAAATAAATCGTTATTTTCTTCTGGATAGTTTATTAGAAAAGTCTGATCAACTCCATCTGGGTTGTTCCGGACTCAGACTTTTAGACTTCATAAATACCGATATTAGATCTACTGATGCAACGGACATTGTCTGTGATTCTACCGATTTTTCATTTTTTCCCAAAAGATTTTTTTCCGTAGTTTACAGCAACGCATTTTTTGAACATCTATATATTCCACAAAGAGAAAAGTGTTTAGGCTCAATTTATAAAATTCTAAAACCCGGCGGCGTTGTTGTTTTTATCGGTATGCCGGATTTTAAGGAGGTAGCCTACGCTTATCTGCAAAAAAAACCAGGGATAAAAGAAAAAGTTTTTGATCTCTCCGAAGTTTACCGTTATACCCATGGTGATCCCGAACAGGTTCCCGACTGGTGGCTGGAACAACTACACAAAGGACTTATTGATCCTACTACGCTTGAAAAGTTATTAATCAAAACCCATTTCTTAAATTATTATATCTTCAACTATTGTTGGAAAGCCGAAAAATTACCGCTAACAATTGGCTTTGTCGCTTTTAAAACCAAACCTAAAACGGAATTTTCTACGAAATCTCTTGAAAATTATCTAAAATCTTTTACAGATTCTGTTGCTGAGAATTCTTTGCGAATAACATTAAAAAGTAGGTCATAAACTCCATATAGGCAAAAGCCAGATCGAGTGGAATCCTAAAAGTTCCATCCTTGTATCCCTTGTCATGAAAAAAACGCGCCCAAAACATATGAACAGGATATAAAATAATTTTCTTTAATGAAGTTCTCTCGCCTGCGAGTTTTTTTTGTTTCGCTAAACGCCAGGCATAAGACGTAAATTTGGAATACAGTTTTGGAACTGACTGATATGAATAATGAAATATTTTATTTTTTAACTCGCCGGTCGACCCATTCTTAATCTCATAAACTGCGTGGATAGAATCGGGTTTTATAAAAACGCTGGACTTTTTAAAAAGGATCATCTTGCTGTAATTTTCCCCTCCATAATGTAATGGTTCACCTAAGAAAAAATTTTGAAATGGGATTCTGTAACCGGTAATTGAATTATTTTTATTTGAAATAACCTTGATAATTTCTTGCTTCAAAGAAGAGGTAACGATCTCATCACTATCCAGAACTAAAATCCAGCCGCTTTTTACTTTATTTAAACAAAACAGTCTTTGCTTTCCTTCATTTTTTTCAGGATTTGAATAAGTTATCGCTTTATATCTTTGAGCGATTTCTAAAGTTTTGTCGGTCGACCCAGCATCAGCAATTACAATTTTAAGAACCCAGCCGTAAACTGATTTAAGTGTTTCTTCTAAAGTAGAATCAGCATTCCGTGTTATCAACGAAACTGTAATCTTATTTGCCATAAACTAATTATAGCTGGCTTTCCGTTTTCTGCTAAATAGGAGATAAACAAATACTATATAGGTTATCATTATGATAAGCCTTGCCAGGCTAAAATCTTTGTCAACTCCTAATAGTCCCTGAAGTAAATGGCCAAAAAAACTATCCTCGCCCGGTAAAAATTTCAACACCCCAATAATTAAAAAGGCTTCCAGAAATTCTCTAAAGGTGATTATGGCTGTTGTTAACATGTGCTAAACTAATACTATATTAGTATTAGTTATATAAAATAGTATAATAAAAATCAATATGACTTTCCGCGCTCAAGTATATGAAATAACTAAAAAAATTCCGCGGGGAAAAGTTGCCACCTATGGGCAGCTTGCAAAATTAGCCGGAAAACCTAAAGCTGCCAGAGCCGTAGGATCATTAATGAGAACGAATCCTAACGCCCCACGGACGCCTTGTCACCGAGTAGTTGCTAGAGATGGAAGTTTAACGGGTTATTCGGGAAAAGGTGGAATAACTGGGAAAAAATCAATGCTCTTAAACGAGGGGGTTCTTTTCAAAAAAAATAAGGTTAATCTAAAACTTTCACACTGGCTCCCTAAAAAAAGTTTTGGTATATAATTGTTTTTATGCAGAAAAATCGGGTTGCGATTGTAGGCGGTGGACGCGTTGGCATGAGTGCAGCCTATGCAATGTTACTTCGCAATACTACCCGTGAACTTGTCCTTTTTGATCGCGATGTTGAACGGATGAAAGGAGAACAGCTTGAGTTTGAACACAGTCTAGCTTTTTTGGGTACAACCGATATAATTGCTGCAGAGTCACCTGAAGATCTGAAAAACAGTGATGTCGTCATTTATACAACCGGAGTCGCTCAAGAACCCGGACAGTCGCGGCTCGATCTGGTCAAAAAAAATTCGGAAATCCTTGCATCGGTTCTTCCTCAAATAGCCCAAAACGCTCCCAATGCTGTTTATCTTGTTGTAACTAACCCTGTTGATATTTTAACCCTTAAAGCCAGCCGACTTTTAAAATTACCAAAAGGCAGAGTCTTAGGAACTGGTACCAGCCTAGATTCCGCAAGATTTCGTTTTCATCTCTCCCAACTTTTGGGAATAAATCCCAAAAACATCCATGCTTATGTATTAGGTGAGCATGGTGACAGCTCATTTGCCGCAGTTTCAAATGCCGATGTCGGCGGTCAACGCTTAATGACCATGCCAGGCGTGACAAAAAAGGCAGTTGAGGAATGTTACAAAAAAGTTAAAGACGCTGCCTCAACAATAATTGCAGCCAAAGGAGCAACTTATTATGCTATCGGTGTAGTAATAAACCAGCTAGTTGACGCAATCTTACGCGACACTAAGCGTGTCTATCCTGTTTCCACTCCTCTTGATGGGCAGTATGGATACTCTGATGTTTCAATAAGTCTCCCGTGTGTTTTAGGAAAAAACGGCGTGGAAAAAATTTTGGAAGTTCCGCTATCTGAAGAAGAAAAAAAATTACTCGCCAATTCTATTAGTATTTTAAAAAGTTAAAATTTCTTATGAATAAACAACTATTGGTTGGTCTTGCAGTCTTTTTGGGAATCGTATTTCTCGTCTTGAGTTTTGTCTATTTTACTAAACCGGCTCAAATGCTTCCTTCTTATCTCCCGGGCTATCAGGCAGGTTTGGTAAAGACACACTATAAGCATGGAATTGCTGCTCTAATCGTAGCTCTCGGAGCTTTTTCCTTTGCCTGGTTTCAAAGCGGCAAAAAATCAGTGAAGAAATAGAAAAACCAAGGAAGATAACGCACCTGCCAATAAACAATAAAGCGCAAATAATCTTAAATTATTTGTTTGAAAGTATTTAGTCAAAAAGCGAACTGAAACGTAGGCAAAAAACCCTGAACTTATCGTACCTATCAATAACGGAGCAGCCAATGTTTGATAGTTATTAAATGCCAACTCCGGCAACTTTAAGACTGCGGCTGCGGCAATAATCGGTGTCGCCAAAAGAAACGAGTAACGGACAGCATCCTCATGTGATAATCCGACTAATAGCCCTCCCACTAAGGAAGAGCCTGTACGCGAAAATCCTGGAATCAACGCTATTGCCTGCATTGAACCAACTGCGATTGATTGACCCCAATTTAGTTTTTTAGCGATCCGCATATCGCTACCTTCTTCGGTTTGTTTTATATCTGTTTTTCTTTTTCTCAATAGTTCGCCACCGTATAACAACAAACCGTTGCCAATTAAAAAAATGGCTGTAAGCGTGGGAATCGCAAATAAATTTTTCAGGTAGTTTTCAAAAAGTAATCCTAATAATCCAGCCGGGATCGTACCGATAATCAATAACCAGCCTAATTTTGCATCAGTATCTCTGCCAGATATTTCACGTTTTAAAAATGAACGAATAATACCAGAAATTATTCGTAACCAATCTTTAAAGAAAAATCCAAAAAGAACCAGCGCGGTTGCAAAATGGGTTGCTACCAAAAAAATTAAAAAAAAAGGCGCATTTTGATTGATATTCCAGCCTAATAATTTTGGCAAAATAACACTATGTCCCAAGCTTGATATCGGAAAAAGCTCAGTTATTCCCTGTAAAGATCCTAAAATAAAAGCTTGAAAAGGAGAAATCATATTAAAGTATTATACTTCTTTCCTCGCCGCTTTCCGAAAGAACCTTCGGTAAATACCGTAGCTCCAGATAATTATTTCAATCAGGGAAAGAAGCAATACTCCTGTTTGTTTATCAATAAACGAAGAGATCACAAAGAAAAACTGGGAAATTAATCCGTGGACAAATCCCCATCTATTATTTTTAGCAACAAGAAATAGTGAGATGCTTCCGAATGTCGCAATTCCTACCTGGGCAATATGTTCTATCATAATTCTTAAAGATTACTATCCAACCCTAAAAATGCAGTAATAGTCAAGTAAGAAGTTTGTAAGAAAATCAGGCTTTTTTAATTTTAGTCAAAGGCAGTTCTAGGCTGAAAGTAGAACCGGAATTGGGGCGGCTTACTAATTTGATGGTTCCACCATGGGCTTTGATAATTTGCGCTGTGAGATAAAGACCGACGCCAAGTCCGCGCCCATAACCATTGGAATTTTCACCCCGTTTGAAACGATGAAACAAGAGTTTTTGCTCACTGGTTTGTATTCCAATCCCCCGATCCTGGATAATAAAGCTTCCTGTATTATCGTTTTTAATTATTTTAATATCTATCGGTTTACCTTTTCCATATTTTATAGCGTTGGATAACAGATTGGTGATTGCCTGTTCTATCCTTGTCTTATCCCAGTCTCCGACCACGGAAGATTTTGCTTCAATATTGACTACGTAATTATTACTTTTTAAAAGTTCGTTAAAGTTTTCCAAAACCTGCTTCGTTACAGAAGAAAGATCTACCTCTTCCCGCTCCAGAGTCATTCTTCCCGTGGCAATAAGGGAAACATTTAAAAGGTCATTAATCATCGCAGTAAGCCATTTTATTTGCTGTTCTGCATTGTTCAACACGGCCATCAATTCTTGTACAGAAAAATTTGCAAGGGCTACGCTTTTAACAGAATTTAACATATTGTGAAGTTTCAAAAGCATTGTGGTAAGCGGAGTTTTTAGTTCGTGGGAAGCAATCGAAAGAAACTCATCTCGAGCTTTGATTTCTTCCTGGGCTTTTGTAAAGTCGTCTTGAAGTTTAACATAAGACTGGGCATAGAGCTTTTCTCGCTGTCTTAATTTTTTTACCACGCTCATCTGGCTGGCTCTGTCAACGACATAACTTAAAAATGTCGAACCGCCTAAGAAAAAAATTAACCGGATTAAAAGATCAGGAGATTTTAAAAATAAAAAAACGTCTATTCCAACTAACCCTGTAAGAATTAATCCTCCCTTCAGTCCAACAAGCCAGGTGTAAGAAGCAATTAAAACCAAATAGACAATATAAAATGGAATTTTATCAGGGAAAAATTTTAAAAAATAGGTAAAAATGCTTGTACCAAAAGCCAGTAAAACTGGCAAGATGCATTCAGCAAAAAAATCAGTAATGTTATTTTTATTAACATTTTTAACGCCAAGCTTATTCAGCCATTTAAAAGGAAGATACTTTCGAGAATATTCGTATAAAGCGCTTTCTTTCATAAGCTTATAACTAATACTATCATTATATAAGTTTCTTACTTACTTCTTACCTTATTTTGATTGAAATTTTAATCTTTCTAAGTAATATAGCATTAGTTAAAAATTTTCAATAGATATGAAGAACAAAGACGACAAGCAAGCTTCAGCGGATGAGATAGAAGAGGTTTATGATTTCGATGAGTAAATCTCCAAAGACTGAACCGGCCCCGAAGTAGACGGTTCGTGAGCAAAAACAGGCAAGAATAATTTGCCTGTTTTTGAGTAAACCATGTATAATTCAGTCACTATGCTAAAGACAGTTCTCGTTGTTGAGGATGAACAGGATATACGAGATTTTTTAAAGAAATCTTTAATTGAGAATGACTACGCCGTTTCGACTGCCGAGGACGGAATTAAAGCAATTGACATCATGAACAAAAAATTGCCAGATCTAGTAGTACTCGATTTGGGTCTGCCAAAAATGTCAGGAGAATCTGTTTGTCGGGAAATCAAGAAAAATTATCCGGAAGTCCCAATTATCATTCTGACCGCAAAATCAACAAAGACACAGGTTGTCGAAGGATTTAATTTGGGAGCTGATGATTATTTGCCTAAGCCGTTTGTGATGGAAGAGCTTTTGGCCCGTGTAAAAGCCCGTTTTCATGCTAAAGGTGACGAACAGACGGTTCTTAAAATTGCCGATCTTGAGCTTAATAACATCACTAAAGAAGTCAAACGTGCCGGAAAACTGATCTCTTTAACTCCCAAAGAATTTGAATTACTCTATTATCTCATGAGCAATAAGGATCGTGTGCTGTCACGGGACATGATACTGAATAAAGTCTGGCTTTATTCTCCCAATATTGAATCACGCGTTGTAGACGTATATATGGGATATTTGCGAAAAAAAATTGATACGGATCCCCAAAAAAAGCTTATTCACTCAATCCGCGGTTTTGGCTATACTATTAAGGCATGAAGTATTTTAAGTTATTTATATTCTTTTTTTTGGTTGGTTTAGTAGCAAGTCTGACTTATTTTATTTTTGCTAGAAATAAAAATCAAGCAATAAATATTCATTCTCCAATTTCGTCAACTCCGAATTTTAATTTTTCAATCGGTCAACCGCCCAAGGATTCTGTAAAAGGAATAATCGCGTCGATGTCGGGTAATATTATGTGGCAATCGCGCCTCGCAACCGAGCCGGCGCAAATTGCCAAGCCTCAGACAATCCAACAAGGTGAAAGTCTAGTGACTGGCGATACTGGAAATGTCAGTTTAAGTTTTCCTAATTTTGCCAACCTAACAATTTTTCCGAAATCGGAACTAAATATCATCCAAACGCTTCCGATTAATTTTGTTTTTGAACAAACTACCGGATCTGTTACTTATGAAGAAACTGGATCAACCCCTGTATCAATTCGTACGCTGAATTTGATAACAAAATTAGACTCGGCCGGTGCGTTGACTGTGATTATCGATAAAGATAAAGGAAGAGTAACTGCTACAGAAAAAGCCGGGTCAGCAACTGTGGCATATAACGATCTGCAATTTGTAAGCCAGGTGGTTGCTTTAAAAGCCGGTCAGGTTTTAGTCTTTGATGAGGCGACCCGAACAACCTCAGTTAAATGACCTGTAAGCTGCAACCGGATTAAGGATCGTATCACCTTCGTATCCTAAAGCCCAAAGAGCAACTCCTCCTAAATTATATTGATTAACCAACTCTATCTTTTTCGAAGTTTCCGTCACATCAGGATAAAAAATCTGATGATATGTGCCGGTTTCAGTATCTTTGTAAACAAGATAGGATTCTTGAGCCGATGGATCAATCTGTGCACTACAACTGGCACAATTTTTTAATAAGTCTTCGACTCTGGCATTACTAGCAACAATACCAGAAGCAGGGAGTACGGCTGAACGTGGACTGTTGCCAATAGTTTCCCACTCATAACCATAAAGCGGCAGACCTAAAAGAATTTTATCGGCCGGTATAACATTTAAAGCTTCAAGAATTGAAATTTTAGTATCATACTCGGAGTCAACGCCGCCTCCGCCAATCGGCGCGACCGGTCCAGTAACAAAAGATCCCGGATAATGAAAATCATAGGTCATAAGAACAATTGAGTCGGCTTGTTGGGAAATATCCCACAGATTGATTAAATAATTTTTAATGAGAACAATCGGACTGGCATCAACCGTCAGAGTTCCCAGATTTTGCTGATCAAGCTTTTTTTTAACTTCTTTTACAAAGGTTGTAAAGTTTTCCCGAGCCGAATCAGAAGCAATCTTAACGCTTTCAATATCAAGATTAAGATCGGAAAAACCGTATTGTTTCATAATAGGAAAAACCTCGTTTATTAAATTATCGGCGTGTGTTACAGGATCGGCAACCAACTGACCAATAGTATCTTCATTGCCACTAAAGATCAATAATGATAATTGAATATTATTTTTTTTGGCGGTTTGGAAGAATGGATTAACTAAACCGGCATGAAGAGTACGCCAACCTGGATCTTCTTCGCCGGGTTGAGATAATTTTTTGATCGTCCCATCCGGTGAAATAGTCAGACCGAAATAGGTCAGCGTTGTAATATCTTTTGTATAATCGCGAGTTGCTTTAGAAATAAGCCAGTAGGGCAAAAATCCGATAACTTGATGATTCTCTAATCCAAGGAAACTGGATATTCTGTTAACTGTTGTATTATTTTTAGGCAAAAAAAACTGGGCATAGCGTATTATAAAGAAGCCAAAAAATATTCCTACAAGAATACCGATAACACTTACAGAAAATTTTCCTGCCATTTGCTAATTTTACTAAGTTATACGCGTGATTATGAAGATAAAAATAATACCAAGAAGTGTAAGTCCAATCATCTTATAGGAACTATGCTGACTATGTGCTTCAGGTAATAAATCGCTGGCTCCGAGATAAAAAAGAAAGCCGGCGAAAAAGCCTAAATACAAAACAAGCGCCGATTCTGGAATCGTAAAAAGGAAGGTTGAAAATACCCCTAAAATGGGTGTGACCGCATCAAGGAGGAGCAGCATTTTAGCTTTCGTCGTTGTATTTTTGTGAGTAAGCATTATGGTAACGGTATTTAATCCGTCGGAAAAATCATGGGCAATTACGGCAACCGCTATGAGAAAACCAATATGCGAACTTACTTGAAAACCCAAGCCAATTCCAACTCCATCCAAAAAACTGTGGAATGAAAGTCCTAATGCTCCGGTTAATCCTACTGTCGGATGATGATGGGATGCATATTCGTTTTCATGCGAATGATGGATCAGAAGAGTTTTCTCTAAAATATGGAAAAACAAAAAACCTAAAATAACCGCTATCATAACAGGTGTAATATCCCAGCGATTTTGCGCGATAATTTGGAAGGCTTCAGGTAAGATATCAAAAAAACAAACCGCTATAAGAACTCCTGCGGTAAAACTCATTATGTAATGCAGCTTTTCACGATTGCGTATTGAAACCAATCCGCCCAAAAAAGTAGAAATAAAGCTGATAACAGAAAAAATAACCGGCTCCAAGAAATTCATAAAAACAAAGTATACAACAATGGTATTGTAAAATAAATCCTCTCCAGTATTTTTAAGCTTTATTTAAGCTCGAGAGATTAAGTTATGGTATGAAAAAACTTTTTTTATCGCTTTCTGTCATCGGAACCTTTGCCGTTTATAGTTTCTTTGTCCGCGAAGGTCCGGCTAACACTCAAGCTCTCCCACCGGTTACACTTCCAACCTCAACTCCTACCAATGGTTCGAGCAGCTCAACAACCAATGGAGTCTATAAAAACGGTACCTATACCGGCGATGTCGTCGATGCTTTTTATGGCAACATTCAGGTTCAGGTCACAATCCAAGCTGGAAAGATTGGCGATGTTCAGTTTCTACAATACCCAAACGATCGAATGACATCGCGCATGATCAATATGCAGGCAATGCCGATATTGAAATCAGAAGTTATCCGGGCTCAAACCGCCCAGGTTGATATTGTTTCTGGGGCGACCGACTCAAGCCAAGCCTTTATCCAATCACTGGGTTCGGCATTGGCTCAAGCAAAATAATATGAAAAAAACCAAACTTATTATGGACATGCCAGTTACGGTTGAGGTAGTCGATCCCTGGGTTAAAACAAAAGATATTGAAAAAGTTTTTGCTTATTTTGTCTATATTGATGAAAAGTTCAGCACCTTTAAGAATGACAGCGAAATATCAAAAATCAATAAAGGAATTCTTGCAAAAAAAGACTGCAGCCAAGATATGAAAAAAGTTTTGGAACTATGTGCGCAAACTTCCGAACAAACTTTAGGGTATTTTAATATTGAAAAAAAGGGAAAACTGGATCCGTCTGGACTTGTTAAAGGTTGGGCAATCTATAACGCAGCCAATATTTTGAAACAGCAGGGATTTAAAAATTTTTATGTCGATGCCGGAGGTGATATTCAGGTTTCGGGAAAAAATAAAAAAAACGAGTCTTGGAAAATTGGCATCAGAAATCCGTTTAAGCGCGTCGAAAATGTAAAAATAATAAATATAGAAAATCTCGGGTTGGCGACTTCGGGCACAGCCATTCGCGGTCAACATATCTATAACCCGCATAAACCGGATGAGAAAATCACAGAAATTGTTAGTTTAACAATCATCGGACCCAACATTTATGAAGCTGACCGATTTGCCACTGCCGCATTTGCCATGGGAAAAACCGGAATTAATTTTATTGAAACTCTGCAGGGGTTTGAAGGTTATATGATCGATAAGTCTGGCGTGGCGACTATGACAACCGGTTTTGAAAGTTATGTTAAAAACTGATGCTTAACCTGATAGATAATATTTTAAATCGAATTACGATGTACCGCCTGATGCTTTATTATCTTAGCGTTTTAGTTGGAGCAGCCGTTGTCTTAAGTTTTTTCCAAATTCTACCCTATTCCTCCTTGGCAATTGTTTTTTCAACTTTCATCTTAGTTGTTGTTTCCGTAATTACAAATAAAGTCTTTGCGCTGGTATTTAAGGCGCCCACAAATATTGAATCGGCCTATATCAGCGCGTTGATCCTTGTTCTCATCATTACTCCGACCATGAGTTTTTCAAACATAATGTTTTTCATCTGGGCGGCCATCTTGGCCATGGCCTCAAAATATATACTCGCTCTTGGCAATAAACATATTTTTAATCCGGTCGCAGTCGCGGTTGTGATCACCGCTTTTGCGATCAATCAATCAGCCAGCTGGTGGGTTGGCAATCAAGCAATGATGCCGTTAGTGCTTTTAGGCGGGCTTCTGATTCTACGAAAAACGCAAAGAGACGATTT
The DNA here is from genome assembly GCA_021796235.1 of bacterium. Taxonomy (GTDB): domain Bacteria; phylum Patescibacteriota; class Microgenomatia; order UBA1406; family GWC2-37-13; genus JAJYOJ01. The sequence goes on along the minus strand of JAJYOJ010000013.1, from coordinate 8,380 downwards.
GGTCTTTAGCTTCTTTTTTGCGACAGCCGCGGTTATTTTGGCAGATATTATTATAAAAGGCTCTAATCTCTTTTCTCTGTTAAATACCTCACTTTTCCATTCGCCTCTTCTTTTCTTTGCCTTTATTATGCTAACCGAACCTTTGACTACTCCTCCGACCAATAATCTGCAGATAATTTATGGTGCACTGGTTGGGTTTTTATTTTCACCCCAATTTCATATCGGCTCTTTATACCTTGCTCCCGAACAGGCCCTAATTTTAGGCAATATTTTTTCCTATCTTGTCAGTCCGAAAGAAAAACTCATGTTGCAACTTAAGGAGAAAATTAAAACTGCCACCGATACTTTTGACTATGTTTTTCCGCTACAAAAAAAACTGGCGTTTGTGCCTGGTCAGTATATGGAATGGACACTGTCTCATCCGCAGACTGACAGCCGCGGCAACCGGCGTTATTTTACACTTGCTTCCTCCCCGACCGAAGCTACTCTCAGAATCGGAGTCAAGTTTTATAACCCGGGCAGTAGTTACAAAAAATCGCTACTCGCCCTGACAGATCAAACAACAATTGTCGCCGCACAACGGGCCGGGGATTTTACTTTACCCAAAAATCAAGACCAGAAAATGGTTTTTATTGCGGGCGGAATAGGAATAACGCCTTATCGAAGTATGATTAAATATCTCATTGACAAACAGGAACGACGCAACATCGTACTTTTTTATTCCAATAAAAATGCACCGGAAATCGTTTATAAAGATATTTTTGACCAGGCCGAAAGGGAGTTGGGGATAAAAACAGTCTATACTCTAACTGATACAAGTAATTTACCAAGTGGGTGGAGCGGAAAAATCGGACGAATTGATGGAAGAATGATTCAGGAAACTGTGCCAGATTATCTGGAACGACTTTTTTACATTTCGGGACCCAATTCTTTAGTGACAAAATTTAAAGAAACTTTGAAAACTTTGGGAATAGCTGAAGATAAAATTAAAACCGACTTTTTCCCGGGGTTTGTCTAAGTTTTATATAATATATACTATGAGGATATTAATTGTAGAGGATGAACATCGGATTGCCGAATCCATAAAAAAAGGACTTGAACAGGAATCTTACGCCGTGGATGTCTGCTTTGACGGCGAATCCGGCTATGATCTGGCTTCAACCGAAGATTATGATCTAATAATACTGGACCGCCTCCTCCCAAAAATGGACGGGTTGGCAATGTGTAGACAACTTCGTAAAGATAATATCCACACTTTTATCCTTATGCTTACTGCCAAAGGCCAGACCGAAGATAGGGTCGAAGGACTCGATGCCGGAGCTGACGATTATTTGGTTAAACCATTTGCCTTTGAAGAACTATTGGCTCGTATCAGAGCGCTAAATCGAAGACCAAAAACCCAGTTAAGCAACATTTTAACAATGAATGATCTTACTCTAAATACTCTGAGCTTTGAAGTGAAACGCGGCGCAACTGTTATAAAACTATCGCAAAAAGAATTTGCACTTTTGGAGTTTCTTATGCGCCATCCCAACCAAATCGTCAATAAAGATCAGATTATCCAACATGTCTGGGACTATGACTCAGATATTCTGCCCAATACTGTCGAGGTTTTCATAAGATACTTAAGAAATAAAGTCGACCGGCCCTTTAAAAATAAACCGGCTCTAATTCAGACAATACGTGGTTTCGGTTATAAAATCGGAAAATAATATGTTTCAATCGGCTAGACTTAAACTGACTCTGTGGTATGTTTTAATCAGTGTTCTCATCAGTGCTATCTTTAGCGTTATCCTTTTTTTCGTTAGCCACCGGGAACTGGAACGAAGCTACCGAAGAATTGCAGTATTTCAATCCGTAGAATCACAGTTTGGAATAAATTTACCGCCTCCACCCGGACCAAATCCGGAAAACTTAGAGATTGCCGAAAATAGAGTAATAAAAAATCTGGCCTATGCCAACCTTTTTGTTTTAATTTTGTCGGCAATGACTGGATATATTTTTGCGGGTGAGGCTTTAAAACCAATCAAAAAAATGGTTGATGAACAAAATCAGTTTATAGCTGACGCATCGCATGAACTTCGAACTCCATTGACTTCGATGAAAACGGCAATCGAAGTAAATCTGCGAGATAAAAATCTCGATACAAAATCGGCAAAAGAAATTCTCGAAAATAATCTTTCCGACATCGACAGCATGAAACGGTTATCTGATAATTTACTGCTCCTCACCCAGTTTGAAAAAAACGTTGTTAAACCTCTCATGCAAAAAGTATCTCTTAAAGAAATAATTGAGGAGGCGGCAAAAAAAGTTCAGTATTTAGCTAATGAAAAAAATATTTCTCTAAAAACTGCGGTTCCTAAAAATTATATAGTCGGCGATAAAGAAAAATTAATCCAACTCTTTGTGATTTTTTTAGACAATGCAATCAAGTACAGTTTTAAAGGCGGAAAAATATATGTCAATTCGGAAAAAAAAGACGGAACTCTCGCTGTTGAAATAAAAGACAACGGGATTGGAATAAGTCAGAAAGATCTTCCCTATATCTTTAACAGTTTTTATCGGGGCGACAAATCACGTTCTAAAGAGCTGGTCGATGGCTTCGGCCTAGGTCTTTCTATAGCCAAAAAAATCATCCACCTACACCATGCCAAAGTTTCTGTAAAAAGTATTCCGAAAAAAGGCACGACGTTTACCCTGGTTTTTAATGCTGAAAAATAAACCACTTCAGCTTACAACTTTACTGCAGTAAGGATCATCTTTGTGCTTTTCGTAGTAATTTTTATAGATTTAAACCCAGAAGAAACATCGTGATAGGATGGATTATCCATTGTTCTACCTATCAAAACTCGGCCAGCCGCAGCCGGAATGAAACTTACTGGTTGAGGTATAAAACGGTGTGTTACAGTGTCGACAGACATATGTCCCTTCTTCCCAAAAGTCATCAACAATTACATTTTCCTCTTCAGGAGTTAATTTATTTAATTTCACAGATATCAATCTATATTTTGCTTTAAATATTTATTAAAAAAATCCAACGATCTTTGCATCGCTAAGTCAAAATCTTGCGAAATGTTGTGATCGCTGCCCGGGTATTCATAATACTCAACGGTTTTTCCGGCAGATTGTAATTTATCACGAAACGATTGAGAAAAGGCTATCGGAACTTCTTCGTCTGCTCCGCCTACGTCCAACTGAACCGGCGAAGTTATGTCGGAAACAAAATAGGTCGGATCAATCGAGTTCCAAAAACTCGGATTGGTTTGTGGCGTTCCAAACTGTTGAGTCAGATTTTGCCGATACCGGTTGCGAAGCGCCATTTCGGTAGGACCTGGTTGGTAAGACACTCTTCGTTGCCAGTTAAACATCAAATCGGTGTAGGAACCGACAACGCCGCCCCAAATTACAGCCGCTTTAAAACTTTTTGGATCAACAACTAAATCACGCAGCGTGACATTGCCGCCCATCGAATGTCCCCACACTCCTATTTTATTGGGATTAGCATCCTTGTATTTTTTAATCGAGGCTAGAGCATTCAGATCGTCAACTGTATAAGCCGGAGAATAGTAGGCGCCTTCGGGAGAACCTTCGGAAAATCCGTTACCACGATAATCGGGCTTAAAAACAATATAGCCGTTTTGGGCAAAACCCGCAACATAGGCTACGTATCTTTCGGTAGTTCGATACTGCTCCGGCGGTATGTAACCGTGATTAAAAAGTATAACCGGCCAGCCGCCAATAGGTTTTTGACCATTAGGGACGGTCAAAAGCGCATAGATTTTTAATCCATCCGATTTATAGGAAGCAATATACTGTTGATAATTACTGCCCGGAGAAAGTGTCTGTTCGATAACAATTTGGCTTCCCGGATAACTTCTTGCCCGCAGCGCCGCAATACTTAAAGGATTTTGATTTTGGATAACCGGAGTGGGTACGCGTGTAACCGAGTTAGAAAATGTATTTTGACTTCGCAAATGATAAAGGTAGAATATCCCGACTAATATTATGAATAAAATTAGAGATAGAATTTCTTTGGAAATTTTCATATAACTATTGTATGGGGATTTCTGAAAAATAACTGAAGCTTTGTTAAAAGTTTTCAATAAAATTAAATGTTTAAACTCAACAAAAAAATCAGAAAAGTTTTTATTATCTGGTTGCCACTTGCGCTTACCATCACTTTAATTTCCGGTTTGATCTATTTGACCGTCCAACAGGCTATACAAATCGGCGCCAATGATCCGCAAATACAGATGGCTGAAGATGCCGCAACTGCCCTTTATCAAGGGCAATATCCCGGTGAAGTCGTCCCACAAAATAAAGTCGATCTGACAAAAAGTTTGGCTCCCTACCTGATTGTTTTTGACGAAGCCGGCAAACCGATTGCGGGAAACGCCGTTTTAAATGGCAAATTGCCAAACTTACCTCCGGGCGTTTTTAGCTTCACAAAAGAAAATACGGAAGACCGATTCACCTGGGAACCCCAAATGGGAGTTCGAAGCGCACTCGTCGTCACCCATTTTACCGGAATAAATTCCGGCTATGTCGCGGCAGGCAGATCGATCCGGGAAGTTGAAAAACGCGAAGACCAACTTTTTTTACAAGTTGGCCTCGGTTGGTTTGCCTCTTTAGTACTTACCCTTATCGCGACTTTTATGGTGTCGGAGTTGGGGTATTTACGACCGGTAAACTAAAGTCCTTGATCTGTTTTACCTGAGTTATAGTACTATTGGTTTGATCCCACAATCCCTTAACTCTAATCTTCTGGCCTACCTTGATATCGGTCAGGGCGATTGTTTGTTCTTTGCGGTTGATCAATTTGGTTGATCCGGAAACGGTTACTGTCTGTGAACTTCTTCTCAAAGTCTGCATAAATATAGTGCTTCCGCTGATCGACTGAATCGTGCCAAAGAATGTTCCAAATCTTTTCATGACCGAAAGATCCCTAACCATCTGGGCTAAAATTGTAGTTTTAGTCGTATCGGTAAATTTTCCAAATATATTGACGTGGTCAGATACAGAAATATCCGAAAAAAACGATTTTCCCCAAAAATGGCGGCGGAAGATTGTACTTGAATTGGTATCAACCGTATAAGTTACGCCGTTGGCCGAAACGGTCAAGGTTGTTCCACTTATACCTGTCACAACTCCGTTGATTATTCTAGCCTGCATGCTTCTACCTAATTTAACTGAGGGAGTGTTGCCTGATCCTCGGTACAGATTCTTGAGGTCGCGTCTGTGCGTTACCCAGGCCGGCGGAGCGGCAAAAACCGGAATAACTGTCGCACCTAAAAACAGAAGAGAAATAATTGACGAAAAGATTTTAACCAGCATCTGATTTTTCATAAGTCAAATCTAGTGAATTTCTAACTATCTATATAACTATATGCAATAATTTGGAAAAAGTTTCAAGAGTCTTTGACTCGGTTTTACTGCGGCGCGTTGAAGGTAACAGTGATTTCCTGCTCGGCCGAGTTACCCTGGGCATCGTTAGCTACGACATCAATCATATTGTCGCCCCAGTCGAGACCCACGGTTGCCGTAAAGTTACCTTGAGCATCAGCTTTGAGATCCTGGTCGTTCACGGACACATCGGCGTTGGGCACGGTCTTCCCCGCGACCTGAACCGAGGCGGTTGTAACCGTCGAATTATTTTGCGGGGCCGTGATCGTCAGGGAAATCTGTTGCTGCCCCGGATTGGTCATATCGGTTCCGGTGCTTGGTGTGGTTGTCGAGGGCATCTCGGTTGGTAAAACAGCGTTACCTGGGAGATTGGGATTTTGCTGCATCAGCCGGTTTCTTTTCCGGTAAAGATAAACACCGGCAACTACAATAATAACAAGTACGAGAAAAATTAGTAATTTTTTCATAGTATTATTTGATCCAAAACTTTATTAATAAGCTTACTTTACGCTTTATCTTGACAAAATTCTTGACAATTGTCAAGATTAAAATTAGAAATAAAAAAATAATAATTCCGAGAATTGTCAGACGAAATTTTGGCGATTCGATATAAATAATATACAGCGTATCCCAAAAATACTGCCGGATGGTATCAAAGTCTTCCGTAAATAATTGCAAAAGGTCAAGTGTCTGGGAGGCAAGATAATATTGAATTATCGCTTGCAGCAAAAAAATCATTCCCAGAAAAAGTAATATAACCGCAAGAGCCCTTGTCAATAAATAGCCGAGCGTTTTTAGGGTTTCGTATTTATAAACCTTTTTTAGGATTTTTTTTTGTAAATTATCCATAATTATCAAGTTTGTTTAATTTTAAACGGGCTCTGCGAATAACAGTTCTAATGGTATTCAATCTTAATCCCATTTTTTCCGAGATCTCCTCATACGAATAGCCTTCCTGCAAAAGTTTCAGTGTGTTTTTTTCCCGCTCTGATAGATATTGTAATACATCTTCCATCTGGGTTTCCGTTGCCAAGCTTGTTTCCGAAGCACCGACCCCGATATTTTCATCCAGACTTACTGTCTTTTTTTTAGCCCGGAAAAACATGCGCATCTCGTTTTTGGCAATCTCGTATAAATAGGGCAAAACTTTTCGCGAAATATCAAACCTGTCAATGGCTTTATAAAAATTGATGAATGTATTTTGCACCAAATCCTCAGCATCCTCCTGGGCTGAAATTTTTCCCCGCACATAGGCAAATATTATCCGCGTATAGCGCTCGACTAAAAGCGAAAAAAAGTCGATCTCGCCGTTTTTGATCTTTAAAATAACTTCTTTATCTGTCAGTTCAGCCATATCCCTATAGTATAATGTATGCCATGAGATCAGGAAAAGTTTTATTAATTGGCCGACCGAATGTCGGTAAATCGACGTTTTTAAATAATCTTATCGGCCAAAAGGTTGCCATCACCTCGCCTAAACCGCAAACGACCCGCTTCCCGATAAGAGCTTTGTATCAGGATGAGCGCGGTGAAATCGTGTTCGTTGACACGCCCGGGATATTTGGCCGAGCAAAAGATCTATTATCCAAAAAAATCAATGAAAAAACCTTGCAGACGATCAACGAGAATGTTGATCTTATCATTTATATGGTTGACCACACCCGAAAACGCGATTTTGAAGAGGCGAAGGTTTTGGGGATTGTGCGTAAACTGATAAAACCTAAAATTCTGGTTATCAATAAAATTGACAGGACTGGAAAAACCTTTCTACCCCAGTACGAATTTCTCAAGGAAGAGTTTCCGGTTTCTTTTGAAATCTCGGCACTTCACTCGACCCATGTCAAACCGCTCCTAACCAAAATGTTTGAGTATATGCCGGAAACCCCAAGCTCAAAAGTTGAAGAACACAGCTATCCCCTTTTGAATATGGACAGCAAAAACTTTATCTCCGAACTAATCCGGGAAAAGGTTTTTTTGCTGATGGGCGAGGAAATTCCTTATACCTCAACCGTCGTCGTCGACCAAATAAAAGAAAGAACTAAAAATCTGACCTACATCAAGGCCCGGATTCTAACCACCAATGATCGCTACAAAAGAATGCTCATCGGAGCGGCCGGCCGCAAAATCAAAGAAATTGGCGCCTATGCCCGGAAAGAAATTGCCCTGGCAACCAGTAAAAAAATTTATTTGGATCTGACGGTTGAAACCGATCCCCACTGGCAAGAAATCTATTATTCCTAATAAAGCACCCGGTGGGCCAGCTGATAATCCTGCGGCGTAACTAAAAGATAGATCGCTTCATTATAAGTCCTGACAATCCTCGTCTGCACGTGATAAATATTCAAAAGTTCCTGCGCCAGTCTGGCGTTAATCAGGGTGGAAAATTTTTTAACGATCCGGTAATGGATCAGTATTCTCTTCTTTATACGTTTTATCATAGGTATTGATAACTAATAATAAAAATAATGGTAGATGCGAATTCTGAATCTAAGCTGAAGGTTTTTCGGGGTTCTGATTATAGCTTGCCAACCATAGCGTAAATGTTATTTTTCCTATTCCGCATTCTGCGCCTGGTGTAACGTCTATGGTTTTAGCGGAGCATGTGCCGGTATAGCCATAAGTTTCCTCCAGGGGAATTCCTGAAGCCGACATTCTTTCTACAAGCCGATTATTTTCCTGCTGTGCCGCTGTTTCAGCATAAGCCGGACATTGAAAGTTGCATTGTCTCTTTTTAAATACTTCCATAGATTGGTATTATACACCAAGATTTAATTTTGCAAATTCATAATAATTCTCACCAATCTTATAGTATAATGCTCTAAGTTATGGAAAGGGTGGGAAGAAGAGATTCCTGCATTCTAAGTTGAAGTGCAACACCCGTCTTCTTTTGCCCGTCTGTATCTACGGAACTTGTAACTGTTTACCTCTTTCTCAAACATCTCATTTGGTGTTTTGAACTGTAAACACTTTCTGGGGG
>JAJYOJ010000020.1 GCA_021796235.1 bacterium | reverse complement strand
CAATCTGATCTCCCATCTGAAGTTTTTTTTTCGATAATTAAGGTCGAAATTGGATTTTCAATTAGTTTTTGAATGGCGCGTCTTAGAGGGCGAGCACCATAGATCGGATCAAAGCCGCTTCTAACGATTTCTTTAACCGCACTATCGGTATATGAAAAACCCATATCTTGATCTTCCAAAAGTTTTCGTACTCCCTTGAGTTGAAGTTTTACGATTTCCAACATGTGAGAGAATTTGAGCGGCTCGAAAATAATTGTTTCGTCAAATCGGTTCAGAAGCTCGGGGCGAAAAAATTTTCGTAACTCCGTCATTACTTTATCTTTTATTCCACTGTATTTTTTTGTATCTATTTCATCCTCGACCTTCTTTTTTTCTTCGACTTCACGATCGAGCGGAAAATCTTTCCCAAAATACTCCTTTAATGTTGCCATTTTCCAAGATTTATCTTGAGTACCTTTAGTCCAAACATTATTACCCACTATAATAACTTCCGAACCAGTCGGAGAAAATGCCTGAATATCCCAATGAGACGTGGGGAAAGCGCTTTTCTCAATCGTTTGGTCCTTAAAATAATCTTTTAGGTAACCAGTTTGCCAGTCTTTTACTCCCTCTTTTCTAACCCAATAACGATCTTTATAGCTTACAATTTCTCTCTCATCCGGAGTGAAAGTATGAGTTTTTAGCTTTGCGGTCGGCAACTGTTCTTCAGGTGTATCTGGTAGAGCATTGATAACAACTCCATCTTTAAAATAATCAATGAGATTAGTTACTTTCCAGATTTTTGCGGTGGTTGAGGAGCGATAGAATACTTTTTCACCCTTCGTAATATATTCTTCGCCTTTGGCTGACATGGTGTGGGTGTCAAAACCGGAGATTGGAAAGTTTTCCAGCTTTTTTTGTGCATCTTTTTCTTCCTGTTCAATTTTCTGGCCCGAGAAATAATCCAAGATCATTGAATCTTTCCAACCGACGTTACTTTTATCAGAAGAATCTCTTTCAAAATATTTTGTGCCAATGACTAAAATTTCCCTTCCTCGGGGCGAGAAGGTATAGGTTGACAAAACAGGTGGCTCTTCGATATCCATCTTGCCATTTTTTAAAAGTTCATTTTGAATAATTCCGGTACCAATATTGGATGTGCATATAACGACGGTGTTTTTAAATGAAATTACATGGCCTTTATTGTCGGTTAAGCGGCCGTCGTCAAGTATCTGAAGAAGTATGTTAAAAATATCAGGATGGGCTTTTTCAACTTCATCAAAAAGTACAACCGAATATGGTTTGCGTCTGACAGCTTCGGTTAATTTACCGCCTTCTTCATAACCGACATAGCCGGGAGGTGCGCCCAATAATTTTGCAACTTCGTGTTTTTCCATATATTCTGTCATGTCAAAACGGATCATTGCTTCTTCCTGGCCAAAAAGGATGTCCGCTAAAGTTTTGGCAAGTTCGGTTTTTCCAACACCGGTTGGTCCTAAGAAAACAAAACTCCCGATTGGTCGGCCGGTTGATTTTAGTCCGGCTCGACCGCGTCGCACAGCTTGGGAAACAGCCGCAACTGCTGCGTCCTGGTCGATTAACCGTTCGTGCATTATTTTTTCCAGGTTGGCAAGCTTTTCCATTTCCGAACCGGTAATCTTCGAAACCGGAATGCCGGTCCAACGAGAAACGATGTCTTTAATAATTTCAGGAGATACTGACGTTGTACTTTGACCTTTTTTAATATTAAACTCATCCTTTTTTTCTTTTAAGGAAGTTTGCAGATCGTCAAGCTTGGAGCGAAGAATTCGGGCCTTTACCTTATCGGCTCGTTTTTCTGTCTCGGTAACTTCTTGGTTCAGCTCGGCAATTCTTGACTCCTGGGAACGAATCTCTTCTGGTAAAGAAATTAAGGGCAGTCGAACCGCCGAGGCTGCCTCATCGATAAGATCAACGGCTTTATCTGGTAAAAATCTGTCACCGACGTACCGTTTGGACAGACGAACTGCAGCGTCAACTGCATCCTGCGGTATAGTAACGCGGTGAAAAGCTTCATATTTGTCTTTAATAGCTTGAAGCATTTTTACAGCTTGTTCTTCAGTTGGCTCAGGCACCAAGACCGGTTGGAAGCGTCGTTCAAGCGCCGGGTCTTTTTCAATATATTTACGATATTCCGTAAGAGTTGTGGCTCCAATGAGCTGAAGTTCACCGCGCGCCAGTGCCGGTTTCAAAAAGTTTGAGGCATCAAGCGATCCTTCACCTGTTGAACCTGCACCAACAATATTATGAATTTCATCAATAAATAAAATTATTTGACCTTGCGAATTTTTAATTTGTTCAATCAAATCCTTCATCCGTGACTCAAATTCGCCTCGGAATGCTGCTCCGGCCAAAATACTCATAAGATCGAGTTGGAGAATTTTTTTATTAAGAAGCGGTTCAGGAACTTCCTTGGCAACTATTTTTTGGGCCAAACCCTCAACGATAGCTGTTTTTCCGACGCCAGCCTCTCCAACAAGCGCTGGGTTATTTTTAGTCCGACGCGAAAGAATATGGATCACTCTTTCAATAACTTCGGATCTTTCAACAACCGGATCTAAAAGTCCTTGCGAAGCTTTAGCTGTGAGATCTATAGTGTACTGTTCCAGTGCCTGTTTTTTGGATTGCGCTTCCTTTTCTTGTTCTTCCAATCCTTCCTTTTTCCCAACGATTTTTTTATTCAGATCTTCTTTTTTAACGCCAAGCTTTGCTAAAACTCGCGCGCCAACTCCTTCACCTTCTTCATATAGAGCTAAAAGGATATGCTCAGGTGAGATAAACTCAAATCCAAGTTTTCTGGCAATTACCAACGAATTGTCTAAGATTCTTTTGACACGCGGAGACAATTGAGGAAGTTTGACATTATTTTCATGTTTGTAAAGCTTTGCTAACTCTTCTTCAACGAGCTGTGGTTGAATTTTTAATTCAACAAATAAATTATAAATTTCTGTATCTGCTAAAAGACCATGTAGGATATGTTCGCTATCGATCAATTCGTTTTGCAACTCTTTAGCTTTAGTTTGAGCAGATAAAAATACACGATTGGATCGTTGAGTAAGGTGCGTCATTAAATCCAATTCTTCTTTTTTTTGCTGTTCTGGAGTTTTAGGTTTTTGGTCTTCGGATTTTTTAGCTTCACCTGTTTTAATTCCGGCAGTTTCTGTTTTTGGTTTTTCTTCGGAAGCACCTACTTTTTTTGGCTCATCTGGATTTGCTTTGATATTTGAGCTTTGATCTTTGAGCTTGTCGGTTGGCTGTTCCGGTACAGGTATCGCCGGTGGTTTTCCAATTCCCGAATATGCCTGACCAACAGGTGGGTTACCTATCCCTGAATACGGCGTTCCTCCGCCGGGTGTTGGACCAATTCCCGAATAGGATGTCGGGATAGGCATACCTGAATTTGCTTGTCCAATATTAGTTGGCGGTGTCGGTTTAGGAGGCTGAGGAGATGGTGGTTGTGGTACACCTGGTTGAGTGGGTTGCGTATCAGTTGGTTTTTTTATAAAATCAAAAATGCCAGCCATGTTACCATTATGAAGAAAAAAAAACTTATTGTCAACATCTTGCTTCTTCTTATACTTCTTATATTATCCTCTAATGCAAGAGCCGCCTCAAATACTACAAATATTTTGCAGAATATGTTTAGTATTTTTACGATCTCTCCTTCGCCTATCTTTCAAAGTCCTCCCTCGACCCAACAATCTCCTCAACCGCCGGCTTCGAATCCGAGTAATAAGCCAACAAATCCCAGTAACTTGGTTTACTATCCACAATGCGATGGCAACTATGATAATCTGGCTATGGGTAGTTGTACTTTTTGCAAATCTGGTTGCGGCATAGCTACAGCCTCAATGATTCTATCTTCCTATGTTGATAAAAGTTTCACTCCAGATGCAACTCTGAAGCTCTATCAACAGCAAGGTCTTGAAGCAGACTGTAATGGTTCAAGTATTTTTGACGCCAAACAGATTCTTTCAGAAAAGGGAGTATTAACTTCGGACGTTATTTATTATAACGAGCAAAAAAGCGATGTAGTCGCACAAGATTTAAAAAATTATACCGATGCAGGCTGGACAATTTTTATGCTGGGAGAGTATTGCGCATCCGGTTGCAAACACTTTTTTTGGATAACAAATGTTGACGGAAATAACAATATTTGGGCCTACGATCCTTATTACGGTCGTTATCAAATTCCTTTTAAAGAAAATAGCTATTATCCTTATCCGTTATACAAAATTGCTTTTGCCGTTAAGAAAGAATAAATTAGAATTATGATTAAGTCCAATTTAAAAACTCTCGTGGTTATCGGATTAATAATCCTTATTATTGTAGTAGCAGCAATTTATTTAAGATTTAAAAATAATTCCCTACAACAGGTTAATTCTATCTCTCCTTCGCCATTTCCTCTTTTGCAGCCCACCTCAACCGGAGCCAATGACGTTTCAATTCCGCCCGAGCAAAAAGATCTCATCACCCAAAAAATGGCGCTTCGCCAAAAAATACCTCTTACGTTTGGCAATTTTCAAATAACCTATGACTACGCCCAAGATAAATTTATTGTAACTCTGTCCGAACCAAAAACCTCCACCCGCCAACTTTTTTTACAGTGGCTAAAGAACAATTATCCTGCGATTCCCCTTGATCGCTTTTCAATTAACTAATAGAATGAAGTAATGATTTCCTATTATTTTACTGGTTTAAAAACTCTCTTTAATGTTGGTAAAAAATTATTACTTGTTGTGATAGTTCTTTTTGTCATTGTAACGTTCTTTTTGCATTTCATTGCTAAAGATAAGCCTCAGATTACTAACAACACCCAAGATTCTCTCCAAAAAAATCGTCAGGCAATTTATAAGATCATCAACGACCCAAAATTAAATAGCACAAAAGACGGAAGAACTTCTATTGCGCTTTATAAAACTGTCTTATGTAGCGCCATTGGTGAAGCCTGTACTAATAATCCAAATGATGGAAACAAAAATTTTAATCACAGTATTTTCGGTTTTCTAACAAATTTATTGATTCTGCCATATACAAATCCGCCTGCTTCAGGAGTGTATTGGGTTTACTCGGGTCTGCAAAATGCCGGCTTTGTCCCCAAAGCCTATGCAGCTGAAGGAATAGGTTTTGGAGCGCTTAAGCCTTTTGCCAACCTTTGGGGGCTTTTTCGCGATATTTCATATATGCTTCTGGTTCTTGTTTTAGTTGTTATCGGTTTCATGATCATGTTTAGGATGAAATTAAATCCCCAGACTGTGATTTCGATAGAAAGTTCTCTCCCTAGGATAGTTTTTGCACTTTTACTTATAACCTTTTCTTTTGCAATCGCAGGATTTCTAATTGATTTGATGTATGTAATGATTGCCATTATTATTTCTATTTTGAGTAATAATAACGCTTATTAC
>JAJYOJ010000006.1 GCA_021796235.1 bacterium | reverse complement strand
TCCCTTGTTGTTGGTGAGTAAATATCTTTACTCTCTCCTCAAGAGATATATGTTGGTACCCGCTATTTTGCGCTTTTCTCATTGGTTATTTTACCAACAAGTGTTGCACTTCGTTTTAGAACCTGTCATTTTCTAAAAGCTTCAGCATTTCGTGCCTGGTTGTTTACTTGCGTTGTAAGCGGTTTGTACAATGCCTCTAAGTGGACGGAATATTATTTGCCTCTTCAGTTACCGCCTTCTGAAACTCCCGAGCTTGTCGTCCCAAAACCCGATTCATTTCTCTTAGCAGCTGCTCCTGATCAAAGCGTCTACCCACCCCCTACACCCGAAGGAATAAATCCGTTTTCAGACTTTCCTATAATTCATCTCTTTTTTAACGAAAACGGTCTTTATCGGGAACGTACTATGAGGGCAATAACCAACGTAGTTACTGATGGAAAAATGCCGATGATATCGCTTGATCCGGCTCAAGCAAAAGATGGCGTATTTAGGTTCGGGCGCGATACTGATAATTACCTTGCCTCAATCAGACCCTTTCTTGCCTGGCTGAATTCTTTAAACTCGCCTGTGCTTCTTAGGACTTTTTATGAAATGAATGGCAATTGGACGATCTATGGATCACAGGTAAATAAGCCTCAAGATTTTGTTGAAGGCTATAAGAAATTTGTCACGGAGATACGAAGAGTTGTCCCTAAGGCCAAAACTATCCTTTCTGTCAATGGCGGAATTCCTTTTGAGGAATACTTTCCACCCGATGATTTTATTGATATTGCGGGCATCGATACATACAACAAATTCCGTATGATTCCGTTTGGCGCAATGTTTTATCCAAATCCTTCGTTTGAAGAAGCGGTCTTTCCCGACATCGCTAGAATCCAAAGATTGACATCTAAACCAATCATGATTACTGAAACGAATATTGCCGACCAGTCCCGCCGACTTGAATGGTTTAGAAGAGGGATCGCGATTTCACCCTCCTTAAAAAACGTCATCGGATTAGGAGGATTTTTCTACGATAAATCTGACTTAGGTGTGCCAAATGAAGCCGACTGGGATATGACACACGACAAGGTCGCCTGGGATACGCTTTGTAAAGAAATTGTCAACAATCCTACTGTTTTTAAACCTAAAGGACCGATCCGATTTGCGGACTTTAATCGGTATTTAAAACAGTAAAAAATTAAGCGCTCGATAAATCCTTGAGGATTTCTTTAGCATGAATAAGCGGGTTAACTTTTTCGTAAACTTTTTTAATCTCACCTTGGGGGTCAATAAGATACGTATTTCTTAGAGTTCCCTCAAAAGTTTTTCCCATGAATGATTTTTTGCCCCAAGACTTGTAGGCTTTAATGGCGATCTTTTCCTCGTCCGACAAAATTGTGAAATTGAGATGATATTTTTCGGCAAATTTTTTGTGTGACTCGACCGAATCTTTGGAAACGCCCAAGATTACGGCTCCTTTATCCTGAAATTTTTTTATGTTGTCCCGGAAATTACAGGCTTCCGTAGTGCAACCCGGGGTATCGTCTTTAGGATAAAAATATAAGACAATCCATTTACCTTTATAATCGGATAACTTGTGAACCTTTCCCTCCTGATCCGGAAGCGAAAAATCTGAAGCTTTCATACTAATATTTTAAAGCAAACTTCTTAAAAAAACTGAAGATTAACGATTAAAAATCATGGACTACTTTTTATTTATTTTTCCTAAGAATTGCGCCTATTGTTGTTCTTGAGACTTTATATTCTCGCATCATTTATTCAATTTCGCCATCGGAAAGACTTGTTCTTCCACTAATCGCTGCGGCCGCATTATTTATCCTTTATTCCACTTCGGATACTGGTTGAGTCGCATCTTTGCTGGTTGGCGTAGTATCTGAAGGTTTTTCTGTCAAGTTTATTATTTTAAAAGCGAAAACTATCTTCCGAGCATCTTTTTATGATTTCTATTCTGTCGGTTTTTGCGGTTTTGTTGAGTCTTTTCACTTCCGCATCTCGTACCGCCTTCGTCGGGAACCAACGAACTAAAATGTTGGTCAGATAACAGACGACATTATAATTCGGGCATTCGGCTTTTCTACAATATTGCGGTCTCTCGTTTGGCATATCCTAATTATATAAATAAATCTCTGAAAAGTTTACCCGGAAGAAGATGGAAAAAGGGAAAAAAGAGAAGTTAAATTTTAAAATCTACAAAAATTCGATAATCATCCACTTAGTTCCGCATCCGGCAATTTTACATTATCGATCGATGTGCCTGTTTAATTAGATTTATAGCGTATGGAATATCTTCAGAGGTTTTTACAACATAATCTCTATTACCAATAAAAATTGCTCTTTTTCCTGAAAGATTTCGAGTTATTGAGTTCTTCCTTTTTCCTCGTAAACCGTATCTCCATTGGGACACCTTAATCTAGCTATGCCATTCATCCCTATACTTCGAACTAGGTCTTTATTGTGTTTCTTGCATCGGTAAGGTATTCCGTCTACAGTAAGAGCGTCACCTTTAATATGATCGTACCGACTGGTTCTACCCGGCAAGAAAAAATAATCTATATCTGCTTTATTCTCTGGCATAGTTACGGATTTACATAATATTTTTTATTCGCTTAAGACATTCTTTTTTCCCCAGTATCTCCATACTCTCATTTAAAGGCGGCGAGATCTTTTTTCCGGTTATCGCAACGCGTAAGGTCATGAAAAATTCGCTGTTTTTAATTCCCAGGTTTTTTGCCGACTCCTGCATTTTTTCGCCGATAACATCAGCCTTCCAGTCGGCAAGCGCGGAAATTGTTTCCGCAACTTTTTGCAGCATGACTTTTTTTTCGCTTATATCGACTTCGTATTTCTCTGGTTTTTGGAAGAAGAATTCACAAAGCGGCAGATAGTCGGAAAGTTTTTTAATTCGCTCTTGAATCAAAGGAACTGTTTTTCCAATTAATTCTTCCGAATATTTTTTATTGTAGAAATTAAAAATTAGAAATTTCAAATTAGAAATTTTCGCCTTGCGTATGTATTCCCCATTCATCCACTCGAGTTTGGTCAGGTCAAAAATCGGCCCGACCGCGTGGATGTCTTTAAAATCAAAAAGGCGGATAAACTCTTCCCGGGAAAAAATTTCCTTGCCCTCGGGATGACTCCAGCCCATGAGAGCCAAATAGTTTAAAATCGCCTCCGGCAGATACCCCTGTTCCTGATACCAGGAAACATTGGTATGGCCCTGACGTTTGGAAAACTTCGATTTGTCGGGATTTCTGATGATCGGGGTGTGGATGAAATAGGGTTTTTCCCAACCGAAAAAGTCATATAATAATGCGATTTTGGGAGAAGAAGGAAGCCATTCTTCACCGCGAACCATGTGTGTCACTTCCATAAGATGATCGTCTACGACTACTGCCAAAAAATAGGTCGGGAAGCCGTCGGATTTTAAAAGAATCTGATCGTCAACCTCACTGGAATTAAACTCAATCTCGCCGCGTATCTCATCTTTGACAACAATTTTTTTATTTTCCGGAACTTTTAAACGAACAACGTACGGCTCTCCGGTTTTGATCTTTAATTTTTGATCTTTGCTATTCCTACAGTGTTTATCGTACATGGGGATTTTTCCTTCGGCCTGCAGTTTTTTTCGTACCTCATCCAGCCGTTCCTTGGAACAAAAACAATAATAAGCGTTGCCTTTTTCAACCAGTTCTTGGGCATATTTTTTATAGATATCTAAACGCTCGGATTGACGGTATGGACCGTTGGGGCCTCCTTTACGAGGACTCTCGTCTTCTTCTAACCTGAACCAGTCCAGAGCGGAAAAGACTTTTTTTTCGGCGTCTTTGACCAACCGCGCCTGATCCGTGTCCTCAATCCGTACGATAAATTTACCTTTGTGGCGTTTGGCAAAAGCATAGTCAAAAAGCGCCTGATAAATTGTTCCAATGTGCGGATAGCCGGTCGGAGAAATTGCCGCTCGGGTTTTTATCATGGTACAATTATAATTCAATATGCTCAAATTTTGTCCGCAATGTGGCAAACCTCTGGAAAAATCCGTCGTAAGATTAATCACCTGCAACCACTGCGGGTTTTATTATTATCTTGCTCCTGCCTTAGCCAACGGACTTTTTTTGGAAAACGAAAAAGGCGAAGTTCTTCTGGTTAAACGCCGCTTTGAACCATTCAAAAATTTCTGGGATAGCCCGGGAGGTTTTATAGATTTTGACGAAGATATCGAACAGTCATTAAGACAGGAAATAAGAGAAGAACTTGGGGTTGAAATAAAATCCCTAAAATATTTTGGCTCCTATCCTGATTATTACGAATATAAAAATATTAATTATCACTCGCTTGTGGTTGTTTTTACCGGTACATCTGTCGGCAATAAATTTAAAGCGTCCGATGATATTTCCGATTTTAAGTTCTTCAAAAAAACTGAGCTTCTCGCGGCAAAACTTGCCTTCACCTGGTTAAAAAAAGCTTTACAAGAATATTTATCTTCTTCGCATTAAGCGCAAGGCGCCATAGACTCCAAATAAAAGCGGCAAAAGCAGAATGTTGGCGTAGCGGAAAATTTCCTGTTGGCTGGTCGACAGATCCGGTAAGGGATAGAATGCCACCTGACGGGAGCGAATCCCGGTAAGTGCCCCTGAAGAAGCCAGTTCATTCAAAATATTTAAAATAAACTCAAGATTTTGCGTGTTCTGACTTAGGTATTGGTCAAGAGCAAAACGAGATGAAGGAATAACGACTATCTCTGACCCGTTTGGCTTTTTCAAGTCGGCCGTGACAGTAAAACTTTTTAAATCTTTGGCTGCCGGTTGGGGAATTGTCTGAGGATTCAAAACAAAAGTGCCCTTTTGCTCCCAGGATTGAGAAGTAGTTTTAACTAAAGTTATCTCTGAGATCCCGGGTTTTTTCTTGAGACTGATCGCCGAAACCCACGGATAGGTCAACTGTTGAATATTGGAAAAAAAGGACGACTGTTGATTTAGATCGCCGGTGATTATCCAGAAAGGATAAGGCGCCAGGAATGAAACCCGGATATTGCCAAAATTTACCAGTTCAGCCGAACTTGAAAGAACTAAATCGTTTTCTATCCCCGCTCCCCAGTCACCAATTAAAGGTAACAAATTACTTTTGGAAGGAGTAACCTGCATACTGGGATCAACAGAAACTCCGTCGACAAAAAAAACGGCTTTTCCGCCTTGATCAAGATAGGATTTAATTGCACTAAGTTCATTATCGCTGTAGGATTTCTGACCGTCGTCAAAGATTAAAACTGTTTTATAACTCGGATCTATAACCGCCGAGCTTGACGAAATATCCAGCGGGTCGACCGTAAACTGCTGGCTTAAAAGTTGGGTTAAATTAGTAAGTTGACTATTTCCCTGGACATCCGGCGCCGGTTCTCCGATCGTTCCGACCTTAACCAACTCTTTCCGGCTAAGTTTGTAAATTGCAGAAGTGAGATTATATTCAAGACTGGAAAAATTAGTGACCTGCGGAATTACATCCTTTTTTTTACTGTAAGACAAAGCGATCCCAAAATAGGATGAAGTCACGGCGTATTTATCCTGTTCCAGCTGAGAAAACTGGATTTGCGGGACTCCGGCATCTGCAGCTTGCGAAGCTGCCCCCGAGTTAGTTTTTGGATCTAGGACCTGAATATTTATTTTCCCGCCGCCGGATTGTCTGTATTCAGCCAAAAGATCGACAACGTCGGTTTTCAAAGGCAGCAACCGGGCTGGAATATCCGAAGAGGCGAAAAATTTTATATCTACAACCGAATTAAGATTTTTCAGAATTTTTTTGGTTGCAGGCGAAAGAGTATAGGCGGCACCATTGGAAAGATCCAGTCTTAAAGAAAAACCTGCCAGAAAAAAATTGATGCCAATAAATAAAATAATTGTAACTGCGTAAATAAACTGCCGTTTCATTTTTTTCAGTCTAAAAATATTCAACATGTCAATCGCGTTTCTCCAAATTAACAATGGTTAAAAATAAAAATACCGCCGTAAGACTCAAGAAATAGAAAAGGCTGCGAAAATCCAGGACGCCTTTGACAAAATTTTGCAGATGGTAAAGCGGTCCGTAATTATTGATAAAGTCCTGGACAACTCCCGGCAAAAACGAGGCCAAAAAATCGGTTGATAGAATTAAAAGGAAGAATATGACTAAAACCGAACTCAAAAATGCCACGACCTGATTTTTAGTAAGCGAGGAGAAAAAGATCGATATTCCGGCCATTGCTCCTCCGAGAAGAATCGCTCCCAAATAACCGACAAAGATCTCAGGGAGATATACATGCGCGGTAAAAGCCAGAGAAATCGGCAGTCCCAGAGTCAGAACTAAACCGATAATGGCCAGGGTTAAAATCGCAAAAAATTTGGCCAGAACAACCTGCGTTTCACTTATCGGCAAGGTCAAAAGTACCTCAATTGTATTTAAGCGCTTTTCTTCGGAGAAGGTTCGCATCGAAACCGCTGGAATAAAAACTAAAAACAGCCAGGGAATAAATCCAAAAAATCCTTGGAGTGACGCCGACCCGATAACGAACAAATCCTTAACAAAAAGGAAGTTGGCAAATGCGGCAAATAAAACAATGACTATGTAACCTATGGGATTATTCAAATAATAGTTAAGTTCTTTTTTATAGAGTGTGAACATATCTATTTGACCAATTTTTTAAATAATTTTTCCACTCCGCCTCTGGCTTTTGGTTTTACTCCGTCATAAACAATGCTCCCTTTGTTAAGGATTATCAAACGATTGGCGACGGCTTCGACTTCGGAAAGAATGTGAGTTGAAAAAATAATGGTTTTTTTCTTGGCTAATTTTTTGATTAAAATTTTAATCTTATCCTGTTCCAGGGGATCAAGTCCCGAAGTTGGCTCATCCAAAATAAGGATATCCGGATTTCCCAAAAGCGCAGCTGCCAATCCGACTCTTTGTTTGAAACCGCGGGATAAATCTTCGATCTTACTTGCGATAACTTCCTGTAAACCTACGGCTTGAACCGTCTCTAAAAAATCGTCAACGCCTTTAATGTCCGCGATAAATTTCAAATATTCTGCCACCCGCATCTCCGGATAGAGCGGATTATTTTCGGGTAAATAGCCTATTGATCCTTTGACTGAAATTTGACCAAACGAAGGTTCAAGATAGCTCAAAATTATTCGCATTGTTGTAGTTTTGCCTGCACCATTTGGACCCAAAAAACCCACAATTTCACCGGTTTTGGTTTTAAGATTCACTTTATTTAAGGCAAGTTTTTTTCCGAAAAATTTTGTTACTGAAGATAAAACAATCATAAGATGATATTATAACAGCGCTTTAATAAAAAAGATTGAGTAAATTACCGCTGATATTAGGACTGGGAGAAATTAATTTCTGCTCAACTAAACTATACTCGGAAACAGCGTTTCCCTGGTCATACAAAATATCGTTTTCGCCGTAATCGATCTGAAAGTTTTGACTAAAGGTAAAGTTAGACGGACTTGAATTGGGATTTACAATCCATTTGTCACTCACGATTGTGCCGTTGCGAAGCCAGACAATTTTGTTAACCGGTCCAGCGGGACTGGGATTAGCCAAAAATGTGTTTGTTCGGGAGTTTATATTATATATGTAATAGCTGTCGTTCTTTGAATAGGCGATTTTTTGTCCATCCGGAGAAACTGTATATACGGCTCCTTGCGATGTTAAAGGAAGAAGCGTTTGTTCATTGCCGCTAAAATTATTGTCAAAATAAGCGCGGACTAGATTAGTCTGGTTACCTGCCTGCGCAGGCAGGTTTGCTAAATTGATGACGCTTGTGTAAATAAATTTGCTTTGCGCATCCCAAACAAGCGGGCCTGTAACCGCGGACGGATTTGCATAACTATTGGAATTGTGAACCGCCAGTTGATAGGTTTTTTTTGCCTGAATATCGTACAAACTTATCCCCGAATCTACGTAGGCCAAATAACTGCCATTCGGAGCAACGCTAAATTTTTCCTGATAGTTCAAAGTTTGATTTAATCCCAAATCGGAACATTGGTCGTGGACCAGATCGTACATTGCAATGTCACCTTTGCTAAATGGATTTTGCTTCGCGAAAACCTTGCTCACCCAGTTGGGATCTTGTCGCATCTCAATCTCGGTCGGGATAATCATAAAAAGTTCTCTTCCGTCCGGACTTCTTGCCAAAAAATTCGAAAAAAATCCCAAGGGGACAACCGATACGCCATTACAAGAAAAGTTATGGACGATTGGATCTGTCCCATCCAGTCCAACCGTCTTAAATGAGTTACCGTCTAAAACCAGCACCCGTTTGGACCAGTCAAGACTCTCACGGTCAACCGTCGGGCTTTGGGTCGGAGTCAAACTGCCAAGAAGCGAGTTATAGGAGAGAGCATAAATCTTTTGACCAGTTGGTCCCAATAGATCAATTTCAGTTGGAGTCGCCTGAATTTTTGCATAAGAGCTTCCTAAAAGGGGAAGAGTTATTTTCACTTTGTTTTGATTCAGATTGGTAAATATTGAATTAGTTGAATCAAAATTCCCAGGATAACCTTGGAAAAGAGCTGAAACAATGTAATAGTAAAAATTATTGGAAAATAACAGCGCCAAATTATTATTTACATCATAACTCATGTCTTGAATCTTAAAGTTCAAAGCATCCAGATTGGCTTGGACATTATTTTGCAGTGAATAGGTGATAAGTTGCGAAGCGGCAGAAGCCTCGATATAGGTGACAAACTGTCCGTTGGGAGAAATTTTGTAAAAAAGTTGAGTTGCGCAACTGGAAAACGGAGCAAGCGAGATTGTCCGGGTTGAAGTAGTCACTACAACGTGACAGTTGGGATCAAAACTTAAAGATTTTATGATTTCTCCGGCCTGGGCAAAAGATGCAGTGGTTGGAACTAAAGTCGGTACAGTGAATGTTTGAGTAGGAGCAGGTTGATTATTTTTCGGCAAAAAGACAAAAATTACAACCAAAAAATACAACAAAAAAATAAAAAAAAGTCCGCTTAAAATGAAAAGTTTTTTATTTTGTTGATAGGTGGCGATGAAAGATCTAATTTTATCTTCCGCACTGTCTTGCGGAACATTATTATCCATTACCAATAACTATACCTTACTTTTTGAGCTCTGAAAAGTGCTTGGTTACGACTTCCCAAGCGACATTCGTGAAAAATGCCTCGATATAGGGAGCCCGCGCCGCGCCGTAGTCGATAAAATAGGCGTGTTCGTAAGTATCAAGCGCCAGGATTGGTTTGGCTCCGAATACCGGATAGGTGTTTTGCGCGTCGCCCAAATAATTAAAAAGTCTTTTCTCAAAAAAATTCCAGGCAGTCCAGACCCAACCGCGCGCGGCCATACCGGTTGCTTTTACGTCTTTTTTATAAGTTTCAAATGAACCGAAATCTTTATTAATCTGCGTCAATAAATCTCCGGTCGGCTCTCCTCCTTTGCCGCCCAGGTGCCCAAAGTACATCTCGTGATTGTAAACTCCCCCCCAGGCAAATGTCAGTTCAACCTTAAGCTCGCGGATCTTGGAATAAGTTTGATTTGCCTTTGAGTAATCCTCATCGGTTAGGGCCGCTAATGCTTCCATAATTTCGTTATATTTTGTAACGTATCCTTGATAAAGCTTCAGGTGTTCTTCAACGGTTTTTTTGGAAATCCCCTGCATTTTATAAATCGATTCGTTAAAAGATTTTGCCGTAAGTTTCATAAGATTATTAAAAAATTAATAACTATTACTAGATAAGTAATAATTAATTACATAAAATTTAAGGTTTTTTGTCAAGTGTTTCTTGGATATATTACTGTAAGAACCTCGTTGGGACCCAAGCCTTCACCTTCTATTTCACTTTGCATTCCGGGCGGGAGTGATAAAAAAAGCGCATTAGCTGTTTCCCTCATAATTTGCTCTTCTTCGGATGTAAGCATTCCTTTAAACTGTGCAGTTTGTGTAAACTGAATCGTAGTTACAAGTGCTTTGTAACTCCTTTTGGCCAAGGTCGAATTTTTCCCTTGATCGAAGTCCTGCATCTGAGTTATGCTAACGCTCCATTCATCATTAGCGAGCGGCATTATAACGATCATTGCTCCGTTCTCTCTTAAAGTTTCCATTTGGTCTGTCGATAATTGGAAACGCATTGCGACCTGTCTGGGTTTGAGTCGTGAAAGTTTTAATGGCAATACTGTTGGTAAATCTTGCTTATTTAATAAATTAGCAGCCACATTCCACTGACCCCAAGTAGCAATCATTACTTCCTGTGGGTTCATTGATTGAAGACCCTCGACCCGACCTATTGTGGTTCCCATAAATTGTTTATTAACTCAATAAATCCGGCCTTTTCTTTTTTGTTTCTTCCCTTGCTTTTTTCAGACGCCACGCCTCTATTTTTTTATGATCTCCGGACAATAAAACTTTTGGCACCATCAAACCTTTAAAGTTTTCCGGTCTTGTATATTGGGGATATTCCAATATTTTTTTGCCGCCGACGTTAAAACTTTCCTGTTTTGTTGCTTCTTTTTTTTGCAAAACTCCGGGAATTAATCGAACCACGGAGTCAACAATTGCAGAGACGACAATCTCTCCTCCGGTCAGCACAAAATCGCCTAAGGAAATTTCCTCATCGATAAAATCGCTCACCCGCTCATCCACTCCCTCATAATGTCCGGCTAAAATAATTAACTGACTAAGCTTCGAATATCGCTGGGCTTTTTTTTGGGTAAACAAATTTCCCTTTGGGGAAGTTAACACTATTTTTTGATTGCTGGCTTTTGAAATTTGTTTGGAAATTGGAAATTGGAAATTGGAAATTTTAGACAGAGCCTTATAAATCGGCTCAATCCGTAAAACCATCCCCGCTCCTCCGCCGTAAGGCCGATCATCAACCGATCCATAGTCGTCAACCGCAAAGTCCCTTAGATTTATAATCTCTATCTCAACTAATTTTTTAGCAATGGCCCGTTTAACAATGCTTTCTTGGAAAAAACCCTCGATCATATTTGGAAAAAGCGTGACTATGGAGATTTTCATGATCATATTCTACAATAAATAACGTGAAGAAAATAATTTTAGGCCTGATCCGACTCTATCAAAAAACCGCTTTTTTCCACAACTACTTTTTTCGGGTGCTTTTTATGTCCGACCGAGTCTGCCGTTTTACCCCAACCTGTTCACAATATACTTATGAAGCCGTCCAAAAATACGGATCGCTGCAAGGTCTTTGGCTTGGTTTTAAACGCGTAATCCGCTGTCATCCTTGGAACAAAGGCGGCTTCGATCCTGTTCCTTAAAAAGCTATAATACTTTTGTGAACAAATTTCTGACTGTTATTTTTCTCATTTCCGTCTTTATCATTGGATTTCTTTCCGTAAAAGATCCTGACTTTGGTTGGCACTATCGTTGCGGTGAAGATTTCTTAAAAGGCAATTACACAATCTGTCTAAAAAATAACTTTTCCTATTTTTTGCCAAACTATAGAGCTTTTAACCCGAGTTTTATTTACGACATATCTTTGGCATTTATATTTGACCGTTTCGGGTTTTTGGGAATAAGTCTATTGGGTAGCTTTATATTTGTTTTAGCTGCAGTTATTTTTCTACAAATTGTTGCCGCTCCTTTACCTTTAATATTTATTGGATATTTCATAAGTTTTTATCTATCTGAGCCAGTTTTCTTACTGGGTCTTCGCTCTCAAATCATTACCTTTCTTTTTTTTCTCATTTCTTTATATCTTTATGAAAAAGCCCGGAAAAATATGCGCTACTTACTGTTATTTCCGTTGCTGCTTCTAATATGGGTAAATACCCACATAGGATTTTTTATCGGTCTGGTTGTTTTAACCTTCGCAGTATTTGAAAAACGCTTTAACAAATATTGGGTCTTTATACTTATTTTAGCTTTTATCGCTACGCTCGTTAATCCGTTTGGCAGCAATGTTTATCGGGAAATCTTTAACCATGCCACCGCAAACCTAAATACAATGATTGCCGAGTGGGTCGCACCACCTACTTTGGAAAGCTTAATAATCGTAATTTTGAGCTTGGTTGACCTTATCGTGATTTTTAAAAGAAAAAAAATATCTTTTTTTCAGATTTTTCTTCTTATTTTCTTTACAGTTCTTGGATTACAGGCTCGAAGGAATTTGGCGTTTTTCTACCCGGTGTTTTTTTATGTCTTATTCAAAAATCTCAAGCTAAAATCGTTTAATTACGTAAATAATATTACTTTAATAACCGGTTCTGCACTTATCCTCATCATATTTTTAGCTCTGACGCTTGATCTGCCAACTACATTTAAATTTGATACGTCCTGGTCAAACTACTGCACGGATGGCGCAGCCACCTATCCTTGTCATGCCTTAAAAACATTTCCCCAACTTTCCGGCAACGTTTACGCGACCTATGAATGGGGAGGATTTTTAATCTGGCAAAAACCGGGCGTTAAAGTTTTTGTTGATGGTAGGATGCCGGCCTGGCATGACGAAAATGGGAAAAGCCCGTACGAAGTTTATTTGACAATTTTACAAACTAAAAACGGTTGGAACGAAAAATTGCAAGCGCTTAAAACAAATTATCTTTTGATTACTCCTGGAACATTTATGGGATTACTTCTGGAAAATGATTCGGAAAAATACGGCTGGAAAAAAATTTATGAGGATCAATCCGCAGTGATATATAAAAACCAAATTGAATAATTATAAAAAAATCGCTAAGATAAATCTATGAAGCGATTGCGAGTTGGATTAAACGGTTTTGGCAGAATTGGCAGAGATTTTACCCGCATTGCCCTAAAAAGAAACTCTTTTGACCTGGTTCTTGTAAACACTAGAAAGCCGCAAAACGATCTGCTCGCCTATCTTCTTCAATATGACTCTGTCTATCGTAAATTTGAGTCTGAAGTCAAGGCGGAAACCGATGGTTTATCAGTCAATGGCAAAAAAATTGCTACCTCTCAAGCTGACGATCCGGGTCTTATCCCCTGGGATGTACATCAGGTGGATGTTGTGGTTGATGCTACCGGCGCCTTTACTAAAAAAGAGGAATTAAAAAAACATCTACGAGGAACTGTAAAAAAAGTCGTTCTTACCGCACCTTCTAAAGACGAGGAAACCCCACATGTAGTCTTGGGGGTCAATGACTCAACCTTTGATTTTCAAAGCTGTGATGTATTATCAAACTGTTCCTGCACAACCAACTGTGCCTCACCGCTTTTTAAAGTCCTGGACGATAACTTTAAGATTGTTTCAGGATTTCTAACCACAGCTCATGCCTATACTTCAAGCCAAGAACTTCTGGATGATCCTGCCAAAAGTAAAGACAGATCAAGAGCGGCAGGCTTAAATTTAGTCCCGTCAACCACCGGAGCCGCAACTGCCGTTGTCAAAACTTTGCCCCAACTCAAGGGAAAAATTGATGGAATGTCTTTAAGGATTCCTGTCCCAACTGTTTCGTTTGCCGATATTTCGGCTACCGTGGAAAAGTCAACTACCGTCGAGGAGATAAATAACGCTTTTAAATCCGCGGCCGAAACCACAATGAAAGGAATCTTGGCTTTTGAAACTGAAGTTCTTGTTTCGTCTGACTATGTCGGTTCTCCCTTCTCTGCGATTTTTGACGCAAACTACACAAAAGTCATAAATGGCCTGCCTGCGCAGGCAGGCAACTTTGTAAAAGTTTTTGGCTGGTATGATAACGAATGGGGTTATTCAACACGCTTGGTTGACCTGGTAGAAAAATTGGCGAACTACTTTTAATCTCATGGCAGGAAAAATCACATATATCTATGAAACTCCAATTAAAAATAAAAAAGTTCTTTTGCGGGTCGACTTTAACGTATCTTTGAATCCTGATCATACAATCGCTAATGATGCTAGGATCAAGCAGTCGATCCCAACGATAAATTATCTTTTAAAAAATAACAACCGTCTTATTATTGTTTCGCATCTGGGTCGACCGAAAAATCACGACATAAACTTCTCCTTACTCCCGGTTGCCAACGATCTGCAAAGTTATTTACCCAATTATAAAGTCATTTTGGTTAATGATTTTACCTCGCAAGACGGAAAAAAAATCATTTCCGAACAGAAAGAGAATGAAATAATTTTATTAGAAAATATCAGATTTTATCCGGGCGAAGAACAAAACGATCCTGTGTTTACTCAAACCCTGGCAAATCTGGGAGAAGTCTATGTGAATGACGCCTTTGGAGTATGCAATCGGGTCCATTCTTCTATTGTCGGGATTACGAAATATCTCCCTTCTTACGCTGGACTGCTCTTAGAGAAAGAGATTGAAATAATTTCAAAGGCAATTGCTAATCCGCAAAAACCATTCATCGCAATTATAGGCGGAGCAAAAATATCAGACAAGATGAATCTACTTTGGCGTCTGACTGAGATAGCCGACCATCTTTTAATAGGCGGTGGCCTGGCAAATACATTTTTAGCTGCTCAAGGGTTTAAAGTCGGCAAAAGTCTCTACGATTCCGGCGAACTTGATAAAGTAAGACAGCTTTTTTTCTTTGCGGCTGAAAAAAATACAGTTATTCAACTGCCATTGGA
Source organism: bacterium (assembly GCA_021796235.1). Taxonomy (GTDB): domain Bacteria; phylum Patescibacteriota; class Microgenomatia; order UBA1406; family GWC2-37-13; genus JAJYOJ01. The sequence continues at coordinate 62,627 of JAJYOJ010000006.1, read as the reverse complement.
TGTCGTGGTTGGAACTGTTGATGGATCAACCTCGGAAGTTAAAAAAGTTGCCGATGTCTCGCCCGAATTACAAATACTGGATATTGGGCCAGAAACCCTAATAAAATTTAGATCATTGATTGCTTCGGCAAAAACTATTGTTTGGAACGGTCCGGTTGGCTACTTTGAAAATCCGCTCTTTCGTAAAGGGACCGATTCCGTCTATAATGCGATCGTAGAAAACTCCACTGGGACATCGATTGTGGGCGGCGGAGACACCTTAAACGCAATTTCTCAAGAAGAATTTTTAAATAAAATAACTCACATATCAACCGGAGGAGGGGCAATGCTTGAGTTCATCGAAAAAGGCACACTTCCCGGCATTGATGCTTTAAAAAAATAGCTTTTCTTTTTCAAAAAAACCATAAGTACCAGGCATAAGAAATTAAAAGATATTATCCTAAAAAAAGCAGCGTTATTCCGACAAGCCTAGAGCGATTATGTATAAAGAAGCTAGGATAAGACCTTCACGTCTACTTTCTGAGGTCCCGGCAACATCGGTAATTGCGGCAATATGATCCCAATCAATGCCATGTCTAAGTCCGAGCAGAAAGATCAGAAGAAAAACAAGCGGTTGTATAATAATTATCTAGGAATTTCAATAACTTTGTTTACTGGTTCGGGAGAAGATATAATCACAAGTCCTTTACTTTTCCGGATTGACGGCAAAAAATCTTTTGTAACCACCCTACTTCCATCCAACCAATAAACATCAAGATCCATATACGTGTTCTTATTCCAAAAAGTTCTGAACCGCCGATCCGGAAAAATAAAAAGCATTCCGTCGGCATTGGTTAATTTTGTGTAGTACATTAGACCTTTTTCCCATTCCGGAGCGTTTGTTGCAACTAAAAAGTGATAAGTTTTTCCATTCAGTGTGTACTTAACGGTTTTAGAAAAGTTTGGGTTGTGGCTCCTTAATCTACCATACAAATAAAAAAAAACGCCACCCAAAGCCATTAAAATAAATAATGAAATTAGAATTTTTTTCATGCATCAAGAACAACTTTAGCAAGTTCGGAAAATCTACTTTTTAGAAGCGTTTCGTTATCGGGAATATCCTGCCATACCGCTCTACCCGCTAAAAAACCCGCTGCGCCATTTTTGGCTGCAACTTCAACTCGGGTTGTAAACTCGTTAAAATTATCACCGCCGGACAAAAGAATCCAGGGCGTCTCTTTAAGAAGTTGAGAGATTTTTTGACAGGACTCCTGATCACCAGGATACTCAATTTTGAAAACATCCGGGACAACGCCTTTTTGCATAAATATTTCAAGTGAGTTCAAAATCAATTCGCTTTTTGATAATTGTCTGTCCTCATTTTGATAGGTTAATATCTCTAAAAATAATGGTAAAGAATTCTTTTGACAATCGCTTCTGACCTGACGGGCCTTCTCAAGTTCTCCTAACGATTCTTCACGATCGGGATTAAAAGCTAAAAGAAATTTAATTCCTGAGGCTCCTTTATTTTTAAGTTCAGAAACACTGTGTTGAATTTCAACGGTTTTTACTCCAGAGGTTTCAAAAAAACCACTCTTCTCAAGTCTTAAAATAAAAGGTTTAGCAATCCCCTCATAAGCTGGAAGACCATACTCTGTATCTAAAAGTACAGCTGTAAATTCTTCTTTAAGGGCGTGAAGAATTTTTTGTTTCGCTTTTATAATTTGATCTGCAGTTGCAAGATTCGGATCTTCGGGATTGACAATTTTTTTGAAATGTTCTTGATGATCTAGTGCCAGCATCAAAAACTTGCCGTTTTTTGTAAACTTTACTAAATCCATATGAGTCGGAGCGGCGAGACTTGAACTCGCGACCTCAGCGTCCCAAACGCTGCGTTCTGGCCATCTGAACTACGCTCCGTATCAGTATAATTTTAACACAATCTTTAAGCGGTTGGAGTTGTCGGAGACGAAGGAGGAGCTGGAGGCATCTGATCAGGTCTCTTTTTAAGATAGAAAAGCAAAACGGCAACTAAAATTATGATCAGAAGAATGACAAAAGCAATTATATAAGCGTTGGCTGCGTATCCTGCAACGCCAGCGCCTTGACTAGTGTTATTTTTAGCTCCGGAAGGCGCTTGATTTTGATTGGGGCTCGCGGTCGGAGTAACTCTCACCAACTCGCCGTTTTTATTGAAATAGCTATTAAGTTTTATTTTGTTCGAAGTCAAATAATTTGCATTTTGACTTATGAACATTGACGGTGAAACATCCAATGTCGATCCTGTTGCAGCTGTATAACGAAGCTTATAAGGTAAAAATGGTAAAGATTCTGAATCTATTTTGAAAAAACCTTTATCATCAGTCGTCGTCTCAAAGTAAGGTTTTGTTGTGTTATTGACAAGAATATTAACTGTTGCATTGAGCATTAAATTACCATTTTGGTCATAAGCATAACCTTCTAGATAATTGGGAATTGGTTCCAAAATAGCTGTTGGCTGGGTTGCAGAAGGAGAAGCCTGAAGAGTTGTCAGGTCGATTTTGATAAATTCAAGGTTGCCGACAAATTCCGACGGATCAAGATTGTCTAGGTTGACTCTTATGTCAAACTGTCCTTGTTTATCAGCCTGTGTAGATAGAAGAAGACGCGTTCGAACAAATTTCCCTGGGTTTGCCGAGTCAGGCTTCTGGCCATAGATATTAATTTTTGTCAAAGGGTGGGTAACGCGTCCCTGAATTATCAGGGTATCGTTTAATTTATCGAGGATTGTCGAGTAAGAAAGCAGCTTAACATCGCCGCGGTAAGGTGTCCCGGTTGAATCGATTGGGATGTCGCGATGTTGTATTGCTCCCGCTTGAACTATATCTTCTCCGCGGTAAATATCAAAATAGGCAAAGGCGTAATTTTTACTAAGCTTCGTAGCCTCGTTTGGAAATACATACCCGGATCGTACTACTTTTAGTTGATATGTACCATCCGGAACTATGAACGAAAAAGCTCCGTCTTCTATTGTGGACTGCGGATTGACCAGATTGGCAACGTTGGCACCGCTAACAACCGAATATTGACCGTTAGTTTTTTGTGATAATGTAACACTTGCTCCCGGAACTGGTTCAAGACTTTGGCTGTCAAATACTCGACCATACGGATCCCAAAATACCTGAACGCACCCAGAATTGCCTCCGTTTAGAACAAAGGTATCCTGTTGTTGACCACCTTCTGCAACTGTATTTTTTTGCGTTTGATCTCGTGGAATAATTTGCAAGCCTAAAAATCTCCTGCCTTCTGAGGTTGGCGTTGAACTTTGCCATTCGATCGGGGCAACCTGGCCATTGGCGTCGGCAACAACAGAATTAGTGATGGATTTTCCTGCAGCATCATACATACCGTTTCCACCGCTCGTGAAGTTATAGCCTATTTTAGTCTGTAGCTGTGAATAATTGTCTGTTCCAAAAAGAGTTGTGTCTAGGGCCGGAGATCCAGAGGTGCATACACTCGCATTATTCAAAAGAAAACATTCAAGATAGTAGAACGGTGTATTAGGTTGCAGCCCTCCCTCCGATGTTAAACGAACTCTATGGCCAGCGAGTTGCTCTCTTGCCAAACAACTGTATTTATAACTGGAGTTTTGTGAGTTCTTCGGATTAGCAACTACTGCAAGAACGCGTGTGTGAACCAAGGAAAACAAAACACCCGTTAAAAATGCAACAACTAATAGGGACAAAATTTTTTTCATTTTATCTTATTTTAAGATTAGTTTATTTCTGTTGAGTTGTCAATCTGATTTTTTCTTCGAATATAAAACAGAATAAGGCCCGTAACCACCAAAATAAGTATCAATAAAATAGCAGCTATTAAAAATACTGGATTGGCGCTTTGACTTCCCGAAGTTGTCGAAGAACCGGCGGCTGGGAGTCTGGCTGAGGTTTGATTTAGGTTTTGATTTTGATTCTGGGGAACTGCCGTTGGTGTTTGGACTCCCCCGCTAGGATTGTAAATGCTAATTTTATTGCTGGCTAAATATTTTTGATTGCCTTGAACATATTGAGTTGTTGAAACGTTGGAAGTTACACCGGTCGAACTTACATATTGTAACCGATACGGCAGGTTGGGAAGATTGTTTGTATCAATGGCATAATATCCGTTTTGGTCGGTCGACGTCTCATAATATGGTTTATTAGAAAATGAAAGATAGATGCCGACTCTGGCATTAGGCATGACAGTTCCATTTTGATCATAGGCATAACCTTGGATATTATTCGGAATTGGATTGACACGAACCACCGTCGACGAGGTAGGCTGCGCATAAACATTAAAAAGGCCGAATAAAAAGTTGAGACCAAGACTATTTATAAGATTGCTTTTTCGAACCTCAATTTCCCCAAATATTTCATCTTTCGCAAAAGTCGTTTGATCTATAGCGATTTTAAATTTACCTGATGAGTCGGTCTTTTGCGATGTTAGTAAGCGAAAACGGGTCGGAGTCTGATTTGAAGTTGCGCCAACTTTATCACTGTACAAATTCACGACTGAAAAAGGATGAGATGTCCGGCCTTCTACGACCGCCTGCCCTGTTTCTTTATTTAACTCGTAAAAATACTGCATAAGTTTTACTGGGTAGCTCATTCCTGCACCGGTTTTAGAATCAAGTGGAATATCACGGTGCAAGATCGTCCCATGTTGCGAAACTGTATCTCCAGTTTGACCGGGATAAATATCTGAATAAATTTTTGTGTAGTTAGAATTTAATTTGGAAAGGTCTGACGGGAATTGGTAATTTGGATCAGAAACATTAAGTTTATATGTCCCATCTGGCACAACAAAACTAAAGCTTCCATCCTCTTTGGTGATAAATGGATTTACTATGGCGCCCCCTAGAACTTCGCTTGGTAAAAGTTGGGAAAAACTACCGTCTCGTCTTTGAACCTGTAACACTACTACCGCTTGAGGAATTGGTTCGAGAGTCTGACTATCAAATACCCGGCCGTAGGGGTCCCAACTGATAGCAATGCAGTTTGTTGCATTATTGGCTGCGTCAAAACTGAAGGTATTTTGCTGCTGCCCTCCCCGGCCTAAATAGTCAGTATTTTTTGAGGCATCAAAGAAGTTTACGGCCAGAAATTTTCGGGCGTTACCTTTCGAATAACTCTGCCATTCGACCGGCCCAATATCACCACTTGCATTACTCTTTTGAGGATTAGTAGTTGACGTAGTCCCATCTGCCTCAAATATACCTTGAAATTGATATTTATCACTGATTTTTAAGGCAGCCGAATTATCTTTTCCATATACCAGATTGTCGTCGGCTGTATTTCCCGTTGTACACTGATCACCATTGGTTGTTGACAAACATTCAACAATATACGTATCAGAATTTGGTAACGGTTTAGCGTCGTTTTTTGCGGTCAATCTCACTCTATGGCCATTGCCGCGTGAGGCAGGCGAACAGGCTGGATTAGGCACAACTTTACCTTCCGCAAATGCGGTTTGATCAATACACCAGTCAACATTGAGACATACCCAATGCTGTGAAAGTTGAGGAGTTTCGGCTAATGTGTTTTTTCCTAGGCAGAAAAAAATTAAAATTCCCAATATCAACAAAAGAAAACGTTTCATAAATCTAATAATAGACTTGTTTAATACTCTTGTCAATTTTAATAATATTGATTATTATAATTCTTAGGTATGACAACTAGTCGATGGCTCACGTTTTTTTTTAGTTTTATTTTTTTTGCATTTTTTTTATTTTGTAAAGTAACTCCCGTTTCAGCAGTAAGCTATTCGCTGACTGCGCCGTCAGGTCAACTAACGCGAGGACAACCGGTAAGTTTTACAATAAATATCGACACGGAAGGTCAGGCCTTATCCAATGCCACAATTGGGATGACTTATAAATCCGATATTCTGCAATATGTTTCAACTACTCCCGGCAATACCTTTTCCAGCGTTACAGCGAGTCCGGACGCAACCAACGGGCAGATAATTTTTACCGCCCAAAATGGAACGCCCTTTACGGGTACAGGTACATTTGCAACTGTAACCTTTAATCTTGTCGCCCAAGCGGCTGGGTCAACTCAGCTCTGCGTGCTTTTTAATCCAGGAACTACACCCAGCCCCCCTCCGCAGGGACCCCAACCCACAGCTCTTCCTAAAACCGGTGGTAGTACCTTAGGAACAAAATCGACTGCACTCGGGGGTATTTTTATCTTGCTGGCCGCCGGTCTTTTTGTCATCTCAAAATTTCCGCAAAAAAAATCGCATAAAAACTTGCATTAAATCGAATTTCTCTCTATCATGAAATTGTGAAAAGATTTTTTATTGCCATACTGTTTTTAATGGCAGCGGGTATTGTTAACATTCCCGCGCCAGCCTATGCAGATGCTGCCCAGACGACTCAGAGTAATAACAATGTAATTATATCTTGTGGCTGTATTGACTCAATAAATCAGATTTATAAATCACGCGGTGAACAATGCGTCACAACCCTCGAAGCTTTTGAGCAAAATCCAATCACCAATCATCTTTGGGTTAAGGATCCAGATGTTATTGCCCAAGGTAAAGCCGACGACCGCGCCCGTGAATTTCTCTACTGGGTCATCAGCAAGAGCTCTATAGATAGTCACCCAGTTATTTTAAATGTCTGGGAAGTAAATCGTAATATCGCCTTCTTTTTTGTTGTTCTTATCGCAGCCGTTATGGGAATCGGAATGATCGTGTCTCAACGAGCGAATTTTAATTTTCAGATAAAGGTCTGGCCGTCAATTTTTAAGCTACTTCTAATGCTTCTTTTCATTGCTTTGTCGGCTTCAATCGTTTTAGTAATAATTCAGCTGTCAGAAGTCCTGATGAAGTTTTTTATTGAAAATTTGGGAGGAAAATATCTCTTTAATATCTACTTTGCTTCGATCAGTCAGGAAAAAAATTATATTGATTTTGGAACGACTACCGGTGGTTGTCGAGATTTAAATATAACGGTTCAGGAAGCAGCTCGAGCCGAAATGTTTCTTTTAAAATTAACAAACGTAACTTACTATGTGATGGGCGCGATGTTAATTCTTCGCAAGGTTGTCTTATGGTTTCTGCTTTTTGTTTCGCCATTTTTAGCTTTACTTATGCCTTTTGTCCTTATTCGAAATATCGGCTGGATCTGGATCGGCGTATTTTTCCAATGGGTATTTTATGGCCCCTTATTTGCGCTTTTTTTAAGCTCTCTGGCTACCATTTGGAAAACCGGAATACCTTATCTTTTTGATTTCTCCCGAGCCGGGACTGCAGCTGGCTATGTCTATCCAACCGCAATCGACATTGTCTATGGAGGACCGGCTCAACATTTGGGCCCTCTAAATAATGGCAACTACGTAGACACCTTTGCCGAATATATAATTACGCTCATTATGCTTTGGGCAGTAATATTTTTACCCTGGTGGCTCTTGCGAATTTTCCGAGATTACTGCTGCGAAGGCATAAGTGCTATGAAAAATATTTTATTATCAATGTATGACCAAATGCGAGGAACTCCCGGCCCAACCCCCGGACCGGCGCCAACTCCGTTTATGACATCTACTTCACTTAAAATACCTAAAGAGGTCGAAATACCAGTCAGGTTAAGACTTGAAAATGTCGAGGAAGTTAAAAAAGCCGCAACCGAAGAGATCGCCAAATCGATGAATCTTTCCGCGTCTCACTTAACAGATATTGCTAATTTTGAAACTAACCGCCAGGTCAATGAAACTGTAAATAAAAACCTTAATTTCCTGAAAAATCCTGTTTCGGCCGAAACTCCAACCGAACGACAAAAGTATATGAATGTTAGAAGCGAACTTTTAAATCGCGCCATAAAAGAGGATCGAACTGCGGCCCGAATTTTATCTTCGATCTCAACTTCCAAGGTCGAACAAACCAGACAGCGTGAAGAAATTCTTAGTTCTATTCCCCAAACCATACCGATCACTCGTATTGTATCGGTAAAGGTAAAAATGCCGCAGGACCTGGTTAAATCAGTGACATCATCGGTCGTTTCTTCGGCAACTTCCAATTCAACAGTTGTCAATAATGTTTCACAAGCGGTCAAACTTCCTACAACCCAAGTACAGTCAGTCCTGTCTTCTTTGACAGAAAATCTTGATCAACCAACGGTCGATATCATCCAAAAATTGGCAACCGCTACCGGTCTAGATAAAAACAAAGTCGCGGAAGTCGTACAAACTCTGGCCGAAGCTCTAAAAAGCAACAAAGAGATCGCCAAAGCAGTAGCGGAAAAACAAAACCTCAAAGAAGAGGATGTTGAAAAAGTCATAGCTTCACAGATTTCACTTATTGCTAAGCCGGAAGAACACGTTGAAGAGAACGTATCTGTTTTGCCGACTGTTCCTTTGGAAGAATATGAAGAGGTTAAAAAGATGTGGATCAGACAGTACGAGAAAGGTGAAGTGCCGGTTGCGGAAAATGTAAAATCACGCGCCCAATGGGTCGAGCAAGATGTTATCTTTATTACTAATACATTAAATAAACTTTTGTCGTCTGACCAAAAACTTAAAGAACAGGGACTAGACGATGTAGGCTATATTTTACCTATCTTCATGATTAACAACCTTAAGGGTGATGAACTGGTAGTCTATCTTAAAGCCAAACTGGAAGCTGCAAAAGAAGTTAAAGCTTCAACCGAAAAAGAAAAAGAAATAGAATCAAAGGTCAAGGAAGAAGTAAAAGAAGAGCTTGTCGGGGTTGCTAAACCTAAAAAAGCCGAAGCGGAAAAAACCATGGAGATGGCGAATGAGCTCCCCGAAGATAAAACCGAAGACAAAAAAGGTATATAATTCTAAACGTGAATTACTACAAAGAGAAACAGTATATTGCGGCTGTTGATAAAAATGATCAGATAACAGGAAAAGTCGAACGCTGGGAAGCCCATGAAAAAGGAATCCTCCACCGCGGTTTTACCTGTATTTTAATCTACGATAACCAATTAATTCTTCAGCACCGTAAACATCCTGCTTTTGATGGTTATTTTGATCTGTCATTTTCTTCCCATCAAATTTACAAAGCCGAAACATTACAAACCGACCAAGAAGCAATTCTCGATAGTTTGAAGCGTGAATGGAATCTCACAAAAAAAGATTTAATAAAGGAGTTAAAATTTTTAGGAAAAATTTATTATAAAGCCAAAGACTCCGGAAGCATTTATACGGAACACGAGATTGATTATATTTATAAAGTCGATATTGCCAATCTTCCAAATCCTAACTATGAATTTTGTTATGGATTTTACTGGGTTAATAAAGAAAAATTAACAAATTCAAAATTTCCTCCTACTAAAATATTTGCACCATGGATGGAAACTATGATTAGCAAAATCTCTTTATGAAAATAATTTTTAAGAAAATAGACGTAAAAAATCATTTAAAACTTCAGTAAAACTTGACCAAGAAGCTTTCTGTCGTGATTTTGATTGTACATGTTCCCTTTTAAAACAAAATAACCAAGACCTACAATTACTACAACCACAATAATTGCGATTATCCAATTTTTTTCATTCATAAGTTCTCACCTCCCTTCTCTTAATCATATACTATTTAAGTAGTAGTTTAAACTGCAACTTAATTAAGTACAATATCTTTCATGAAACTAAAATGGAAACTCTTTTTAGGATTAATCCTCATTATTTTAGGAATACCATTTCTCTTCTGGTTTTTTCAATACCTTTCAAAAGCCACGCCTGTAAAGGCTAATATTCTTATCGATACCAAAAAAATAAACGGAACTTTCCCCGACCGCTGGAAAGCTTTGGCCCAAGGTGGAGAAGAAACCGGCGTAAGAATGTTACAAAATGTAGTACCGCAGGTTGCCGGACTATATCCACGCTATATTCGTATTGATCATATTTATGATTTTTATAATGTTGTCAGTCGTAGTGGCGACGGATCAATTTCTCTAAACTGGCAGAAACTTGATTCTACAGTCTGTGATATTTTTCATACTGGTGCCAAACCATTTTTGGTTCTCGGCTATATGCCAGAAGCTTTGTCTGGAGATAATAGTCTGATTTCGGTACCCAAAAAATGGGACGACTGGTCTTACGTGGTACAAAAAACTATTGAGCGTTACAGCGGTAAATATAACCAGTTTTGTGGAAACGTAAAAGGTGCGTTGCTCCAAGACATCTATTATGAAGTCTGGAACGAGCCTGATCTTGAAACTTTTGGAAAATGGAGCATCTATGGAGGAAAAGATTACCGACAACTTTATTACTATTCGGCAATCGGTGCAGGTCGTGCCCAAAATGTCAACAACTTTTTCTTGGGAGGTCCGGCAACAACCAGACCATATCAGAGTTGGATGCAGGGATTTTTACGCTATGTACGTGATAATAAACTGCGTTTGGATTTTATTTCTTGGCACCACTATTCCAAAAATATTGACGACTATGCCGATGATATCAGAAATGTAAATTCTTGGCTTGCAACATCCGAGTTTACGGTTTTTCAGAATATTCCCAAAATCATCACTGAATGGGGTTATGATTCTGAACCCAACCCAATTGCCGACACCAATGTCGGAGCTGCACACACTATAGCTGCAATAAGAAATTTTATCGATGAGAATTATCAGATGGCTTTTCTTTTTGAAATAAAAGATGGTCCAACCCCCCGTTGGGGAATTCTAACACAGACCGGTAAACCAAAACCCCGCTATGATGCTTTGAAGCTTTTGAATCTCTTGACCGGTACCGAACTAAAAGTTCAGGGAGAAGGAACATTTGTCCGCGCTCTAGCTAGCCAGAATGGAAATGTAGTTACTTCGGTTTTAGTTAATTACGATCCGCAAAATAACAATAATGAATTAGTTCCTGTGTCTTTCAATAATTTAGACAATGGCATTTATACGCTGACCTTAAATTATTTAAGCGGTCAAACCGTTACCTTTGACAATATCGAGATAACAAACAGTCAACTGCAAAGAAATGTTTTAATGGTACCCAATATGGTTGTAGCCATTCAACTACAAAAAAAATGAAAACAATTCGTTATTTATGGCAAAATAAAATCCTTTTTCTTTTACTCTTTTTTTACTATATTAATATTCTGGCAATTTCTCTCTTAAATGGAAATTATGTCTGTTTCAAAAAAATATGTGGGATAGGAATAGCTAACGTTTTATTTCACGACCCCATCTGGCATCTGGCTCTAGCGACAACGGCTTTTAAAACGATTCCGTTCCAGATGCCGATTTTTTCGGGGATACCACTTCAGGGTTATCACTTCTTATATGATTTTATTGTCTTTCTATTTTCAAAAATTGGCTTAAGCCCTATGTTTGTCTACTGGAAAATTATGCCGCAGCTTTTTTTTATTATTTTTGTCTTTCTTACGATCTCTTATGCTTTAAAAATTAATAAATCACTGTGGTTTGTTTTCTCCTATGTTTTTTTTCTCTTTTTCGCCGGTACACTTTCGTTTATTCCACTGTTTATGCATACCGGAAAACTGCTTGGCGCTACCGATCTTTTTTTGCAATTAAACACTGTTATACTTGCTCCCAATGTAGCTTTTTCTTTTATTATCTTTCTAGCTGTTTTATTGTTGATCAGCCAAAAAAAAATTAAGTTAAGAGATTTTATTATCTTGGCTATCTGTTTATTTCTGCAAATGGGTATGAAATTTTACGCAGGAATAACCCTGGCTCTTTTTTTGGGATTATATAATTTATTCTATTTATTTAAAAAAAATCTGCTTAAGGAGTTTTTCCTTGCTTCTTTTTCCTATGGAATCGCCTTCGTTTTAGCTGTTCTCTTTTTTTATAACCCTTTCTCTGTTTTAAAAGGCGGTTCTATATTTATTTTTAGTCCGTTTACGCTAATCCATCCGCTCATCGAAGCTCCAGATCTTTATTATTTTAAATCCTTAGTCCTGGCCCGCTATTTTCTCTTGGCTCATCCGACATTTTCATTACGTCTGGTAGCAATAGAATTGTTTACTTTAATAATCTTTTTCTTCCATTATTTTGGTGTGTTAAATATCGGGTTTGTTTATGTTTTTATCCGCATCATCCAAAAAAAAATAACCAAATTAGAATCTATTTTTTTCTTCTGTTTTATCTTTACAGTTGCAATGGTAGTATTTTTTATTCAAAAAGGATATTATAACGATCCTTTCCAATTTTTGTATTATGGCATGTTTTTTCTGGTCTATTTTTCAGCCCAAACAGTACTGATTTTAGCGAAAAAATCTAGGCTGTTGGCTTTTTTATTATTTGTGTTTATAATACTTCTGTCTATCCCCAACAACCTTACTGATATGCTCATGCCCTATGGTAAACAACGGATTATTTCTTCTTACGAACTACAGGCGCTTGCCTTTCTCAAAAAACAAAATACGGGGGCTATTGCGACCGATCGAATTGCCGATAGCTCTTATATCTCGGTTTTTACGGAAAAGCCGGTATATATTGCCGATACAATACAGCTTGAGATCACCGCAATAAACTATCAGTCAAGAAAAAAACAGATTGAGAATATAGGAACAACCGATCTCTCCCAACTGCCTGTGCAGTATTTTTATCTTTTAAAGGATAATGCCGGCTACCAAAAACTGGCGCTTCGCTTAAAAGCGGCAAAATTCAGCAGAATTTACGAAAACCGCCTAACAGTTGTTTATAAAAAAGATCAACGCTAGTTTTCCTCCATTCTCCTTTTCAAATCCGTCGTCAAACCTGTGTATATCTGAAAATTCCTTAAGGAGAGAATTGTGTAGACACAATATTTTTCGTAAAAACTTTTTCTATTGAAATTCACAACGAATAAAGTATAACAACATTATATTGTCTATGGCTAAACCCCAAAATTCTTTGAACCAGATTAGAGTGCAAATTAAATCAGCCTTTTATTCCTGAATGTGAAACCGGAGGAAGATTTTAGATATTTTTCAAAATCTGTGGCTTTCTTTTGGAATATGAACGCTGAATAATAAAGAAGCTTCGCGGGTCTTAAATTTTTTGTCGATGGAACCAAACCCTGGTTATGGTATTTAATTCTTCTTCTTAAGTCTGAACTATATCCAATGTAATAACTTCTATCAGATAATTGAAGGATATAAACGTAGTACACCTCAATAACTTAAAATAATACCAGTAGAAAATCAATGGATTATATGCAACAAAAGTAGGTATTTGTAGCCCCACTTCGTTTCGCTTTGCTCAACTACGCGGGGCACACTCCTATGTAATAAACTAATCTTAAGGTTATTTGTTAGAGGTGGTTTACCACGCGAAGCCCCGCGTCACAACATCTGCTTTGCGGGGCGGAGTGTGGACAAGCTCCAAAATACTTCGAACCAAATATATGAGTACATCTCATCATTACATGAGGGAATTTGAATTGGTGATATAATGTTTTCATATGCCCGAAGGACCTTATTCTCATGAAACTCCACTTTCGCTTTTTAGAAAATTGTTCTTAAACTCTGGCTTATATCATGCGCTATATAAAGCAAGCGAATATCTTGGTGGAGAAACATGGGGAGACAATATAGAAGCAAATACTAACTTTGTTCAATCCATCCCGGAAGAAATCCGACACAAACCAATTTTTAGGATGTTATTATTAGGGTCAGCTACTTCCACAAGTATTAAACAAGCTCTTGAAGCGCTTTCTCAATGGGAGAATAAAGGTTTCATTTCGTATGGAAAATTAACAGTTATCGATGTCAACCCTGCAGCATTTTTACAATTAGATCCAGAAACAAGAAAAAAAGTAGATTTAATACAAGGAGATGTGACAAAAGTACCATTTGCCCCATCGTCTTTTGATTTCATTAGCTCTGATTACCTCCTCAATTTTATTCCACGTAATGAATTAGAATCAACAATTTCAAGCTTATCTGAACTTTTAGTGTCTGGTGGTGTAATGACCGCAGCTCTTGATACAAAAAAAGCAGTAATTACTAATAAACTTGGCTCGTTTTTTGTACGAAATGGAATAACAGCTGCTGATGTGGACAGCACAGTGAATAAAGATACCGCAACCTTACTAGCTCATCTACCCGCCATCTCAAAAGGATTAGGAAAAATAAATAATGTTGGGAGTGATCGATTAGTTTGGGCAGTACAAAAGAAATAGGTTATTTTAACAATCTAAAATAATCGAGTGGACAGACTTGAGAATAATTTGAACCAGATTACCGAATATGTTTTTAGATGGTACAATATACTTAATTCTTATTAAGAATTTATTATTTTATCACCAAATTAACAAATGAATAATTTAGATTCTTCTAACAAAATAAAGATTAAGCCTGAATCTCTTGTTGGAACTTTGCCCATTGGAGGAAAAGATATAAATATAGGTTCAGATGTAGTTCCGAGCTCACCTCCCGCCTCAAATGATGTTATTGAAAATAAACTAAACGAGGCAACTAAAAAAAACACATTCCAGCCAGAAAAACAAAATGAATCAAACAACGATAAATAAAACTCCGCAGCAAGATATTATTCTAGATACAAATATTCTGTTTTATTTAGGGGACAATAATATTAAAACAAATTTACTAAATTATCTATTAGAGCTAGGACGAAGAGGTTTCATATTGTCCATATCAAAAGTTACAATATGTGAGTTATTTTCTGGGATACCTAGACAGAAAGAAATTGAAGCAGGTATTACGTTAAATATTTTTAAACAATATAGTATTGATGATAATGTAATTATTACAACAAGCCAACTTTCAACAGTATATAAAAACGCTAAAACTGTTAAGACGGACGGAATTGACTTTGAAGATCGTGTTATTTCTGCGACTGCAATGCTAACAGGTTCATTGATATTAACTGCTGATGTGAATGATTATCCACGGCCATATTTTACCGAGAGAGAAGAAAGAGTTTTTTTCTTTAGAAATAAGAATAAAACTAACATTAGAGTCGTCCAAATTCTTCAACCTAATATTTTTCTCATAAATCATTCTTTTCTTTCAAGACCATAAGAACCTACTTTAAATTTTTAAACGATAGTCAACACCCAAAAATTCATTAGAAATAAAAGGTATGAGACTCTATATTTTTTTGCGGAATATTTTTTATAATTTGCCCTATTTATAATATAACGATGGAAAAAATATATAAAATGATCGCCAGAATTTGTATTCCTAAAGTTAAGAAAAAGTCTAATTTTAGTGTTTGTGTAATAACAGATCGCCAACTTAAGTAGATAAATCTACCATGTCTAAAACGATTAAATATTAAAACCATAAGTATAAAAAATAAAATATCTTGTAAAAGAAAGAAGAAGGGAGTGAAAATGTAATCCCACAATCCATACATTTTATATTGTTGTGGATGAAGTAATAAATAGACTAGATGACCAAAGAAATCTAGTAAAAAAAATGTAGCTAATTTTTTATTTATCAAATCATCGCTTTCAATTGTGTCCATAACTTTTCCTTCAGGTGATAAATATTCAGCTTGATACTCAACTCTTTTTGTATTTTTATAATTCTCCGTTTTCCCAGTAAAATATGAAGAAATAAGACTGAAGGGCATTAAGATGAGAGTTACAATTATTTGATAGAATCCGATTACAAACGAACCAATGATTAATAAGATAACGAAAAGAAGCCATTGTTTATTAATAAGAGCGTTCCAGTATAGAAAAAGTCCCCAAAAAGCAAAAGTAATATAAATTACAAAGTTAATAACCATATTTATTATAAGTAGAATAGAACTTACACTTCTTCTAAGCAGATAAGATATAGCAAAGACAACTAGATTAAGAACGAGCCAAACTATTAATACGAGGAAATATATTAAAATAATCCATATCGCAGTTTGCATATTTAAGTTTTAGTAATCGTTTAATAATAATTCGCATTCTTTATTAAGAGTAACATTTGCTCCTTTATATATTCTTTCTCCTTCATCAAAACCTGTCCATGTCAACTTATTAATATCTATGGTTGAACTTGGAACATTCACACTTCCCTTTGAGTTTCTCAACCAACCTTCTCTTTGTTTATTGCAGTCAATAAAGTACTGAAAAACATCTCTTGTAACTCCTTCTCCTATTTCCTTATCTGACCAGACCTCTTTTATAAAATAAATACCATCGCCTTTATTAACAATTGACTTTTTTGATATGTATCCTATCCTAGTAACTGGTATTTTAAAAAGAGTGTAGAAGTGAATAAGGTCTACTGAATTATTTTGTTTAGAAAATACTAGAGCATCACTTCCAACTGCTTTTAAATATCTTTCTTCCCAAGTGTAATCTGACCAAGCAGAAAAAACAAAATATCCAAAAAATATAATTAATACAATTAAGGGTGTTAAATATTTTTTCATTTCTTTTTTATGGAATAAGCCGCAATAAAAAATAGGAAAGCTCCAATAAGATCTAATGGAATCCAAGTTGATTTATTTAAATAAAGAGGAAAAAGTGGATTGAAAATAAAAGCAAGAGCTCCAAAAATCAGTACCCAACTATTAAGTTTTGACGAATAAAACCCAACAGCAGTAATAATTGATGAAATAAAGATAAACCACCGTAATAAAATATAATACCCATAAGGCCAACCAGTAGGGATAGCCAAAATAAGCAATATACCTGCTACTATACATAACCATTTCATATTCATTATGTACAAGCTTATGCTAGTATAAGTTCAGAGAATAATCAAATTTGCTCCGAGAAAAGTAAACAATAAATAATCCTCGGGGTTGAAAATGTTGTAAGTTTACTAACTCCCATATTAGAGTTTAGCTTCAAATATATTGCTTTTTATAAACCGATGTATTAATATCAAACTGTTAATCTTTGGATGGAAGATACGAAAACAACTAAAGAAACTTCAATATCAGGCTCGTCTGGTAAGGATTTAGGGTTTAAATTCAATCGACAGTACTTTCTATCTAAAACATCATGTACTAATATTTTATTGTTTGTAATTGCTTTAATTCTCTTCTTTGGATTTTATCTCTCTTTCAGCGATTTCAGAGAAGGCGTCAATTCGCTTGGTATTAAAAGACGTGTAGATAGCTTCACAAAGGAAATAAAATGTGTTACTGGAAATGTGTCACAAGACGAGTACTTTAATAAACAAGAGGAATTAAAGAAATTAATTGCAACAGAAGAAGCTAATCTCCGCTCAAAATATGGAAAAGTTTTAATGTCAGCTTATTTAGCTAATTTAATAACTCAACTAAATAATTTAGTACCTTATAAAAAGAAAAATATTCAGGTGTCTTGTTCTAGAGTAACTATATATAGATTTGACTTCAAAATATCTGAAACGGAATCATGTCCTGATGCTTTACTGCTCACAAGTAAATGTAACTAAGCACAAAAGCCTACGGCTTTTTATAAAATCGAAGCTGATTATTTTGATGACGTCGCTAATTAAATAAATTTGCGACGTCTTTTTTTTATACATCAGCTTCAAATTTACTTTTTAAATAAGAATTACAGTATAACAATATAACAACCCTCGGGGTTGAAAATGTTGTAACAACGCGAAGCTCCGCGTCACAACATCTGCTTTGCGGGGCGGAGTGTGGAGATGCCGGGAGTTGAACCCGGGTCCGGAAGGGCCCCTTCAAAAAAGTTTAGATAGAGATAGATCATTTTTAACTCTTATCCTGCCGCTTAAATAAACAAATCGTACATGATAGCCAGTTTAGGTTGTCGATCCAACGACCAACTAGAAACATCGTCAGGACCTTATCTCGGCTGGTTTTCCCCTTTTAGATTGAACCGAGATGAATCTAAAAAGAGTCAGTTAGACGGTTGCAAATGCAAAGTTGCTATAAGCACCTTGCAAAAATGCTACCTCATCCTGAGATAAAGATGAAACTTTATCAGTTAATTTTTTTCTATTTATCGGATAGATCCGCCCTACCCCTTTTTGAAAGTGCATGCTCATCCGTCGATACCGTGCATCCCCATTAGAACGCGTTAACGAGTTAACGAGTTAAATCATTAACGAGTTTACGCGTTCTTATGTCCTGCCGTAGCTTTAGCGAAGGCGGACAACTTAACTTTTTAAATATTCTTTAACCTCTCTTTTTTGTTCTCTTTCTATGTCCCTTGTCTTTTCCAGTCTTCGCTTTTCGACCTCTTTTCTTCCCTTAACCAAAGCAATCTCAACCTTGATTAAACTACCCTTATTATAGCAGGAAACAGGCGCTAAAGTCAAACTGGGGCCCGATGCAATTTTGGTCCTGATCCGCAATAATTCTTTCTTATGAAGCAGCAACTTTCTGCTTCTTTTGGAATCGTAACCGGGAGTTCTTGCGTATTCATAGAGAGGAATTTGGGCATTAATCAGGTAGGCTTCCGAACCCAGTATCTTTACATAAGCGTCTTCTAGTTTTAGTCTTCCCGCTCGTACTGATTTAACTTCTCCGCCCGACAAAATAATACCCGCTTCAAATTTTTCCAATTCCTGATACTCTCTGTGAAATTTCCGATTGATAATTTTCATATGTTCTAATTGTAACAATTTTAAGGCTCTGGTTTGTTAAAATTACCAATATGCAAATCATCGCTGATCTTCAGCTCCACTCCAAATATTCCCGCGCGGTTTCCCAAAGAATGGATCTGGACGAAATTTCTTCCTGGTGTTCGAAAAAAGGTATTAATCTAGTTGCAACCGGTGACTGGACACACCCTTTATGGTTTCGGGAAATTACGACAAAATTGCAGGAAGCAAGCCCGGGAATATATACCCTAAAAGAAAAACCTATTGACCAGCAGAATGATGTCTATTTCTTTCTTTCAACCGAGATCTCAAGCATTTATAGTCAGGGTGGAAAACTGCGTCGTGTGCACAACCTTTTTTTCTCTCCTTCAATTGAGGTTTGCGAAAAAATTATAAAAGCCTTGGAAAAACGCGGCGCCAACCTTCTGGCGGATGGACGACCGATTGTCGGTATTTCATCCTATGATCTTTATAAACTGGTTCGTGAAGTGGACGAACGAGTGATTCTTATTCCTGCCCACGCTTGGACTCCTTGGTTTTCCATCTTCGGATCAAAATCGGGATTCGATTCGATCGAAGAATGTTTTGGAGATCTTACCGAATACATCTATGCAATCGAAACCGGTCTGTCAAGCGACCCGATTATGAACTGGCAAATTAAAGAGCTGGAAAGCCGATCAATTGTTTCCTTTTCCGATGCCCACTCGGGACCAAAAATTGGCCGCGAAGCAACGGTTTTTATTCCACAAATCCAAAGTTCAGACTTCAGAATTCAGAATTTAACATTCGACGACGTTGTGGGTGCAATTAAACAGGATAAGAACGGCAAACTAAAAATCGGCTACACTCTCGAATTTTTTCCCGAGGAAGGAAAATATCACTGGTCCGGCCATCGGGCTTGTGGAATAAAATATAATCCGAAGGAAGTGAAGGAAAAAGGTATCATCTGTCCCGTTTGCGGTAAACCTTTAACCGTCGGGGTTGAAAACCGCGTGCTCGATCTGTCGCAAAAACTACTTGAACCGAAAGATCTTTTATTTTTGAAAAACTCGGCTGGCGTAACCTTTGTCTACGACAAAGATAAAAAACGGAAGCCATTTGTCTCTTTAATTCCGCTTTTAGAGATACTACTTGAGGTCAACAATAACTCGCCCAGTAAATCGGAGGCCGAATATGAACGGTTAACCAGAAGTTTTGCTACCGAATTTGATATTTTACTCAAGAAATCTTATGAAGAGATCGAAAAATTCGCCGGAAAAAAATTAAGCGATGCGATTAAAATCGTACGGGAACGGAAAGTCTATGTTGACCCGGGATTTGATGGAGTTTTTGGCACAGCAAAAATTTTTCCAGAAAAAAATGATCAAGCAAACAAAATTCAAGAACAACGGTCGCTTTTTTAATAACCTTTTGCTCTTTTTATTCATTCTTTTTCTCCCAACCCAGCTGGGGAAACATTTCTTTTTTCCCTTTGCCTACCTTTCAGGCGTACGGGTTGATTATCTTGCGCCAACATTATATTTAACCGATATTATTGCCCTGCTTTTGCTTTTATTAAACCTCAAATTAGTCTTGAAAGCTTTTTTAAAAAAGAAACTTCTTATTTTTATTGGTTTCCTGGTAGTGACGGTTTTTGTGTCTACATCAGGGATGCTTGTCCTCTACGGGATAGCAAAATTAATAGAATTAATTATTATTTTTTTTGTTTTAAGACAGACAAAAAAAACGGATAAACTCATTTTAATCGCATTTACAATCGGCGCTTTAGGTGAAATTATTATTGCTGTTTTGGAACTCATAGAGAGGCATTCTGTCGGAGGGTTGTTCTATTTCTTGGGCGAAAGAACTTTCAGTTTAGGAACGTTGGGGATTGCCAAGGCTGCGCTTTTTGGTACAGAGATTTTAAGACCTTATGCTTCATTTTCTCACCCCAATTCCCTCGCCGGATTTTATTTATTATTATATTTCTTTTATCTCACAAAAAGGAATTTTGAAAACTTTTTTTTGAAGAATATTTTATTGTTGGCATCTTCACTTATTATCTTTTTTTCCTTTGCAAAATTTATTATTCTAGTTTTTCTTTTCCTCAACTTAGTATATTTACTCCGTAATACCTGGAAGAAATGTAGGCTCTGTACGATCGCAAAGATTATTATTATTGGTGTTTTGTCACTAATTTTTTTCCAAGCACGCGGCGATCCCCAAGACCTCGAGAAGCGATTACTTCTTACAAAAGACGCGCTCAGGATCTTTTTAAACCATTCCGTGCTTGGGGTTGGACTAAATAACTATCTCTTATACCAACAGAATTTCCCAATAAAGTATCTCGATCTTTTGAACCAGCCCGTACATAATGTTTTTTTACTTGTTTTAACTGAAGTTGGAATCGTCGGAACAATAATGATTTTAGTTTTTCTTTATAAAAGAATTATAAAAATCGTTTTAAGTTATCCTTATGTAGCTTCTGCAATTATTTTAACCGGTCTTTTCGATCACTACTGGCTGACGCTGCAGCAGAATTTTCTGCTTTTGGGTGTTATAGCCGGTTTAGCTCTTTTTTAATTTCGCTATTTAACTGAAGAATTTGATTCATTTCATCATTTTGACCCGAAGGCAAATCTTTAACAAGAGTTTGGGCAACTTCACGGTGTTTTGCGTTGCTAAGCTGAAGGCGGGAAATTAAATCTGATGAAGGTGAGACACCTTGTTTTTTAGAGTCTGATAAAAGTTTTGGAATTTTACTGAAATATTTTTCGCCTTTGGAAAGCGTGGATATTGCTAACTCATCTTTCCCGTTTTGGGCCAGCTCCAAAGCTGCTGCGGCTCGTTTGTCAGAAAATAGAAGGTAAAGCTCGGCCTTTTTTATGTTTTCACGCGTAAGAAATTCAACAATTCTGTCTCTGACGATTTTGACAAAATAAAGCGGATTGTCGGGGAGTATGCCGGGATATGGTAACTCATACACCACCTTATCAGATCCGATCAGTGTAGCGGCTGAACTCGCCTGGTTTGGCGTTGCAGAATTATCAATAAGGTAAAAAGCTGGCGGAACAATAATTAAGAAAAGGAGGAATAAGACAACCGAAAGAACCTTCTTGAACATATAAATATTATACCAATTTTGCAAGTAAAAAACAATCCCGCTTGTGGCGGGATTGTTTATATGGCTCAAAATAAAAAACCAAGTTTTACTTAACGGTTCTTTTCAAGGATTTACCAGCTGTAAAACCAGGTGTTTTTGTGGCGGGGATTTGAATTTCCGCGCCGGTTTGAGGATTGCGGCCTTTCCTGGCTGCGCGTTTACGAACCATAAAGGTTCCAAAACCTGTGACCACAACCTTCTCTCCTCTTTTCAAAGCGTCGGTCATTGTAGTAAAGACTGAATTGACTGCGTCTTTGGCTGCTTTAGCAGTGAGTCCGGCTTTCTTTGCAACCTGTGCAACTAAATCTGCTTTTGTCATGATTTTTCACCCCCCTGCTATCTAAGTTTAGAAAATTATAACAATCTTTCGAGATCAGAATATTATTTTTATCGCCTCTTGTCAATCTATATTAAAACATCTTATTATAACAATCTATATCAATATCGGAGCGCCAGCACGAGAAGATATGTAAACCTAAATAATGAATTCTAAATTTTTGTTGTGGCTTCACTTCTAAACTCTCGGATTATTGTGATTTTTATTTGTCCAGGAAAAACATCAAATTTTTTTTCTAACTCTTCTCTGATTTTTTCCGCTAACACGACAGCTTCATCATCGGTTATTTCGGTTGGCTCAACAACTACCCTAAGCTCTCTTCCAGCCTGAAGAGCGTAGACTTCTTTGACGCCTTTTTTTAGCTTAGCAGTATCTTCAATCGTTTTAATTCGCTTTAGATATTCTTGAAAATCTTCATGGCGGGCGCCTGGCCTTCCGCCCGATACCGCATCCGCAATGTAAACAATGACCGACTCAACTGAAGGAAACGGAATATCTTCGTGATGAGCAGCAATACAGCTAATAACTTTCTCAGGAAAACGATTTCTCTTCAAAAGTTCAACTCCGAGCTCGACGTGTGAACCCTCTTTATCTGCCACAACCTTACCAATGTCGTGTAATAAACAGCCAAGCTTTACGACATTAACGTCAGCCTTAAGCTCATGGGCTAAAGCAATACCAATGCGTGTTTCTTCCAGCGTGTGAACAATCATATTTTGTCCGTAAGAATAACGGTATTTAAACCGACCCAGACTTTGAATTATCTCATTTGGCAGATTAAATACACCAACTTTGTGAGCTAACTCTTCTCCGGCTTTGTAAATTATTTTTTCGACCTCTTCTCTGGTTTTATTAACTATTTCTTCGATTCTTTCCGGTTGGATGCGCCCATCTTTAATCAATCGCTCTAATGATAATCTTGCGATCTCACGTCGTACGGCATCGAATGAAGAAAGTCTGATAACTTTTTCTTCCTCGAGATCAACGTCCACTCCGGTTGCCAACTCAAAAGCGCGAATGTTGCGTCCATCTTTACCGATGATCCTACCTTTAAACTCGTCATTCGGAAGATTAATAATTGAGAGCGTATATTCTGCCGTGTAGTCTGTCGCTCCATAACGCATTGCATCAACCAATATCTGTTTGGCTTTTTCGTCCACGTCTTTTTTAACCTCCTCTTCTGATTGTTTGATCCGTTTGGCAACCTCTGACTTTAATTTATCTTCCCAGCCGGAAAGCAAAAGCTCTCTTGCCTGGTCCTTAGTAAGGGAAGCGATTTTTTCCAGTTTAATGAGCATGGCATCACGTTTTTCTTCTATTTCTTTATGCAATGAATCTATCTGTCTTCTTCCCTGATCGATAGAATTCCGTTCCTTTTCTATATATGTTTCTTTGTCGTCGATCTGCTGTTCTTTTTTTGCCAAGCGTTTTTCAAGCTCAAGTGCTTCGGCCATAGCCTTTCGCGCTTCGCTTTCAGCCTCCTGTTTTATACGCAAAGCTTCTTCATTGGCCTTAAACAATATCTCCTTGGTTTTCGAATCGGTATCAACCCTGGATGTAGACGTCTCTTTTTTTGAAACAAAAAATTTGCGAAAAAATTTTTGTATCATATCTTAAAATTTCTTAGCCCTAAGAAGTTATTAGACCACAGATACGTCACCTACGACTTAATCAAGTCGGGTTGCAAGCGAAACTCGAAGAGTTGAATGACGTATAAATAACATGTGGTAATTACTAAATTTAATTCCTTCTGTCAGGCAATTTCTAATATAGCTATTATACTTCATCTTTCAAGTTTTTCAATGACTATTTTGGCCACAGCAAAACTAAATCCTCTGCGTAAAAGAAAGCTTAAGGCTTTTGGGAAGCGTTTTTCTTTAGTGAGCAATTTAAACCGGCCCCAGCGAGATCGCAGAGCTTTTTCGGCAAGTTCATCTTCGGCAAGCGGTTTCTCCTGGAAATAATTTTCCGCGACATCTTTTTCAACGCCGTATTTATAAAGTTCGGCCCGAATTGCAAACTCGCTTTTCGGTTTAAGAATATTTCTCTGCTCGACAAACCACTCAACGAATTTTTTGTCGTCAATAAAATCTTGCTCTTCCAGGCGTTTAAGAACTTTATCTGCATCATCCCGTGACCAGTGGCGATTTTTAATTTTTTTATAAAGATAATCCCTTACTTCTTTTTTTGTCCGCGGGCGGAACTTCAAATAGAAATAGGCGTAGTTTAAAAGTCCCTGCAGATCCTCTTCCATTTTATTTTTTGACCGCTGTTTTTTCTTTTATGCCTTTTTCTATCTGCGACCTTAGTTTGACATCTCTTTGCAACACCTCTTTTGCCTCCTCTTTACCATGGCCTAAAATTTTTTCTCCCAGCTTGAGAAAAGAACCGCTTTTTTCAATAATCCCACTATTTATAGCCGCATCAATCAATCCTTCTTCCCGATCAATTCCATTGGCAGTTATCACTATCTCAGCTTCTTTAAAGGGTGGCGCCACTTTATTCTTTACAATCTTTACCCTTATCCGCGCACCATAAACCTGATTGTTTTTTTTCAAGGTTTCAATTTTTCTGACATCCATGCGAACTGAGGCATAAAATTTGAGAGCTAATCCTCCCGGAGTCGTCTCGGGATTGCCAAACATGATACCGATTTTGAGACGCAGCTGATTGGTGAAAAGAACTGTGGTTTTTGATTTGGAAACCACTCCGGTTAATTTACGAAGCGCCTGTGACATTAGACGCGCCTGAAGTCCCATTTGAGCATCTCCCATTTCTCCCTCAATCTCGGCTCTGGGCACTAGAGCCGCAACCGAATCAACAATAACTAAATCAACTCCACCCGAACGGATCAGTTGCTCGGCGATTTCCAACGCCTGTTCACCGGTGTCCGGTTGCGAAATCAAAAGATCTTCGAGTTTGACTCCTAAAACTTTTGCCCAGGCCGGATCAACCGCATGTTCAGCATCAATAAATGCGGCAACTCCGCCATTTTTCTGCGTTTCTGCAATAAGCGAAAGACTTAGAGTAGTTTTTCCTGATGATTCGGGTCCGTAGATTTCAATAATTCTTCCCTTGGGAATTCCACCCACACCCAAAGCAACATCGAGCGGCAAAATACCGGTTGGGAGTACATCGATTGCAACAACCGGTCCCTGGCCCAGACGCATAATTGCGCCGCGGCCAAACTGTTTTTGAATTTGTTCAATAGCAAAAGCGACTGCCTGTTTTTTTGGATTTTTTTCGTCTGATTTCATAAAATTTAATAAGAATTATAATGGTTATAATTTTTATAATATTTTTAGGTAGCTGTCAATGGTTTATAATCCACAACTCAAAATATATATATCAGTCCGATGACCAAAACTCCCCATAAAAACATTGTTACTATAAGAGGAGCGTCAGTAGTGATGATTTTTTCTGGTCGCTCGCCTTCGGCTCGCTCATATAAAAGTTGAGCGTAGCGGGCGACCCCGTAAACAACCAACGGGATGGTTATCATCATCCATTTTCTCGACTCTGACCCAGAAAAAAGTTCTAAAACTACCCCCGATAGCAGTGTCTTCGACTGGGGAAGCTGCTCAACATAGGTGTAGGTTGCATAGGCAATAATTGTTGCTGTGCCGAAAGTATAGGTAAGAAAGTCCAGGAAATGTTCGCTGTACCGATAAAGTGACTCGCGCGCTTCTTTTCCGGCGACCCGAAGTTCGGACTGGCGCTTGACCGAGGCAACAAAAAGTGAGCCGAAAAATATCGTTAGCAGCAACCAGATCGGAATGTGAAACCCAGAAACAACTTCGCCCGCAAAGGTTCGAATCATGAAGGATACCGAAATCGTGAAGATATCAATAACCGGCTGACGCTTGAGATAGAGAGAGTAAAAAAAATGCAACAGGATAAAAAATAAACTCAGAAAGAAAAATGGTAAGGAAAAAAATAGAGAAGCGATTAACGAAACCAGGGTTAAAATAAAGACAATAAAACTTGCTTCGGGGATACTCATCTGACCCGAGGCGATCGGCCGGAATTTTTTTATCGGATGTTTTCGATCGTAAGAATAATCAATTATGTCATTTAAAACATAAGAGGTCGACGATAAAAGACAAAATACAAAAAATCCATATAACGAATTCATAAGCAGGTTGAGTTCAAATAGCTTTCCCGAAAAAATAATCGCAATAAAGATAACGAGGTTTTTGATCCACTGATTGACTCTTAGGGCACTAAAAAGTACTCTCAGCTTCTCTCTCTTCATGTATATTGCATTATACTACTTTTTTATCTATCATATTATCCTATGGCCAGTACTCTCAAGCCAAAAACTTTTTCAACCTCCGCCTTTGTAAAACGCATTGAAAAACCTTGGGGTTTTGAAATCCACTGGACCTCCGCCGATCTGCCGTATATGGGAAAAATACTTCACATAAGAGCCGGTAAGCGTCTATCGCTTCAGCGACACGATAAAAAACAAGAAAGTTGGTACATGATGGACGGCCGCGCCAAACTTATTTGGGACGGCAAAACCGGTGAACTTATCGAAACCGAGCTTGAGTACGGTAAGGGTTATACCTGCATGATTGGGCAACGACATCGCTTGATGGGAATTACCGATTGCGATATCATCGAAGTGTCAACCCCTGAAATTGGTATAACCGAAAGGCTAGAAGATGATTACGGCAGACCTAATGAAACCGAAGAGATGAGAAAACAACCCAATCGTGGTTGGAAAGGAAACGCAGTATGAATATCAATTTCAAATTTGTCCCTAAACATTTTGCTCCTCGCACTCATGAGAAAATGCTAGAGGTTCTCATGGACCCTAAAGGCGTTGGCCCGACAGTTCATTATTATATGATTCGGGGCGGGGTCAATCAAAAAAATATTACAGTCTGGGAGCCCGGAACAGTAAGTGGCGAATACATAAAAACCTATGGACATTATCATGTGGGTAAAATTGAAGAAACCTATTGGATCCTTTATGGTGAAGGAATTGTGCTTCTCCAGAAACTTGCGACCGATGCAAAAGGCAACATGATTCAGGATAGGGTTGAAGAATTTAGAGCAATTAGTGTTAAGCCCGGCGACAGTGTGCATATGGATTCGGGTTGGGGTCATCTCGTAGCCAATGTCGGTACAACCTATCTCGTAACAGCCGACGACAGTCCAGTCGATTTCGAGGAAAAAGATCCGACATCTCTTCCCGGCCACGCCGACTACAAACCTGTCCAAAAAATGCGCGGCTTCGCCTATTATGTTGTCGAACACGAAGGTAAACCAGCACTTATTCGCAACAAACTTTATAAGGAAATAACAAAGGAAGATTTGGGAGGACTGCCGAAAATAGCTTCTTTATAAAAATTAGAGGCCCGCTTTTAAAGCTTGTATCCGAACTTTCTAAGCAAATCTTTTCTTCCTTTTACTTCATTTTCTTTTTCTGTGGCAAGCGGCGATCCACCGTCGACAACCCCCAAGATGGCTCTCCCCTGTTTTGTTTCTGCAACAATTATTTCTGCAGCGTTAGCGGTTGCACAATGGACAGAAACGATTTCCGAAATCATTTTGATTCGATTTAAAACGTTTATCGGGAATGCGTTGCCCAAAAAAATAAAGAGTGAGTGCCCGCAACCGACGGCTTTTGCATTATCAACTGCAAGTTTAATCATGTCTTTATCAGTCCCGGCTGTGCGAATTTTTCTTGGTCCAGACGCCTCGGCAAAAGCTAACCCAAACTTTATTCCAGGTATAGCCTCAACCAAAGTTTCATAAACATCTTCAACTGTCTTTATAAAGTGCGACTGGGCGAGAATAAAATTAATATTTTCGGGCTTCTTTATTTTTACTGTTTCTAATTTCATATATATGTATATTATAGTGTTTTCTTTTCGTACTTCGTAAAAACCTCCTTAAACGGAACGTTTCTAAGAATTTTGTACATCAGGTACTCGTCTGCGCCAAACCAGGATTTCTTCTGAATTCCAACAAATTTAAATCCTCTCCCTTCATAAAAATGAACATATCTCATATTTTCCGTGTACAAATATTCGTGATGATGTTTGTGATTAATGGCCCAGGTCTCCGCCTTTTGGAGAAGCGCTGTTCCAATTCCTTTTTTACGATAATCCTTATCAACCACCAACCAGTCAACAAAAACAACTCCACCCACATTTCCCACCAGTCCGATAAATCCAGTTAGTTTTTTTTGGTCAAAGACCCCAAATAAAATATTGGTTTTTTTCTTAAGTACAGTTCTAAAATATTTTTTATTAAAAATCTGTATGTAGGCATTGGCAATCCTCGGCTGATATTCCGGGAAATCTTCGTGCAGAGCGGCACTTAATAACAATATTACTTTTGGCAGATCCTTAACTGTGAGTTTTTTAATAACGCTTTTCATCGTATGATTATATCATTCCAGCGACCTGGCGGCCTAATTTTACTGCATAGTTAGTACCCCGATCATAAGGATAGGTCATGTCCAGATTGGCAATGAAAAAGTTTTTAACAGGAGTAATAAAATCCGGCTTGTTTTGCAAAAAAGTTTTAGCAAAAATCGGCTGGGCAAAAGGCCCGCGGAAATGGCGGTAATTTAAAATTTTTAATTTAAAATTTAAAATTTTATTTAAATACGGCACGACAAAATCAACAAGTTTTGCTTCTTCCATTTTCCATATTTTATCTTCGAAACCGACATACCAACCAAGGTATAGAATATTATGATTGTCGTAATGAGATTTATCTATGAAATTCGTGTGCTGAACCAAGACCATTATTGGTATATCTTTAACGCAGTTATTGAGCCAGTAAGTTTTCTCTAAAATTGGTTCGTCTGTTTCCAAAATCAGATTTACTGCATGTAGATAATTGATTTTTTTAAACTGCCTTAAATAAAAAAGGGGGAAAAGTTCTTGAGTGATCTTAACTAAATTTGGGGTTGGCAATGTCGAAATTACGGCGTCAAATTGTTCCTTGTTTATTACAAAATGCTGTCGTCTTTTCTCAACAGCCTCAACGTTGACTTCTTTTTTAATACTTACATTATTATTCTTATTTAATTCTTCTAAATAATTTACAAATGTCTGAAACCCGCCCTCGATGTAACCCAGTTTTTTCGCCCGTTTTTTAATGCGCGCCCAGATAAAAGAAGCCAGAACATTTCCCGCATATTTACCGAACTTTTTCCGAAAAAGCTCCTGCCACAAGATGTTCCAAGCTTTCTCGCCCATTGAGTTTTGTAAAAATTTTTCTGCCGTGTAACGTTCATAAAGAGAAAAATAGGGTGAAAACTTTAAAAAAGCCAAGACTGTACCAACCCGTAACTTCTCTGGGAAGGGCAGAAGCGGAAAACGCAGAAAGTCTTGCGGTGAATCTACGGTAAATCTGCGGTAATTATTCGAAACTCTATAAAGAGAATCGGTTTGCGTACTTTTAAAAAAGACCTTATTAAAACCAATCTCTTTGGCAAACTGCAATATGTCATCTTCGCTGTCTAAAAGATGATGATAGGCTCGCTCCAAATACCAATCCCAATTATTTTCTTTAAATCCGCTCGCCAAGCCGCCCAGAATTTTTTCTTTCTCAAAGATTGTTATGTCATGGCCTTTTTTTTGCAGATCGTATGCTGCAGTTAAGCCTGTAAATCCTCCTCCCAAAATTGCTATTTTCATAAAATAATTCCCGCAAAATTACCGCAGTTTTTCCGCAACCGTAGCCTTTCTTTTCCGAATTTCAACAAGGATTGTTTCTAAAAACAAGGCAATTGGGATTGCCAGAAGTATTCCTAAAGTTCCGGCCACTGTGCCGCCAACTATTAGAGCTATTAAGATTACAATTGGGTGGAGACCGACCGCTCTTCGCATAACCACCGGAACAATCAGTTGATTTTCCAGTTGTTGTACTAAAAAATAAAGAGCTAAGGTAACCAACCCGAGGAACGGAGACGCTGAAAGACCGATGATTATGGCCGGAATCGCTGCAAGCACCGGACCAAGATTCGGAACAATTTCTAAAAGTCCAGCCATTACAGCTAAGGGCAGCACAAAACGTATCTGAATAAGAGTCAATCCAATATAAGTCATAATCCCAACTACAGTCATTAAAATAATTTCTCCCCAAAACCAGCCGGCCATCCGTCGTTCGGTCTGGCGAAAAACTGAAACAACAACGTCTCTTTTTCGCTCATCTAAAAACTGATTTAATAATTCTTTTATTGGGTCTTCATCCAGTAAAAGATAGAAACCAAAAAAAAGTGTCGAGATAAAAAAAACCAGGTTAGAAAATACGCCTCTAATAAAATCTAATATCGTTACGGTAAGATTGGGAATGTACTGGGTTAAAGAGTCGACATGAACATATTGGGTTATCGTGGGGGAGAGACGGACAACTATTCCGGGCAGATTGCGAAACATAACCGCAGTTTCCTGAACAAG
The DNA here is from genome assembly GCA_021796235.1 of bacterium. Lineage (GTDB taxonomy): Bacteria > Patescibacteriota > Microgenomatia > UBA1406 > GWC2-37-13 > JAJYOJ01. Next base: position 32,279 of record JAJYOJ010000006.1, on the reverse strand, counting down.
GGGAGGAAATATCACAAGGAGAAGATTCAGTAATATTCCTAAAAATATTAAATAAACGACAACTACGGCAAAAAAACGAGGAACACGTTTCTTCTGCAAAAAAATTACGGGTGGCTTAAGAGCGCTCATTATAATGAAGGCTATATACAAAGAAAGGATCAGGTCTTTTATCATCCAGACGAACCGCAGACCAAGTAAAAGTAAAACTGTAAAAATAATAGTTTTGGTCGATATTTCAACCTTTTGCATCTTCTTATTTTACTCTAAAACCTCAACCCTTGGCAAGAGTAAGTGCGTAAATATATCCGGCGCCGGCTTTTTTTAACTCTTTAGCCGCTTCTTTTAGTGTAAGCCCGGAGGTTATAACATCGTCTACCAGGATAAAATTATTTTTACTCACAGTGGCGTTTGAACCAACGCGGAATGCCCCGCGGATGTTCTCATAACGTTTCCGGCTCTCGGTAATTTGGGCTTGGGGAAGGGTAGATCTTTGTCTTTTTAAACAGTCTACAATCGGTAAATCCAAAACCAAATTAAAAAAATCTGCGATTAGACTGGATTGATTAAAGCCCCGCAGGCGTTGTCGCCTCTCATGTAACGGTAACGGTTGCATAACAAATTTTTGCTTTAGCCGCTTAAGGCGCAAAATTTTTTCTGCTGCCTCAGGTTTTATCACGGTTTTTAATTCCTGCCAAACTTGAGTTGATAATCTATACTTTACGCATTTTATCACCTTTTTTAGAACATTATTGTAATGAAAGATTGACATAACGCCATCAAGTCCGAATTTCTTTTGACATTTTGGATGAGTCAGACCCAAAAAACTCGGGAAGCCACAATATAAGCAAACATCTCTTTCAATATAACTCAGCTTTTTTTCACATTTGGGGCATAAGTATGAACCTAAAAAACCGCAAGACACACAAAACTTGGGAAAAAGTAGATTCTCCAAAAACATAGTTGTTATAACTATTATAACGGTTCCAAACACCCTAGTTGTTCAAAAAAATTAAGACTTTTTTATCCCGCCCTTAAGACTTAAAATTACTTGAGGCTAAAACTAAACCTGATATAGTTTATGGGTATTTTGACTACTTGCAAACCCATAAGTAGTGGTATAAATTTTAAAAGGCACTAGATATAAAGATATGTACTGTATATTTTGCAAAAATAATGACACAGAGGTCATTGAAACACGCGTGTCCGAAGACGGAACGGTGATAAGACGGCGCAGGCGTTGTCCGAAGTGCGATAAACGATTTACAACTTATGAAAGGCTCGAGGAGTTACCGATCTTAGTAATAAAAAGAGAGGGAAAACGCGAAAGATTTGACAGGGAGAAATTAAGAAATGGTATACTGAAATCCTGTGAAAAAACTACGGTAACTGCAGGTGACATCGAAAAGATCGTTTCCGAAGTAGAGGAAGAGCTAAAAACAGGGGAATCAACTGAGGTAGAAAGTAAGGTCATTGGGAATTTAGTGGCGAAGAAGTTGAAAAAAGTTGATAAGATAGCCTATATTCGCTTTGCCAGTGTTTTTCGCAGGTTTGTTGACTTGGAAGATTTTGAGAAGGAACTAAAAAAATTATAAATTTATCTCGTTTGAATTATATGAAACTTTCCGGCGTTTCTGAAAAGGTTTTCTTGGACCGTTATTCATTGAAAGACAAAGCTGGAAAGCCGCTTGAGAAAACACCAGATGAGACGTGGAAAAGAGTAGCTAAAGCCGTCGCCATAACTGAAAAATCTAACAAAAGGAAAAGATGGGAAAAAGAATTTTTCTGGGCAATGAAAGATTTTAAATATGTGCCAGGTGGAAGAATATTGGCCGGCGCCGGTACGGGATATTCTGTCACTTTCTACAACTGCTTCGTTATACCAAGCCCCAAAGACAGCAGAGGTGGTATTTTAGAAACTTTAAAACAGATGGTTGAAATTATGGCGCGAGGTGGGGGTGTCGGGATAAATCTTTCTTCACTTCGCCCCAAAGGTTCCCGAGTAAAAAAAGTCAACGGTTTTTCTTCAGGCCCCTGCAACTGGGCTGAGCTTTTTTCAGTTGCGACTAAAGACATTATTCAACAGGGCGGAACTCGTCGTGGAGCCTTGATGCTTATGCTTTGGGACTGGCATCCGGATATCGAGGAATTCATAACTGTAAAACAAGATTTAAGTAGAATTAATGGTGCTAATCTTTCACTTTGTGTATCGGATCAATTTATGGAGGCGGTTGAAAAAGACGCCGATTGGCCGCTGGTCTTTCCCGATGTAACAGACCCGGAATACGATGAAAAATGGGATGGGGACCTGGAGGTTTGGAAATCTCTAGGCAAAAAAATAATCGTCCATAAGATTGTTAAGGCCAGAAAAATTTGGGATCTTATCTCCGCTGCAGCCTGGAAATCTGCCGAGCCAGGGGTTGTTTTTATGGAGCGCTATAATAAATGGAATAATAATTATTACTGGAATAGGATTAACTGCGTAAACCCTTGTGGAGAAGAGGGGCTTCCGCCCTGGGGGGTTTGTAACCTTGGTTCGATTAATCTTTCGGCGCTTGTCAAAACTAAAGACGTTGACCGGGCGGGAGTTTTTGATTTTAAAACCCTAAAAAAACTGGCGCGAGTTGCCGCCCGTTTTCAGGACAACATTGTCGATATGGATCCTTATGTTTTTCCGGGAATTAAACAAACCCAGCTTAATGGTGAAAGAAGAATCGGAGTGGGAACAATGGGTTTGGGCGATGCTTTGATTAAAATGCATCTACGTTATGGATCGGAAGCGTCTCTTAAAATAATTAATAAAATATATAAAACCATTCGCGACGAGGCCTATCGCGCTTCAATTGAGGGAGCAAGAGACAAAAAAACATTCCCTAAATTTGACAGACAGCTTTATGCCAAAGGACTTTTTATTCAGGCTCTCCCCAGAGATATTCAAGAAAATATTAAAAAATACGGAATACGAAACTCAATTCTTTTGATGCAGGCGCCAACCGGTTCAACTTCGCTTATGGCGGGAACAACATCGGGGATTGAACCGGTCTATGAATTTGAGTTTATCCGTCGGGATCGTTTGGGTGAACACATTATTCGTCACGATCTTTATGAGAGATGGTATAAAAAACATGAAAAAGAAATAAAAGATGGAAAGTTAAAAAAACCAGAGTGGTTTGTTTCTGCCAACGAACTTACACCAGAAGATCATGTAAAAGTTCAGGCAGCTATACAACCCTACGTTGATGCTTCAATATCAAAAACCGTAAACGCCCCTAAAAATCATACAGTTGATGATGTAAAAAAACTTTATACGCTGGCCTACAAACTCGGGCTCAAAGGAATTACTTATATGCGCGACGGCTCACGCGCTGGGGTACTTGAGCGGTTGGACGAAAAAAAAGAAGAACAAAAACCTGTAACTATGCCGTACAAAATAAAACCGCGCCCCTTGGTGGTGCATGGCGCAACCTATCGTATCGGTACGCCAGTTGGTGTGGCTTTTATAACTATAAATACCAATGGAGGCAACCCGCCCGAACCGCTAGAGGTTTTCATAAACGTTGGAAAGGCGGGAAGCGATATTTTTGCCATGGCTGAAGGATTTGGCAGAATGATTTCCCTAGCCCTAAGATTTTCTTCAAACCTTTCGGCGCTAGATAGAATAAAGGCTATAATTGAACAATTACAGGGAATTGGTGGCGCCCGAACCTTGGGTTTTGGCAAAGATAAAATTCGCAGTTTGCCAGACGCTGTTGCTAAAGTTTTGGCTATGCATTACAGCCTAAACGAAACAGTTAAAAAAACCAATGGTAATGGTGAGATAAAAAGCGCACCACAGCTGGTAACCCAAGAAGTTCAGCCCAGCTTAATGCAGGCCCAGTCCGAACCTGCCGCGGGCATGTTTGACATCTGCCCCCAATGCGGAGAAGCAACCTTAGCACATGAAGAAGGCTGCAAAAAATGTTACGGTTGCGGCTATTCTGAGTGCTAACACATGCCTATCTACACAAAAACTGGGGATCGGGGTGAAACATCATTGTTTGGTGGAAAACGCGTAGCGAAATCTGATCTTCAGGTTGAAGCTTATGGATCTGTCGATGAACTCACAAGTTTTATCGGTTTAGTTATCGCTAAAACAGTTGATCCAAAACAAAAGGCTTATTTAACCTCTATTCAAAAAGATCTCTATGTAATTATGTCGGTTTTAGCCGGAGATACAAATAAAAAAACCGTGTCTGAGAAAAAGATCAATGACTTTGAAAGACTCATTGATAAAATAGGCGTCAAACTTCCAGCCCTTCATGGATTTATCCTTCCTCAGGGATCTGAAATCTCCGCCTGGTTTCAAATTTTACGAGTTATTTGTCGACGCGCGGAAAGAAAAGTGGTTCTTTTTTCTGTGAAAATTGAAAACCTAAACCTGAAAATTATTATTAAGTATCTCAATCGACTATCTGACTTGTTTTTTGTCTTGGCAAGATACTATAATAAAGAGAAGGAAATCGAGGTTTGAACGTTTAAAATTTTAGGTTTGGATAGGAGGAACTAGGTGAAAATCCTAGGCTGTGCCGCAACGGTAAAGCCCGAGACTACCCAAATCTTTTAACCCCGAGCAGGGAACAATATGCTGGAAGCAAATACGCTTGCGCGCTGGGGATTTAATCCGGAAGAGGCTGCTTCACTCAGCCTTCTGCCTCCTGAGAAAAGATATCAAAAACTGAAGGTTAATCTTGAGGCCTATGAACTTCATACTGCCCGCGACCAGGTTATTTCGATTCCGAATTTTTATTATCTTGGACCCGACAGAAAAATTTACATCAATAGTAAAAAAACCGACGAGCTACCGATTGATAAAGAAGAGCGGGGAGGACTATATAATATAGGTCTGTCAAACGCCGTTCTCGACTCTGTCAATAACCCTAATCGTTTGGTATTTCTTTATAGTCCTCCTGGGCCGGCTTCTTTTTCGGAAAAACCTAATAAATATTCTTTAGTTAACTACGATATCGGCCAGCTTTATTTGCTGTATTTTGATGGAGAAAAAACCAATTGTATGTCTATTTCTGTTGATAAATTGGGCGAAAAATGGTTGTCTGAATCTTTTGGCGAAAACTACCAACTGCTTAATTTTATAACCGACCCAAAAGAACGCATTGCGCAATTTATCACAACCCCATTTATAACCAACCTCTCAATTAAAGATTTTCTCGAACAAAAAAATAATCTTAAACAGCATATTTTTACAGCGAAAAACGGCGAGGAACATGATTTACAAAATATTTTGCGCCTTATCGGAGAATCAGTTGCTGGAAGATTGCGAGGAAGATTAAACACTGAGCTCCTTGCGGCAAAATTAGCGTTCGGGGGCGGAAGCATTTCACAAGAAAAACTTTCTTGGGCGTATCACGAGATCAATCGCGGCGTAATGAAAGAACGGGGCACCGATGTTTTAGTTTTGGGTGGCGGTTGCGGAGGGTCGGTAGACAGAAATGACGATCTTGATCCGGCGTCTCGCCTCACAATTAATTTGCCCAACCTGTCTTCAGCGTCAAGATTGGCAACGCAGGGAAGTCCACTAAGGAAAAAAGACGATAAAATTGATTATAAGTTTGACAAGACCGGCAACTGCCAAAAATGCGGACATTATTTCAATCCCGGTCTTGGTCCATGTTTTATTTGCGAAGGATGCGATAAGGAAATGAGAGCTGCGGAAAATTACACCTTTAGTGCCAATTAAATCTCTGTTACAATTTTTTTATGCCAACTAATTACACCCCAATCGATGATCTGGTAAAAAAACACCGACAGCGGGATGAACCAATATCGCAGCCAAAAGAGGCGGAACCGTCTCCCCATGCAAAAGAGATTGAAATTAAAGAAGTGGTTGAACATAAGCCGGAGGAGGAGGTCCGCCCCTTCGTTCGACCGCGAGCCGAAACAATCGAGATCCCTCCCGATCTTAAAAAGATGGGGCTTCAGACTGCAAACACAACCCAATTTCCGGCATATCAGAATATCAAGCTTCCCATCTCCGATGAAAAGGTTGTGGTTGGACTGCATGCGCCTATTACTTCTTCACTGCGTTGGTTGGCAACTTTTGCAATATTTCTTCTTAAACAGGCGCACCTAAGTTTAAAAACCATTCATGGAAAGGTAGTCCGAATTTTTAGAAGATAGATTATTTTTGCAAGGCTTGATTTATTTCACTTACAAAACCTTCTTTACCCATCGCTCCCACAAACTGACCTACTATTTTTCCGTTTTTAACTATTAAAAATGTGGGGATGGAAAAAATCGAATAAGAAGATGCAAGCTGTTGATTTTCATCGACGTTTACTTTGACAAATTTTACATCTTTCATCTCCTCGGAAAGTTCATCAACGATCGGAGAAGTAACTTTGCAAGGACCACACCAGTCGGCATAAAAATCAATAAAAACCGCCCCCTTTTGATCAAGTACTTCTTTCTGAAAGTTGTTTTGTGAAATCTGCGCGACCGCCATATTTATTAAAAAATAATTGACCTTAAAATAATAACTCCGAAAAAACACTAAGTCAAGTGAAAAATAAAAAATACTATATAATAGTGATAAAATAAAATGTCAAGAACATTGCATATATTCCGCAAGGTTTTGCGCAACGGTGTAGAAATAAAAATTAAGAGAAAAAAATTTCGCGTTACCTATGACCAGGCAATTTGGAAAAAGTTTCCTAAATCTCTTCATAAAGTTTTTGCCGATAGTTTAACTTATATTGCGACCTGGCATCTTCCAATGGTTGACGATGTCGCAACCGCCTATCATTTTCCGCACCCCCCGATTGAGCCGGTTTTCTTTAAGATGCTTATGTACTCTATTCCTATGACGGTTTTTGAAAATAAAGAAAAAAATATTCTTACCTCTTCCCTGATAAAACAGTTCTACAACGTAAATTTCCAAACCCAATATAAAGGTTTAAATTATTCCTACGGTGGAAAAAAAACCAAACACAATCTAAAAGAAACCGCAATTCTTCTTTTTTCATTCGGCAAAGACAGTCTTTTAACTTATGCGCTCCTGGATGAACTTGGTGTGTCGGTAATACCGGTTTTTATGCAGGAACCAAACAGTGCTTTTGAAAATGCCCATAAACGTAAACTCGCAGACCGTTTTTACAATAAACTCGATGAAGAAGTTGTTTTTTTTCCTTTATCCATAGGAAGACTGCGTCAAACTAGAGATCTCTACTGGGGGTGGGATATTATTTTATCTCAATACGCTTTCGTTTTGGTCCCTTATTATTTTTACTATCAAACCCGTTATCTTTTTTTTGGAAATGAACAAAGCGTCAACTATTCCGTTAAAGATAAAGAGGGCTTTTTAATAAATCCAGTTTTTGAGCAAAGCGTTTTTGGTATGCAGCATCTTCAAGATATTCCTAAACAATTTTTTATTGATACTCATATTGGCAGTCTTATAGAACCGCTGCATGATCACCTTATTCTTTTTATTCTTCACAATCGCTATCCAGATTTTGGAAAATTTCAAATGTCTTGCTTTTCGGAAAATGACCGCGCCAAAAACCGTCGGTGGTGTGGGGCCTGCGAAAAATGCGCCCGTCTTTATATAATGTTTAGAGCGCTCGACATCTCGCCTAAAAAAGTTGGCTTTAATGAGGATATGTTAAGCGCAGATAAAGAACGTTATTATGTCATCTTTGAAAACGGCGGAGTAGAAAGCGCCTTCGGCGGATCCGGCTTAGGAAGAGATGAGCAGCTTTTAGCCTTTTATCTAGCCTACAAAAACGGGGCAAGGGGCGACCTTATAGAAAAGTTTAAGTCTCTTTATCTTACCGAGGTTGAAAAACGCCTGCCCAAACTTATAAATGAATATTTTAGTCTTCATTCTTCTTTGTCTCTCCCGTCCTCGCTTCGCACGCGGGCTTTGCGAATTTTTGAAAAAGAACGTGAAAGCGCTTTCAAATATTTGAGACGTGTACTTTCATGAAAAAAACCGAACGATATTTTGTCATAGATTTTTTACGCGGTTTTTCCATGCTTATAATAATATTTATTCATACCGGCGCTTATTTTTTATCTAATAAAGCCGTTTTTTTTCTTTGGGATGCGGGCGAGTTTGCGGTTGTAGTTTTTATATTCTGCTCTTGTTATATTGTTTTTAAAAAACACCTCGCAGAAAATCTCCATCTTTTAACTTATGTAAAAAAAAGGGCTGCTAGATTAATTGTTCCTTATTATATTTTTCTTATTTTTTTCCTTTCCCTGGTTTACTTGGGAGAGCCAAAGAAGTTAACGGCGTCTTTTCTTTTACAAAATCTCTTAGTCACCGGCGGCGTAGACATTAACTGGTTAGTCCTTTTGTTTTTAATTTTCAGCGTTTTAATTCCCGTCCTCCTTATTTTATATAAAAAAAATAAAACACTGTTTTACTCGTACCTGTGTTTAGCGTTACTGTCAAGTCTTTTTTTTATTACAAACAAACTGTCTCTAAACTATCGGGTGACAATGTTTTTACCCTGGTCGCTTATTGTAATTTTTAGTATTTATTTTGTAAAATATGAAACCAGGCGCTTTTTTCTTTTTTCCGGCCTTGTGGTCTCGCTTATTTTTTTTATATTCCTCTGGACTATTTTATATGCTCATAATCTTTCACTGGTTATGTACAATAATAAATACCCGCCCAACCTTTACCATCTTTCTTACGGAATATTCTTCGTGTTTCTTTTATATTTGGTAGGAAAGCAGCCTTTCATGTCGATCCCAATTATTAAGAAGTTCTTCTTTTTTATGAGCTCTCAGTCTTATTCTATTTATTTTGTTCATTTTTTGGTGATTTATGTCTTGACGGTTTTTTTTCGGATAAAATTTACCTGGGAAAGTTTCTTTTTAGCGGTGTTTTTGATCACGATTGTAATTCAGCTTCTTCTTGGTAAAGCCAAACATTATCTATTCTCAACGTTAAATAGGGGACCAATTATCTGAATGTTCGCGGGGGCTCTTAGATTAAAATAGTTTTTAAAATCGCTGGCGTTAAAGGTGACGCTGCCGGCATCTCCCGAAACGTTAACCCCTGTAACACGACCCGCCCCAAAGTCTACGTTGACCGAAACATTGTTTACATTGTTGTAGGGCTTTCCGCCCCGGCTTTGCAGCTCTTGTTTTACACGACCGGCATCCCAGGTATCCGTACCGGCTGGATTTGGTTTGTCGGGCTGGTACAGATGTTCGGCTGTACCAGCGTCTTTCTGTACGAGAAGAATAACGTTTGCGATATCGGCAACTTCGTCGGTTTTGAGCCAGGCAGTATTCGAATATTGAGATCTTGCACCCCAGTCACAATAAAACCAGGGGGAATCTTTGTCATAGGCATTGTTGTTTAAGTCAGAAAAATTATTTATCGAAGAACTACTGTCTTGAGCGTTCTTTAACCAAGGTCTATTGCTTGTTCCAGACGACGAATCATACACATAACCCCCATGTGTTGAAGAATAATAGGCAGAAATTGGGTTGCCTCCATTGGTCATAATCTTTCCTGAGGTCGCGTTCACGGCGTCAACCCAGGCCTGACTATTTTGCTCCTGTTTTACTTCTTGACAATGTTGGTTCGGACAGATTGGGGATGAGCCGTTGCCTGTTGCCGCCAAAACATAGGAACGGGCGGCAATGGCTTGAGCCTGAAGAGCCTGACCTCGCCAGTCGCTTGGCATCTCGTAAAGATGTTTTAAATAGTCGTCAAGCCCCATCGACTGGTTGTTAAACGTTTCACCATAATCGTTTGTACCGTTTACAATGATTTGCTTATTACTGTCAACGTTTGCGTATTGAAAGTTTTGATAATAAGCGTTTAAGATCTGATCGTAGCTTTGACCAGCCTCGGCTCTCCCTTTTGCTCCGTATTGATTTAAACCGACCCTATTAGGAACTCCGTATGTGAAAAACCCGATTCTAGGACTAAATCCCGGGTCTTTCCCGTTGGTAAGATCAGAAGAGCAGCCGCCCCCCAAACCAACATAGGCGCTTTGGGGAATATTCAAACTGGCAAGTTTTTGGGCGATAAGTTGTTTTTGAAGGGCTGAAAGTTGGGCAATCTGCTGTTGGGTGGACGAAATCTCAGTTCCTAAAACGACAGCCTGTTTATCAACTTCGGCTTTCAGCGCAATCATCTGGGTTTGTTCGTTCTCTAGGCTGGCCTTTTTCGCCTCCAGATCATTTATATACAGAACAATTTTAATAATTGTGTTTTTGTCATCGTCGCTTATGGTTTTTTGATAAAAGAAGTTCTGCAACACCGAGGAAAGATTCTCTCCGATTAAAAAATCCATAATGCTCACTGAACTGCTGGTAATATTTTTATAATACGACTTAACTCTCTCGTTTAAAAGGTTTTTTTGATAGACCAAGGCAACTTCCCCCTGTTTTACCTCAAGGGCTTTTTGCCTAATCTGTCCGTCCAGATAGACTAGTTTTGTCTTAATATTGTTAAGTTGTTGCTGGGCTTTTTGATAGTCTGCCTCTTTGCTTTGCAAAAGATTTTGCAGGCTGGCGAGCTGTTGGGTAACGGCCTGTATTTGGTCATCAAGCGAGGTCGCCCGGGCTTTTTTTTGCCAAAAGAAAAAAGCAAAAAAAAGCGTCACCATTAAAACCAAAGCTGTTAAAACTCTCTTCATGCTTATATTATATGAAAATTTGCTGTTATACTAAAACTGTATGAAGCGTTTGCTCTTAACAACCCTTATCTTAGCAGCTTTTTTACTAATTAACCTCCCCCACACCTTGGTTCGGGGTGAAACTCGTTACGGAGTGTGCGATCTTTGCGGATACTGCCCCCTCAACCAACCAACCCCCCCCTCTACTTGGGCGAATTGTGTAGCCTGTATCTATCCGAGCGTTTCACCTATCCCCTCACTTAAACAGTCGCTCCTTATAGACCCATATGCCAATAGCGGACCCACCCCTTTTCCGGGTCATCAATACACCGTGCTTGGCTGTATTAAAACTGACTTGCGTAGCTTTCGGCAGGAGGGAGCAGCTTCTTCGGTTGTTCAGGTGCTTTTAAATATTGTTTTTTCTGTGGTTGGCGGCGTTGGGCTTTTGGCTATTATTTACGGATCGTTTCTGATCCTTACATCACAAGGAAACATTGAGCAGCTTAATTATGGAAAGAGGGTTGTTTTTGGGGCAATCGTCGGAATAATCTTTTCGGTTTCTTCGGTGTTTATCATAAACCTTTTGGCTTCTGGCGTTTTAAAACTGCCCGGCTTTGGTCAATAGGCTATTTCTTTCCGGCCTTTTTCAGGCCAAATCCGCTAAATAAGCCAAAAAGAGCGAGCGGTAAAAGAACGGTTGGCGCTCCGGTTGCCGGGATTGCGCCTGGTGTTTTGCCCGATTGATTGTCGGCTTGAGAATGACTCTGCGATTGGTAGTTATTAATGACCGTTGTTGGGGTGGGAACCGCACTAGACGTAGTCGGCGTAGGGGAAATTGTCGATGAAGACAAAGACGAAAAACGCTTACCCAGATTTAATCTGCCCGTAATAACCGCCAGAAACACCACGACGACCACGAGGCCGAGTATGAAAGAAATAATCTTGTTAAAACTGTCCATATAAATTAATTATATCATTATAGGATATAAATTACAAGTAGGACGTTTTTCCACACCTTGACTTTTAAATCAAAAAAAACGACAATAGATTTATGGAACAAAACCCTCAGGTTGTTTTTGCGTGGAAAGCCCCTCTTCGGGCTTATAAAAAACGGTCAAAGCTTGTACTGCGCTTCTATTTGGCCGTAACCCTGCTTCTGTCTTTGGTAGTTTTTTTCTTTGAAGACAAAATTCTTCTCGTCCCAATTTGGTCCCTGCTTTTTCTTTTTTATGTTTTAACCATCACTCCGCCGCCGGAGGTAGAAAACAAAATCACCATGTTTGGTGTTGAAACCGCAGGAATAACGCTTCGTTTTGAGGCTCTTTCGCATTTTTACTTTACCTCGCGTTTTGGTTTTTATATATTGACGCTGGTTAGCCACGCTCCTTATTTCTACCACGTCTATCTGGTTGTGCCAAACGAAGAAATTAAGAAGAGTCTGTTGTCGCTGCTCTCGGAACATTTAGTCTATCAGGAAAAACCCCAACAAGGTTTTACCGACAGGGCAATCAATTGGTTGTCGCGACTTATTCCTGACGAGGAAGAGCCAGATCATTCAGTCGCCCCAAAAACGCAATCGCCGGCAGCTCTTTCACCCCAAACTTCCGCGCCCACGCTATAACCCCTTCGTCTGTGGAAACAACAAAACCGTTTGTTTCTTTGGCCAAAACTATCAGGTCAAGGTCGGCGACGCTATCCAAAAAACCAATCCGGGTTGCGGTGCGATATCTCTCCCGAAAGGTTTTGATATTTTTTCCAATTTCTATTTGAAATCCTTTTGTGTCAAGGTCTTTTTTCCCCTGAAGAGATCTTCCCGCTTTCTCAATCTCTTCCTCTCCAATGTTTAGGCCGCGATAGCTTCTTTGCCGAATTTCTCCCACAAGCTCACCAAAGACCACGGAAGAAAAGTTTATTTTTCCATAGTCCGGCGCCTTTATTGTGATTACTGATAAAAAATTCTTGAGGAGAGGCTGTCCTTTGTCTTCAAAAAAACTCAAAAACTCGGAAACCACGCTTGGCGGCATAAAAAAATCAGCTTTCTTAATATTTTTTAATTCTCTGGCTTTTTTAGTTAAGCCCAAAATTACCTCTTCGGTCTTCTTACCAAGACCCAAGCCGGCCTGCATGTTGAAAAAAAGATTGGCGTCTAAAATAAAATTTTCCATATTTTTAATAATACCACAAAATACCCCTTGCAAAGCAGTCTTCATTTGTTTATTATTTGTGGACAAGTTATCCACATTATTAAATCAGCCCCATGCTCCCAGCTTTTTGGAAAGAGTTTTTGGTTTTTCTTGAAAAAGACAAGAAAAGTTTTCCGCTTCTATATTCTCTTCTAAAACAGCTCAGCCCGATTGAACTTACGAACGAGCGGCTGGTTTTGGGTTGTGAAAACCAGGGTTTTAAGTTTTTTTTAAACACCAAGGTCGACGAGATTGAAAGAGCCCTCCTTATACATTCCAAACAGCGCCTTTCCGTTTCTTTTTTTGTCTTGGAAAAAAAGACAAAAAAAGAGGCGCCTCTTTTGTCTTTCCAGCCCGCCGTTAACGACGTTTTAAGGATTGCAAACCTTAGCGACAGGTATGGGTTTGACAACTTTGCGGTTTCTTCAACCAATCAGGTGGCCTATGCGGCCTCTCAGGCCGTGGTTGATAGTCTCGGAAAGGCCTACAACCCTCTTTTTCTTTACGGGGGGGTGGGGGTAGGGAAAACCCATCTCGCCCAGGCGGTAGGACGAAAAATACTAGAAAACGGGCCGCAAAAGCGGGTTTTGTTTTGTCCGAGCGAACAGTTTATAAATGAATTAATTGAGGCGATCCGCGGTCATACTACACAAAACTTTCGAAAAAAATACCGCAAGCTTGATCTTCTTATAATTGATGATGTACAGTTTATTGCGGGAAAACAAACCGTTCAGGAGGATTTTTTCCACACCTTTAACTCGATTATTTCGTTTGGGGGACAAATTATTATGACCTCGGACCGCCACCCCACAGAAATTCAAAATCTCGAAGACCGGCTTCGCTCGCGCTTTTCTCAGGGTCTCTCGGTCGATATCCAAGAGCCAGATTTTGAACTAAGGACGGCAATTCTTCTTATTAAGGCAAAGGAAAAGGGAATTGATATCGACATTAATGCGGCCAGAATAATTGCCGAACAGATAGAAGACGCGCGGGCCGTTGAGGGAACTCTTATCTCGATTTATGCAAAAATTATTGGCAAAAAAACCAGTATTGATCTTGAGGCGGTTGACTCTTTCTTTACGGGCAACGCCGAGAAGAAAATTAAAAGAGTTTCCCCCTCTGACGTGATAAAGGCAGTCTGCTCTTATTATCACATAAAACAATCTCAGATTAAGGGAGAAACGCGGATTGATGAGGTGGCCCTTCCCAGACAAATAGTCATGTATATTCTTCGTAACGAACTAAAAATGAAGCTTGATCAGATCGCGTTTATTTTAAGAAGAAAAGATCACACCACGGTAATCCACGCGACAAACAAGGTAAGCCGCCTCGCCGTAGAAAACCCCTCCTTTAAGGAAGAGCTCGACAGAATAACCAGATCTATAAACCTATGAACGCTTTGCCCACAGACAATAAACAAGGAAAAAATCAGTCTTTTCTCATCTTGAAAAGCCAAAACTTTTTTTATACACTTGTACACACGTTCTATTACTACTATTTAATATAACAATAATGAGATTACAACTAAACAAAGAAGAATTTTTTGAAAAACTTAATATTGCCTCCTCTTTTACTTCGACAAAATCTTCTTCTTTGCCGATTCTGTCCGGGGCTTTTATTAAGATAGAAAAAGATAGACTACACCTATATGCCAGCAACTTAAATTCATACTTCCACAGTTATCTGAAAGTAGAGGCGGAAAAAAACAGGGAGTTTGTTATTGAGCCAAAAAAAATCCTGGAATTCTTAAATCTTCTTTCTTCGGGTAAGGTAGATATGGAAATAAAAGAAAAAGAAATAGTATTAGTGTCGAATAAGGCAAAAGGAGTTTTTGCCTTTATGGACGCGAAAGATTTTCCTCTTCCTCCCAAAATTGAAACAGAACAGCAAAAGATTGACGCAAAAAAACTCGTAGAAAGCCTTTCTCTCGTGCTTTTTAGTGCGGCAGCCGACGAGACAAGACCAACGCTGACGGGAGTTAATATAATTACCAACGAAGACATGGTTCTGGTAACAACCGACGGCTTTAGGCTTTCTTTGGTAAGAACAAAAAAGATAGGAAGCCTTCCGGTCCTAATTGTGCCGGCCGATTTTTTCTCAACGACAACAAAGTTTTTAAAAGCCGGAACCTCGGTGAGCTTTAGTTTTTCCGAACAAGATAAAATTATTCTTTTTAAAACAGACGAATATGAATTTTATTCAAGAATAATTGAGGGAGATTTTCCTCCCTATGAAAAAGTTATTCCAAACGAAACAAAAACAACCGCGCTCCTAGACAGAGAAGAGTTTCAGCAAAATGTGAAAATCGCCTCCATATTTGCCAGAGACTATTCGAGCGTCGTTGTGGTTGAGTTTAAAAAAAACGAGGTCCTGGTTCGTCCAAAAATTGAAGGAGGAGCAGAAAACGGAAGCGCTCAGCCGGCAGAAACAACGGGCGAAGAACAAAAGGTTGCCTTTAATTATCGTTTTTTGCTAGATTTTTTAAACCACGTTGATTCTAAAAAAATCACAATTGAGGTTTTAAGATCAGACTCTCCGGTTGTATTTAGGGGAGACAATCTTCCTGGCTTCTTTCACATAATAATGCCGGTTCGTATTCAGGAGTAAAGGGTTTTTTTTACTAAAAAATCAGCCACCTTATTTTTTTCGCGCGGGATATGGGTATATGAAACGGGAACGCCGAGTTCTTGCTCGGCGATTCTGATTTCAAAGACAAAAGACCTAATTTTTGCATCTTTAACCTTAAACAGCCCGTTAAGCTGATTAACCAACAGGCTGGAATCAGAAAAGAAAGAAATTCTGGCTATGCTTTTCAACTCTTTGGCTTTCTTAAGTGCTTTTAATACCGCACTATACTCAGCAAAATTATTTGTTGCAATCCCAATATTTTCAGAATGTTTTAAGATAATTTTATCGCCAAGACAGAAAACAAAAGCCAGGGCGGCCGGTCCAGGATTGCCGCTTGACCCACCGTCGGTGTAAATCGTAAGATTCATAAGAAGAATTATAACTCACCAAGCTTTTCTTTTCTCTCCGCCTCTTCTTTAACGAGGCTTAAAAATCGCTCGGTTGAAGAAAGTCTGCGGTGGCCAACGATTTTCGCAATATATTCGATCGAGGAGCCATTCATTAGCTGATAGGCTATAAAAGTATTTCTAAGGTCGTTAACCGTGGCGTTTTCTATTCCCACCTCCTGAAAGCAGCGCGTAATAATCTGGCGGATGTTTCTGATAAGAAGAGGCCTTCCGGTTCTGGTAATAAAAAGATAGTCGGAGCCGGCGCTTTTTCTGGCTTTCAGGTATTCGTCAAGAGCTTTTTTTGCGGATTTATTGAGAGGAACAGTCCTTTCTGGGCATTTCCCGTATGGCGCAATGCGGACCGCCTCCTTTGTGACGTCGGTGAGCCGTATACTCGCAAGTTCGCCAATTTTTGCCCCGGTTTGCAGCAACAATTCAACCAAAGCAAAGGTTCTTAGGTCTTCTTTCGCAACATCTCTTAAGGCGCGATATTCAAGCTTGCTAAAAATACGCGGCGGGGTTTGGGTATATTTTGGGTGAGAAACGTCAAGGGCGGGGTTTTGAGCGATTACGCTTTCGTTTTTTAAATAGCGGAAAAAGGTGCGAATAGAATTAAGCTTTCTCGAGGCGGATTTTTTTGTATAGTTTTCCAGCAAGATTTTATTGATAAAACCCTCAATATTCTCTTTTTTAATTTCCCTTACATCCGACAGGTCTTTGCTTGTTAAATAACCCACGAACTGTTCAAGATCTTTTCTATAGGCAATGATGGTGAAGCCTGATTTGCCTTGACTTTTTAGAAACTCGACAAACTTTTCAATTAGGGTAGGGAGAAGAATATTATCCATAACAACCCATAATATATCACACTGAGATAAAAAAATCAAGCCACCCCCGAATTACTTGCGCTTTGCCGGAGCTTTTGGTATAGTATATGTCTTTGGTAAAAAAAAGGAGAAAAAGCGCGAATGACCACATCTACAAACCCTATGGAGGCTCTCTTGAAAAAGAGTCAAATAGCAAAAATCATTAAAGGCCAGGAACTAGACGCTAAAATTGTTTTACTTTCAAAAAAAAGCTTGCTTTTTGATATAGGGGCAAAAGCCTATGCGGTTTTAGGCAACATTGAGCAAAGAGAAATTTCTACTTATTTACCATACTTAAAACAGGGCGACAGCGTGAAAGTGAGAGTTATTTCAGCCGAGTCAAAAGAAGGCTATCCGGTTGTATCGCTGCAAAAATTTTTCCAGAAGGGCAAATGGGAAATTTTAGCAGAAAAAAAAGAAAAAGAGGAGGAAATAGAGGTAATGTGCGGTGAGTATGGGAAAGGCGGCGTGTTTATTGATTTTATGGGAATTAGAGGTGTAATTCCCAAGATTCAACTTACCGAAGAATATATTACTCACCCTGAGAAGCTGACCGGTCAAAAAGTTAAGGTTAAGATTCTCGAGGTTGACGAACTAAAAAACCGGCTGGTTGTTTCGCAGAAAGCGGCGGTGTTCAAAATTTCACAAAAAGATCTTAAGGAAAAATTTGACAAAATTAAAGAAGGCGGAAAATATAAGGCCAAGGTTTTGGGGGTTTCTGAGTTTGGCGTATTTTGCGAAGTTGAGGGGGTCGAGGGTTTAATTCACATTTCTGAGATTTCTTGGGAAAAGGTTGCTGACGCCTCGGCCTATGTAACGCCCGACGAGACGCTCGACGTGGTTGTGGTCGAAAAAAACCCGGTTGATTTTAAGCTGAATCTTTCAATCAAACGTTTAAGTAAAGACCCGTGGGAAGATATCGAGGAAAAATATCCAAAAGACCGCGAAATCGAAGGAGAGATTGTCAGAAAAGAAAAATACGGATATTTTGTTCGTCTTGAACCCGGGATAGAGGGGTTGGTCCACATAAGCAAACTAACCGGAGAAGAGAACTTTAAAACTGGTCAAAAAATAAAGGTTTTTGTTGAGAGAATCGATAAAAAATCCCGACGCATGAGTCTTGTTCTTCCGCAAAAAGAAAGACCAGTAACCTACCGATAATCTCTGCTTTATACTAAATACTCCATCCTCTATACTAACTATATGGAGCAGCACCCAATTCCTCGCCAAATTACAACCTTTGAGTTTAAGCTAATCGGCTTTATGACCTTAAAGCAATTTATTTACCTCATTATATTTCTGCCTTTGGGATACTTGGTTTTTCGTATATTTCCAATCCCGCTTTTAAACATTTTATTGGCCATGCTGGTTGGGGGCGTGGGTGTTGCCCTGGCTTTTTTTCCAATAAATGAACGCCCGCTTGATGTCTGGATCACTAATTTTGTAAGGAGGCTGACGTCGCCGACGCAATATTTTTTCCAAAAAAACAACAATCCTCTTTATTTTTTAAGCGATCTTTATTTTATTACCGATCCGCACAGGATTTTATCACACGTTGAGTCGCAAGAAAAACTAGCCGCGTATCTAAATTCAACAAGGCAAACCCTACATGAAGATAAGAAAAAACAAAACATAGTTCAACTGCTTCAAACTCCGCAAACTTTTGAAAAACCCAAAACCATTCCCGACAACGACCAGGTCGTTCAACAAAATCCGGCCGCGCCGGTTGCGGCAGCTCAGGCCGCCTCAACAATTTCAGCCCCCCCGCACAAAATGCCATTTTTTACCGGCATCGTAAAAAATCACAAATTTATTCCAATTCCCGGAATTTTGATTTATGTTAAAGATGGGGGCGGAAAAACTCTGCGACTTTTAAAAACCAATCCCAACGGTGTTTTTGCCACCTTTAATCCGCTTCCTTCTCAAGAATATTCTTTTGAATTTAAAGACCCAAGAGGGACCTATGTTTTTGATACAATAAAACTGCGGGTGAGCGAGGAAAACCCAAAGCCCTTTGAATTTTATTCAAAGGAATTATTGTAGTAATAAAATATTATGGCGGTTCAAAAACCAACTTCGCCAGTTAAGGCAACAACACAATCGTTTCTTGAAATAGAAGAAGTTAAGGACGACATTATTTTAATGAAAGACCATTCTGCCGCCTGCGTTGTCGAGGTTGGAGCTGTCAATTTCTGGCTTTTGTCGCAAGAGGAGCAGGGGTCGATAATTTATGCCTACGCCGAACTTCTAAACTCACTTTCGTTTCCGGTCGAGATATTGATCCTTTCCAAAAAAATGGACATTTCTTCCTACCTGGAATATTTGGGTGGAAAGATTAATAAACAACAGAACGATCTGATACGAACACGACTCCAGAGCTACCAAGAGTTTATTAAAACAATAGTTAAGAAAAACACCGTATTGGAAAAGCGCTTCTTTTTTGTAATTCCTTTTTCGCCGCTCGAGCTTGGAATTAGCGGGGCAAACGCCCAGGGCTTAAAAAAAGAATATGTCATAGCTCGCGCGAAAACATCGCTATATCCTAAGCGCGACCATCTGGTGCGACTTCTTTCAAAAATCGGTCTTCGTTCCACGGTTTTGCAAAAACAGGAAATTGTTGAACTTTTTTACAATTTATATAATCCGTCCTCAACCGGGAGGCGCTTGGCGCCGGTTGATTCCTATACCGACACGGTTTTAACCAGCGATTAATAAACTATGCCAAACATGTTTAGTCTTTTTGAAAAAAAGCAAAAAACCAACGGACAACAACCGCGGACGACCCAAACGGTGTCGGGTTATTTGGCAAAAGGATCCGTATCGGTTAAGGACATGATTGCGCCCTCCTTTATCGAGGTTGATTTTAACTATCTTAAAATTGACACGAAGTATTACAGAACCCTTTATGTTATCGGTTATCCCCGCTATGTTTCGGCTAATTGGCTATATTCATTGATTACGTTCGACCACCCCCTTTACATTTCGATGTATGTTTATCCAACCGAATCAAAAAACGTTTTAGAGGATTTGAAACGAAAAATTGCCGAAATGGAAGCGACGATTGAAAGCGATATGAAGGCCGGCAAAGTGGTTGATCCAACGGTTCAAGTCGCCCTAGATGACGCTTTGGCCCTTCAGGCCGAGCTTGCCAAGGGAGCTGAAAGATTTTTTCAGTTTGGGCTTTATATTACAATTCCTGCCGACGACACGGAGGAGTTAAATCGTATTACAAAAGAAATTGATTCAACCCTGTCGTCGCTCCTTATTATTGCAAAACAGGCAACTTTAGAAATGGAGGAAGGATTTAAGTCAACCATGCCAATGTTTTATGACAAACTTTCAGTTTGGCGAAACATGGACACAACCTCGTTATCAATGACCTTTCCTTTCGCTACGGCTTCACTGACCAAAAACGAAGGAATTCTTTATGGCATGAACGAAGCCGATGGGAGTCTTATAATTTTTGACCGTTTTACTTTGGAAAACGCTAATTCTGTAATCTTGGGAAAGTCAGGCGGAGGAAAAAGTTTCATGGTAAAACTAGAATCCCTGCGTCTTCTCATGATGGGAACAGACGTGATCATAATCGATCCGGAAAATGAATACAAAAAACTTTCTGATTCGGTTGCCGGAGAGTTTGTTGAATTCTCCTTAAGCTCACAGTACAAAATAAATCCGTTTGATTTGGCAACTGCCGAGATCGAGCCAGATGAACTTTCCAACAAGATTCTTGACCTGCACTCTTTAATGAAGGTAATTATGGGTGAGTTAACCCCATCGCAAGATGCGCTTTTGGATCGCGCCCTGGTTTTAACCTATCAGGAAAAAGGAATCACTCAAGACCCGGAAACTTTTAAAAACGAACCGCCGCTTTTAGAAGATCTGTACAAGATTTTAACCGGTATGGAAACGGCCGAAGGAAAAGAACTGGCAGACCGGTTAGAGAAATTTGTGCGCGGATCAGCGGCCGGAATTTTTAATCAACAGTCGAACTTCGATATTAAAAACCCGTTTACGGTTTTTGGCATACGCGATCTTGAAGAGAATCTGCGGCCGGTCGCCATGTATATTGTTCTTGACTATATATGGAACCGAATCAGAAAAGACAAAAGGCAAAGAGTATTGATCGTAGATGAGGGCTGGTATCTTATTAAGCAAAAAGATTCGGGCGCCTATCTTTACAGTTTTGCCAAGCGAGCCAGAAAATATCAGTTGGGTTTAACCACAATAACCCAGGACGTTGAAGATTTTTTATCGACCGACGAGGGCAAGGCAATTATTACAAACTCAAGCCTTCAAATTATTCTTAAACAGTCTACGGCGGCGGTTGAAAAAATAAGCGAGACGTTTTATCTTACCGGCGGAGAAAAACACTTCCTGCTTTCAGCCGGAGTCGGCGAAGGTCTTTTCTTCGCTGGACACTCACACGTTGGCGTTAAAGTAATTGCGTCCGATGAGGAAAGAACTTTAATTGAGTAATTTTTTTACCTCAAAATTTTCAACCTGCGGGAAATATTCATAAAACTGTGAAACAGAAGAAAAGCAAGGATTTTTATGAAGAATAATTGTTTTGTCAAAGTCTTTCGTTTCAAACCCCAACGGCGCCACCGGCACAATCAATATTAAAAACCTTGGTTTAAGCGATCTCAAGAAACGGGTTGCGGCCTTAATAGTTGCCCCGGTTGCGATGCCGTCATCAACGAGTAAAACCATTTTATTCTTAATTTTTTCATATATAGTTTTTCGTAATTTAAATTCTTTACAATAGGATTTAAATTTTTCTCGCGTTTTGGTGGCCTGCTGAGAGATTTCCTTATTATCAATCGCCATGGAGTCTATAACCCCTTTTTCAATATAAGTTTTATCAAAACAGAATGCCCCAATTGCTAGTTCTGGATTAGAAGGCGCTGGAATTTTTATCGAAGGAAGAGGTAGGTGTTTAATTTTTAACTGTTTGGAAATAATGTTTCCCAAAACGACACCGCCACGCAGTAGTGAAACTATAAAAAAATTATGGTTTTTCTTTAAAAGGTCAGAAAGTCCTTTATCTTGTAAAATTGCCTTAACTAATTTTTTTGCAGCATCCTTTCGGTCTTTAAATATCATCGAGAATATTTTATAATATCTGGATTATATTAGGGCCCGTAGTTCAGCGGCTAGAATGCCTGGCTGGCAGTCAGGAGATCACCGGTTCAAATCCGGTCGGGTCCACTTGTTAAACTAAGGGTCCATAGCTCAACTGGTAGATCCGCCAGCTGGCGGACTTTTAAGCTGTAATGTTTTACGTTTACGTAATTAAAAATCAGTTAAATGACAAAATATATATAGGACAAACGGTCGACAGAGAAAAGAGGTTAAAACGGCATAATTTAGAGTTGCCAGCAAAAACAAAAAGTTATACTTATAAAAATAGGGGAAGATGGAAGTTGATTTATCAAGAAATATTTAACACGAGAGAAGAAGCTATAATACGAGAAAAAGAATTAAAATCTTTTAGGGGCAGGGAGTTTGTTAGAACTAAAACATTGGGTCCATAGCTCAACTGGTAGAGCAGCAGCCTTTTAAGCTGTTGGTTTCGGGTTCGAGTCCCGATGGACTCACTTTATTTTTTTATTTCAAACCCTTCAAACACCTCTTTGGGATCTTGCCAGAAGATTTCGACGTCCTCAACGCGGGAGATCGGAGGACCTTTTTTGACAAGATCAACGATTTTTTTTACTTTTTCTTCATCTCCCTGAAAGAGCGCCTCGACTCCGCCGCCCGGTCCAAAAACAACTTCCTTATCAAAGACATTTCTTATCCAGCCGCTTAAGCCCAGGATTTTTGCCTGTATCTTGGTCCAGGCTCGAAAGCCAACTCCGATTACATCGCCTTTTATAAAAACACGCGCTTGTTTTAACATAATAATTCAAAATTATTTAATATCAGGATCAACTTCTTTGGCTAATTTTAAATATTTCTCGGACCTGGCGGTGTTTCCGGCCGCGTTATAAAGTAAGGATAAACTATATAAAATATCACGTGACTGCGAATTTAGAGTTAACTTTGATTGTAACTTATTGATTAAACCGTTTCGTTGAATTTCTTTAGAAAAAACCCCGCTCCAAATTTGCGGGCCAAGAATCACTTCAAACTTACGGTACTCCGGAACGAAGAGCGGTAAGTTCCTAATTTTTTTTAGATAAGAAATAACAGAACCTTGGTTTTCATTCACAACGCCCAAATAGACAGGAGAGATAATTTGCGAAGCCAAAATATTTGCACTTATGAAAAGCAATAAAATAAAAAAAACAAGCAGCCCGGCAGGTTTGAGTTTTAACATTTGAGTGTGTTTCTATTATATAATTTTTATATGGACATAAGTTCGGTTGCAACTTTTACCGACAAGTTAACGACGTTGGGTTTAGCTCTTTGTGCCGCGCTTTTAGCCGGCGCCGTTACCCTTATACTTATTTATCTGATAATTCTTTATTTTCGTCTTAAAAAGCGTGAGAAAATTTCTTTGGAAATGTTGACTCTGGAAGTTAAAATTTCTAAGGAAAACGAGATTAAGATTGATGCAGCAGAACAGATGTTTGCATCATTTTCCTCGTTAAAAAAGTCTGGCTGGTTTTCGTTTTTAGACCTTGATGACGTGCTGGCGTTTGAGATTGTGGGAAAAGAGGCGGAAATTCGGTTTTACGTTTCAGCTCCTTCTCGGATAATTGATCTGGTTGAAAAAACAGTTTACGGATATTATCCGACAGCCGATATCCGTCGAGTCGACGAGCCGAATATTTTTTCCGAAGACGGCAAAGTTTCTTACGGGGCACTAGTCCAAAAAGACTATTCCTATATGCCAATAAAGGTTTATAAAGATCTGTCGACCGACTCTTTGGCCGGAATTACTTCGGCGCTCTCAAAAATGTCGGAAGGGGAAGGGGCGGTTGTCCAGGTGCTGATTCGTCCCGCTCCGGGTAAATGGAAGAAAGAAGGCAAATCTTATGTTTCCTCAACTAAAAAGACTGAGGCCAATCCCGAAAAAGCCACATTTAAAACCGATCCTAAAACCCTAGACAAAATTGATGAAAAAACCTCCCGCCCGGGATTCGAAACAACAATACGCTTTGTTGTGTCGGCCAAAACCAAAAACATGGCCGACATGCATTTGCGAAATATAAAAACCGCATTTACCCAGTTTAATTCGGACCTGAACAGTTTTAAAGGCCCGCGAATTCTTTTCAAGGGTGGTTTCATGATAAATTTTATCTACAAATTTTTTCCTGTTTTCGAACTGCCATTTTCTAAGTCAACTTCGGTATTGTCAACCGACGAGCTGGCAACGATCTATCATTTTCCCAATAAAACAATCGAAACACCCCATATTCAATGGTTGAGGGCAAAGACGGCGCCTGTTCCTTCGGATGTTCCGCAAAAAGACGGGACATTTATTGGTCAAGGATACTATCGTGGAGTTAAACGCCCGATCGACATTGGATTTGAGGATAGACGTCGTCACGTTTATATTATTGGAAAAACCGGCGTTGGGAAATCCGTACTTCTTCAGGATATGGCGCTTCAAGACATTAGGGGCGGACACGGCGTTTGTGTAATCGATCCACACGGAGACCTAATCGACGAAATTGTAAAATATATTCCACCCGAGCGAGCTGAGGACGTTATCTATTTTGATCCTTCTGATACAGAGCGACCGATGGGGCTAAATCTTTTGGAAGCGAGAACCGAAGAACAAAAACACTTTATAACAACGGCAATTATTAATCTGATGTATAAACTTTACGATCCCCAAAGAACTGGAATTATCGGGCCCAGATTTGAACATGCGGTGCGAAACGCAATGTTGACAGTAATGTATGAGCCAGGAGCAACGTTTGTTGAGGTGATGCGAGTTTTGCAGGATCCAAAATATGTTCAGGAAATTTTGCCTAAAGTTGAAGATCCAATTGTCCGGCGTTATTGGACAGATCAAATCGCGCAAACGTCAGACTTCCACAAATCTGAGGTTTTGGACTATATCGTCTCGAAGTTCGGTCGGTTTGTAACCAATAAAACAATGCGCAACATCATCGGTCAATCGGTTTCGGCCTTTGACTTTCGCCACGTTATGGATGAGGGAAAAATTCTTCTGATAAATTTGTCTAAAGGAAAATTAGGCGAAGAAAACTCAAGCTTTTTAGGCTTGGTTTTGATCCCGAAAATCTTGGTTGCCGCAATGAGCCGGCAGGAAATACCCGAAGATAAAAGGCGTGATTTTTTTCTTTATGTCGATGAGTTCCAAAACTTTGCTACGCCTGATTTTGCAACCATCCTTTCCGAGGCCAGAAAATATCATCTCAATTTAACCGTAGCCAACCAGTTTATCGGCCAGATGGATGAGGAAGTAAAAAATGCTGTTTTTGGCAACGTCGGAAGCTTAATCTCGTTCCGGGTTGGAGTAACCGACGCTTCTTACCTACAGCGTGAATATCAACCGGTCTTTACCGAGACAGATCTTATCAACGTTGAAAGATTCCATGCCTATATGAAGACAATAGTTGACAACGAGCCGGTGCCGCCATTTTCTGTGGATTTAACCAAAGATTTAAGCAAACTTAAGTCTTTGGCCAATCCTAAAATTGCTCAGGCAATTATTCAGCTTTCGCGCCTGAAATTCGGCAGGCCACGAGAGTTAGTGGAAGCAGAAGTATCACAAAGAGCCAGATTATAAAGAACTAAGAATAATGTTAACAACCTATAAAACCCGGCTTTCTTCTAAAACCCAACTGACAGAAACGGTTTGCTTATTTCATTTTGATCTAATCGATCCGAAGGAATTTAGCTTCATACCCGGACAGTATATGATCTTGCTGGTTCCGCAGGAAAACGGAGAGACAGCGCGCCGACTCTACTCAATCTTTTCTTCCGTAACAAAAAAAACCGGCTTTGATCTTTTGGTTGAACATGTTCCGGGCGGAGTGGCATCAGAGTATTTGAAAAGGATAACGGTTGATCAGGAGGTAGAGTTTCAAGGACCGGCCGGGATGTTTAAGCTGCATGAAACACCCCGCGATAAAGTTTTTTTGGCAACCGGAACCGGCATTGCACCGATGGTCAGCATTCTGGACCAATGTCAAATCGCACATCTTAAATCTCAAATCTATCTTTTTTGGGGAATGAGATATTTTAAAGAAATTTATTATTTTAATGAACTAAAAAAAATCTCTGAGGCGAATCCCCGGTTTCAATTTGTAATTTGTTTATCAAGAGAAGAAAATTTAGCTGCGCTTCCGGAGGATGATAAAAATTATTTTTTCTTAGGGCATATAAACAACGCGCTGGAGCAAAAAATCGCAGATCTTAAATCGCAAATCTCAAACTTTGATTATTATCTTTGCGGTGGAAGAAATATGGTTGAACTGATTAAAGAACAGCATCTCTATGAAAAAGGCGTCCCCCGCGATCAGGTGTTTTTTGAGAAATTCTAAAAAAATTTGTTGTTGACAAATTACAACCCACAGTATTATAACTATAATAAATGCAAACAGTACGCCAGAAGAGTATTCATCCCCAATACCGCATAACCTTCGAGGCCCCCTATTTGAGAGCCACCCCAATAGGAGAACCAAATGTTTTTTCTAAAGTTTCGGATCTCTCAAAAAAAATAGTTAAACAAACCCTGTATAGGCTTCTTGACAATAAAAAAATCTCTTGAATCAAAACGAGGTCACAAAAAAGTCAGAAGGAATCTGCGGATAGGATTGAAAAAGCTGCACTGTAGTTGAAACTCCGCCAGGCGAATGGGCGTTGGATACGATTGTCCTTCCCTGGAAGGGAAGATTGCCGCCTGTACTTTGTAAACCCAGGTAAGTTGAGATAGGGCTCGGAGAAAGAACATGAACAACTAAAAGCAAACTGGCTAACCCAACGTCGGCGGGTGGGATATTAAATTTGTTTGTGAAGGAAACGGTACCGGATGGACAGTCGTTAGCAGCCGGCGAAGCTGCGGTTGAGACATTATTTCCTGTAATTATTGTTGCGGCTGGACTTATGGGATTGACAGCATATTTAATCACTTTATCGCTTCGGATCAAGCTGATGTCGAGAGCCGGCGCAGAAGTGGACGAACCGAAGCAAATAGTTAAAGGTAAGTTACTAAAGGCTGAATTCGGAGTTAGATTGGCAAAATTTGGATCATCAACCGATCCGCCGGGCGAAGTTAAGTAAAAAGTATACTGTTCATCCTTTTGAAGCAGAGGACTGACAAAGGTAGTTTTGGTGGTTGTGGAGACGGAAGCATTTCCGGTAAAACCAGTCGGGACATTTAATGAGGCGAGGTTGGTATTTCCTTTTTGCAAAGCAGCCTGGATCCCAGCTTCAGCAGCGGCCAGAGCCTTTTGGTGTTCTTCCTCTAGTTTTGTGAGGCTTGTTTCTGTAGTTGATCTAAAAGAAACCGCAAGGACAACCGTTAGGGCGGTTGCCAGAAGCATAATTGCAATAAGCAAGGTTTGACCTTTTTGATTGATATTTTTCATGTTACTGTGTCTGCTGCCAGTTGTATTTATCAACTGATAAATATGGTAACAATCCTAAATAGGTATTTGGATAAAAAACAATAAAAGTCGAGGGGTAGGAGTTGTTTGATTGAAACCGATCCATGGCGAACGTTCCCGAAATGAGATTACCCTTAATTTTCAGTCCAGTGGTGGACCGGCCGGTATTTATATTAGGCGCAGAAAATATTCCATACGCATAAGCAACCGCTGAGTTAAAAGAGATTGTGTCAGCTAAAATTGCAATCGAGGCATTGGGCGTGTCGTTTGACGCATTTCTGTTGAAGTCTTGATTGATATCTATCTCACCGTCAACAATAAGTACAAAATTGACCGAGGGAGCTGAAATGACCTGAAGCGGCGTCGTACTCGCGTTGTAATAATAAATACCAGATTGGGTAATCTGACTTAGGTTTTTATCGAGCAAGTTCAACGTTTGGTAGGGTTTACGAGACCTTACATAAGAAAGAAAAGAGCTTTTCGAAAATATTGTATTAGCTGTATAATTTGGCGCTACCTGCCAGTTATTCGCGGATACGGGTTGATTAGTTGTGTTAAATGTCAAAATATTTGTGGCTATGCCCACAGCTGATCCGTCCAGAATATATCGGTGGCCAGGATCGTCAGAGTCATATCTACTAACAGTTGCCGGTAAAGAAAAACCAAGGCCGGCTGTTGTAAAAGAACTGTTTAAGACTTTTATCCAGGGCGTATAAAGGTAAAAAATATGCCAGCTTGGATATGTTTGGCCAACACCAACGTTTCTGGTGTTATTAGAGCTGCCGCCGCAGGTATTGCCAGTTTCCCATTGTCCTGTGGTATAGCCGCTTGCTGTTGTTCTAAGTGTAAAGTCCTGGGATAATGGTGGAGGCGGTTGCAATGGGTTTTGGTTGTCGTAGGAAATCGTACAGGCATAGCTTCCGACTGCCAGGTTGGACGCACAAACCGTAGTTACTCCGGTTGAATATTGGGGAATTAGAGCGATGGTTGGGCCCGGGCCGGTTGCCGGATAAGACGAACAGACGGCAGTTACTGATTGTTGTTGCAGATTACCAGAAACGACTGAGGCGGGATAGGGGGTTGGAGTAGGAGTAGGCGTGGGGGTTGGAGTAGGAGTAGGAGTAGGCGTGGGAGTCGGCATTACGACATTCACGGTCATAGATACAGGAGCAGGACCCGCGCATGCGTACGGATTGGTCGCTCCGTTATTACACGCTCCTTTGCATTCGGCTATAGCATCATTCCACGCATCGCAAAATACCGTATACGTGCCGGCCGCTGTGGGCTTCCAGTTAAAAGAATATGTATTCGGAGAAGCGGGGTATACGGTAGGTAAGATATAGGAAATGCAGCTGGTTCCGATACCCATTCCGGCCTTGTCCAGCGTCCCGTAGCCATTATTATATGAGGCAGAGTATGTGTAGCTGTTTCCCACAACCGCGGTTGCAGGACCGCTCAAGGCTGTACAATTTGGTTGTTTACAGCTGCAGTCCGGTCGGTCCGTACAGCTCGCATTTTTACATATGCCGCCGATACAAGATAGACCGGGAGAACAAGATGGAGGACTACCACAACTTGCATAACAGGTATGATCGGCTAATACGTTTTTACCGGAGGCGAATATCGATAGGAAAATAACTAAAAAAAATGGTAGTAATATGACTCGTTTCATTGCTACAATTAAAGCTAGCACAAATAAATTGCCAAATCAATACCAAAAATATGATTGTTATATATTTGTTTTTTCTCTTGTTTTTTCTCGAAGGATTGGCCAGACTCCCGGCCGGTTTGACTCTGCCTTTATATACATTGCTACCTGCAGGGTATTTTGTGGAAAAAAGCTTGAGAAAGGAACCGATTCGTCTTCCCGACTGGAAAATATTTTTTGCTTTCCTGCTGTTTTTTTCCAGCCTTATCGTCAACTATTTTTTTTCGGTCGACAAAATTAATACCATTGACAAGATTCTCTTTTATTTTGTCGCGTTTTTTATCATGATAATGGCTATGAATGAACAAGAAAAGATAAAAAACGTTTTACTGCAGACATTAATTGGTTTGGGTTTGATATTCTGTTTCTTTTCTTTGAATATAGTTAAACTGCCGACCACCTCAGCGCTCCAGTTTTTTTACCCACTCTATCCAAACCACAACCATCTAGGTGATTTTTTGGGTTTAAGCATCCTGTCTGCGCTGTTTATCAAATTGAATAAAAAACCCAAAACAATTTTATTATTGATCCTTTTCCTTTTCTTTCTGTTTGCGTTTTCCCGATCAGCCTATATTGACCTTCTCGCCGTTCTTGCCTTATTGTTCTGGCAAAGAAAAGACGTATTGGCGGAATACAGGAAAGCATTTTTTACGATCGTTATTGGTATCGCGATTTTTTTTGCGTTTACCCAAAGACAGTTACATACAATTCCTTTGTTTAAGCCTGTTTTTACACGAGTTGACCAGGCGCTTAAATTTACTCCCAGAGATATATTGTCGAGTAGACCCGAGTATTATCACCAAGGAATACGCGGTTTTTTTGACAAACCGTTGTTTGGCTGGGGGGAAGGTAACTATATCTATCCTTCAAACAAGTATGTAAGCGCGCCGTTGGATGAGGTGCGGTCTGCGCTCAACCTGTTTTTGACCAATCTTACCGAGCTTGGTATTGTCGGATTTATTCCGTATATTTTAGTGATAGGCTTATTATTGTACTGCGCATACAAAAACAGGCGTGCCGATCCCTCTTTTTTCCTAGCCCTCTATCTATTGCTGAATTTTCAGACAGATTACACCTACTCGATAACCGGTTTTTACCTTTTGCTGTTTTTGTTTCTGGGCTTGGGGTTAAAAGAAGGAATGAGGAAATACCAGCATGGGATATTTACCGTATTGAGCCTGTTGCTTACGATTTTTATTTGGCTGCAGATCACCGGACAGATCCTGAACCTTACCAGACAATACAGGTTGGCTAAGCTTATATTTCCGTGGCAACACCAACCCTGGCAGGCGTTGATTACGCAGGATCTTAAAAACAACAAGTTGGCCAAGGCAAAGATGCTTGCAAATGAGTATGAACAGCTGTCGCCGATTTCGCTTCCCAGCCTGGATTATCTGACAGGATTTTACGCGAAAATTAACAATGTAGGTGCCGCGTCAAGGCTTCTTGACACATTCAAAAATACCTGGCGATACCCGCCGTATAACATGCTGACGCGGTTATATGCAATTGAAAAAAATATCCAAGGAACAGAACAGGCAGATAAGTATTTTATGCATTTTTATCCGCAGCTAAAGCAGAGTTTTTACCTTTCGAAACAGTTTGAAGACCAGGTATACAAATTTTGCCAAGACCAGGAGATTGCCGGATGCAGATTTAAGTATTTTTACGAGCCAAAGCCGTATGAATTGCGGTACCCTAATCCCCAAATTCCGTTCAGTAAGGTAGTGAATAGAATGAATAACGACGGATTCAACAGCATGGAGAATTATACTGTCCAAAAAACCAGGGGTTTATTTAGGATTATGGTATTGGGCGGTTCCGAAACCTACGGTCTCTATATCAAGACGCAGGATAACTGGCCGGAGCAGTTACAAACCATGCTGAATAAACAGAAAATCTGCCCGAATATACAGAAATTTGAGGTTATCAATCTCGGTGTAGACGGATACGATCTTTCGTACTCGGTGGAACGGTATCTATTGAAAGGGAAAAAATACAAGCCTGATCTTATACTATTATTTATTGCAAACCCCTATCAATTAGATGACCCATTAATAGAAAAAAGTATCCAATACGATGAGCAGAAAGCGTTAAATCCGGCATACGCAAAAGAAGTTGCAAAAGGGAATGAGTATCCGGCCTGGACCTTAGGTATGCAGGATGTTATTAAGGAAAAAAGCAGAGACGAAATTCTTAAAGAACAAAAGAGTTATTTAGAACAACTCATCCGGTCAAATAACAACGCACTCTGGATCCTGAGCTATAATTATCTTAGCGCAGCTGATCAAGACTATTTTCAACAATTTCTAAAGAACCAAAAAAATAGTAACTTCGTTCTATTTAACTCAATGTACAACCAGAAACAGTACCTGTTTCCCGACGGAAATTTGAACAGTTCTGGACACAAGATTCTCGCTCAACAGATATATAACAAAATAATAGGAAAGGCGAATATTTGCACAAAACAATAATTAGCAGAATATTTGATTTAATAACAACCCGCGGGGTTGAAAAGACTACTGTAAGGCTTCGTAAAGGATGTTTTGTGGATTATAATCCGTTGTTTTTCTTAGGATACGGTATATAACTGAAATTATGCCGTCACGTCTCGAACCCTTTGTAAATAATGGAATTTTTCATATCTTCAATAAAACTATAGACAACCGTCGTGTTTTTGACAATAGCAGGTTTTGTAGTCAATTTTTTGGAATTCTTGAGTATTACCGCTCTGGTGAAATTAAGTTTAGCTATTCAAAACTTACATTATTGGACCTAACTATCGCCAAAACCTATCTAAGAAAAATAAGCCGCAAAGTATCATTTAGAATAAACATACTGGCTTTTTGTCTTATGCCTAACCATTTTCACCTTTTACTTAAGCAAAGTAAAGATGAAGGCATATCACATTTTATGGCGGATGTAATAAATTCTTTTACCCGTTATTCTAATATTAAATTAGAAAGAAAAGGGCCATTATTTTTGCCAGACTTCAAGTCTGTAAAAGTAAACAACGAAGCTCAATTCATGCATGTAAGTCGATATATTCATTTGAATCCCTACAGTAGCGGTCTAATCAAAAGCTATTCGGATCTAAAAACCTATACTTGGTCTTCTTTCAAAGACTATATCAACATAACAAAGAATAATTTAGTCTCTCAACGCGAAATTTTATCGCTTTTTAACGGGAATAGAAAAAAATACGAACGGTTTGTAATATCAAACGCAGAACATCAAAGGACACTTGAGCTAATAAAATATGCAGAGAAGTGGTGAAAAATGTAGCCATATTACTATGTAGATTGCCAGAACAACATTGTCAACCCCGAGGGTTGTTAA
>JAJYOJ010000005.1 GCA_021796235.1 bacterium | reverse complement strand
TAAGCACTGCGATCTTTATGTCCAAAACGCCTCGGTTTCGCTCTCGGATTCACAATTCAGCCTCAAATTTACAAGTTCTTACAAGACTATACAAATAACTTCACAACTTATTGGAAGTCAGCACAAGTATACAATTATGGCCTCTCTGCTTACCCTGGAAGCGGTCAAAAAACTTACAAACCAAGAGTACTCACTCAGCCATGTACTTGACGCAATTAAAGCGGTAAAGCCCTTACCCGGAAGGATGAGTGTTGAACCCGGTCCAGTCGGAACAACCATACTAAACGACTCACTTCGAGCTAACCCCGCCTCCACGGTTGCCGGGTTGCAAACTCTTTCAGAAATTAAGTATAAAAAAGGTAGAAAAATAGCGGTTCTGGCTGAAATGGGCGAACTTGAGAAACCCGGGGAAGAACATAAAAAAGTCGGGAAGGTTTTGGCAGGCCTAAATCTTGACTTGGTGATTGGTATAGGTCCTTGGGAAAAATACTTGATCGAAGAAGCAGCTAAAAAGGGTATTCCACAAGGAAAACTTTTTTGGGCAAAAGATGTGATAAAGGCAGGAAACCTCTTAAAAAAATTTACCAAACCAAACGACCTTATCTATCTGAAGGGTTCACTCCTTAAACACGTTGAAAGAGTTCTCCTTATTTTAGAAGGCAGGGAAGTCGGCTGTACCGTTGTCAGCTGTCCTTTTTATTGGCACTGTCCCAATTGTAAATATCTTAAAACCGGTTATCAGAATTTATTAAAATAAATAATAGGTGGCGCTCCGGCAACTATGAACGCTAAGGTTGGTACAAAGTTTAGACTCTGGGGCGGTGATATCTACGCTACAAATACAAAATTAGAATCCAATCGGACGATTGGGTGAATGAACTTCGAACCGGACTAATTTAGATTCGATTTTTTTACCAAAAGAATAAAGCGGTTCACTCCATTAAAATAGTTTTCTATTTGCCACACTTTTTTAATATGAAGAAAATATTAACCTCTATTATTTTAATTTTAATCTATAATGGTATTTCTAGGTTGTTATGAAGCTCTAAGAACTTGGGGTGAGCGAGGGGATTTGAACCCCCAACAGTCAGCTCCACAGGCTGATGCTCTACCAGGTTGAGCTACGCCCACCAGTAGAGATATTTTATCATAAAATCTTGCTTTATTTGTTTTCAGCTTCCTTTCAGGATTAACGATATAATTTATTGCTGTAAGGTGGTGAAATAAATATGATACATTATGGATGGAGACTCGGCTATTTCGGATTTCCTTCCTTTATCTTTTCGCTTATTTTTTGGGCAATAATAGTAATCTTGTTAATTACCCTTTTCAGTCATTCGGACGAAAATGATAGTGAAGGAGGCGGAAATAAAACCACCGATTATCTGCAAATAATTAAAAAACGGTACGCCAAAGGAGAAATTAACAAAAAGGAATTTGAGCAACTAAGGAAAGACCTGGTCAATCCGGAAGAAGATTAAACCTTATTATTTCCCAGATTGCGAAAAGGCCATCCTGCCAACCGATTTTTTTGCCTTCTTCGTAGGTTCGACCGGCGTAAGAAATACCTACTTCGTAGATCTTTAAATTTTTTATTTTGGCAAGCCGGGCTGTAATTTCCGGTTCAAAACCGAAGCGCTTAGATTTTAAATGGGGCGCAATTTTTCGTATGAGATTGCCGCGAAAAACTTTGTAACCGGTCTCCATATCGGTAAGATTGAGATTTGTTAACATATTGGAAAACTGCGTGAGAAAATTATTGGCAAAATTGTGCCAAAAATAAAGTACGCGATGCGGCCTGGCACTAATAAATCTGCTTCCGTAAACAACATCCACACCTGAAGTCAAGAAAGGCTCGATTAATTTGGGATAATCTTGAGGAGAGTATTCCAGATCAGCATCCTGTACAAGAACAAGATCGCCGGTTGATTTCAAAAACCCTTCTTTTAACGCAGCCCCCTTACCTTCATTCTTTTTTTTAAAAATAGTTATAAATTTGATTTTTAAATTCTTGCGTTTGATTTTATCTTTGAACTTTGAACTTTGAGTTTTTGTCCGATCCGTGCTTCCGTCATCTACTATGATAATTTCTTTGTCCAATCCGAACGTATCTGAAGAAGCAACAATTTCCAGTGTTTTTACTATATAATTTTCTTCATTGTATATTGGAATGACTATGCTGATTTTATTAAGTTTCATGAAATTTTAATTATTTTACCATGAATAAAATAATTAAGTGGCTGGTTCTTGTTTTTATTGGCTTCAATCTAGTACTCTGCGCCTGGAGCGTTCTTCACCACGACATTTACTACTATACTGACATTGGACGCGACTTTTTAATATTTGCTGAGATTGCCGCCAAAAAAATTGTTCTGATTGGTCCGCGTGCCGACGCCCAAGGGCTTTTCCACGGTATCGCCTGGCATTACCTTAACATGCCGGCCTATTTTCTGGGAAAAGGAAACCCAGTAGTAGTCGGTTGGTTTTGGATTCTCCTTGCCGCCGGACTTATTGCGGAAGCTTACTTCATTGTAAAAAAATTATTTGATAATAAATCCGGGCTAATCGCGGCAATCCTAATTTCGACCTACATTGTCCCCGATATGCAGGGGCTCTTTCACGGCAAAGGCGCCTGGTTCGTAATCCTACCGCTATTTTATTTTTTTGTCCGCTATGCGCAAACAAAAAAATCTCGCTATCTTATTGCTCATCTTATAGCCTTAGGTTTTCTGGTACAGTTTGAAATTGGCGTCGGCATACCATTTGTTGTCGTTAGTATTCTAGGAATAACTTTTTTGATATTTAAAAACAAAAAATTTTACCACTTTCTTTCTTTTGGCGTCCTTTTTTTATTTGCGTTGACATTTCTTTTATTCGATCTTCGCCATAATTTCCTTCAGATTCGTTCATTCATTGCTTATGCACACGGCGCAAGAAACGGTCTGCCTATTCCTTTCCTAAATTCCTTGTCGGACCGAATCAGTCATATAACTTATTTGGGAATTAATTTATTTAAATTTCCGGAAGAAAACTGGAATTACTTGGTTTTTGGAATATTCCTGTACAGCTTTTACCGGCTCGTGAAAAAACCCGATAAATATAAAAGCGTATATCTTACCTTTCTTTATTTTTACTTAGGATTTTATCTTTTTTCCCTTTATCACGGTGGACTATTAATTGAATTTTGGTGGATGCCGGTAAGTCTTCTCCCTATAATTATGTTTTCGACACTGCACCGTTATTTTCCAAAAATTCTATATTTTGTTGTAGTAGCAGCTATCGTTGGCGTTGGTACAGCTCAAAATATTTCTTACATTAAAAAAATTACTAATAATTTTGGCAAAGTAACAACTTCTTGGTTATTCCAGCTAAATGTTGCAAAAACCGTTTTCAACGATGCACCCCCGGAGTTTGGCTTTTTCATCTATGCGCCCGATGTCTATGGTTATCAGGAAAAATATGCAATGTTTTATGCACAACGGCTCTATCCCAAAAAAGCCGATATCTTTGTGAAGAAAAAGACGACCTATGTTATTGTTGAACCTCCGCCGGCTCAAATCCAGGGCTTAAGTCCGGATTGGTGGATTCAATCCAGACTCAACCTAACTAAACAGCCAGACAAGGTGATCAAATTGGGCCAAGGTTTTAAAATTGAAAAATTTACACTAACGGATAATGAGATTAAAATTCCCTCGGAAGTGACGCCTGCAGACTGGCTTTTCTATCGCTAGAATATATTTTATCGGTTTCTCTCTTTACGAACGAACAAAAACGTTCCGCTCACAAAAAAGATAATAAAAAAGAGCGCCGAGACTAACAGATTGGTAATTAATCCGTGCAGAATTACTTTATTGTACTTTGGGTGTCCGGCATAGCAGGTATTTCGAACCGGAGGAACGGCATACGCCATTGGCGTGAGGCGTGAAAGTATCGGCAAAAAAAGGGCAGGTTTTTTATCGGGGAAAAAACTCCCGAGAGAAAAAACTGCGGAAATATTACAAGCTGGTGTGCCAAAAGAGACGACTTTTCCGCTGTTAATGTATTAGTTTCAAATCGTCCGCGGCTTTACTATTCATGGGATCCAACCGAAGAGCTTTTTCAAACCACTCCCTTGCCTTAGTTTTATCGCCTTTATTAAGGTAGGCCAGTCCGATATTTGTAATAATATCGCTGTTGGTTGGATCGCCTTTAAGTGCAGCGAGCGAATAAACTAAAGCATCATCGTAATCCTTATTGGCAAAATAAATTACAGCTAAATTTCCATAGGATCTCCAGAGAGTCGGATCAAGTTTTATAGCATCCTCATATTCGTTGAAAGCATCCTGAATACTTCCAGTTATATGGTAAACATAGGCTAAATCTTGATGAGTCTCACCGATGTTTGGCGCTAAAATTAAAGATTTTTTAAATTCCGCCTCAGCATTCGTGTAGTCATGTTGATTAAATAATACAATTCCATAATTATTGTGCGTTTGATAACTATAGGGAGAGATCAAAACTTCTCTGGCCCAAAAAGTTTGGGGGGTTTGCCAATCGTTGTTGCGGACTATTGTTCGTGCAATCAAAATAATCATTAATAAAATAAAAACCGTCCAAGAAAAATATGAATTCTTTAGCTTCCTATCAATAAATATGAGAACACATGATAAGAAATAAAAAATGCCGATCGATCCGAGATAGACGTAGCGCTCACCAATAAATGAAGCTATCAGAAAAGGTGAAATAGCGTAGGACGTGGCTATGACAAAAAAAATTAACCAAAAAAAAATTTTCTTTTCTTTACACCAGAAATATAACAACATTGCGATATACCCTATTAAAACTGCGTAACTGATTATTGTGGTTGACTGAAATATCGGTTCTGTGTGGTAAAGAGTTAATTTTGAAGGATAAATAAAAAGTCTGAGATAGGAAGCGAATGTAACAACTGGTTGGACAAAATTTATGTAACTTCCCTTAAGATTGGCAATTTGATGCATCGACTGAACTCTGGCTCCGAACTGAGGAATAATAACTATAAATATAAAAAGCAGTGATGAAATAAAGTAGGGAATCAGCAGTTTCCAGTTTTTTTCTTTGGGTAAATATGTCAAGTAATACATCACTAAAATTAAACTGAAAACAAAAGCTTTGTCAGATACAAGAATTGAAAAAATAAATAAAACGACCGAGACAAAATAATATTTAAGAGATCGGTTTTGAATATATTTTATAAACGTGATGAATGAAGAAAGAATAAAAATTGTAAAAAGCGCATAACCCATGCCGGAAATCCAGGTAACTGTCTCGGTAAGTAAAGGATGGACGGCAAAAAAACCCGCAGTAAAAAAAGCTAATTTTTTTCTGTAACTTTCTTTTTGGGTCATTGTTAATATGAGAAAATAAACAAGCCAAACATTAAGAAGATGAAAAGATATGTTCGTCAGGTGATAAAAAAATGGCTGATTACCACCGATACGAACTGTAATGTAACGAGCAAGTCCGGAAATAATGTATAGATCGTTTTTAAATATATGAGAAAAACTTGTCCAGTGAGGATCTTTAAGCATTGCGACATCGTCGCTTAAAAATGCTCCGTGCAAAGCATTAAAATAAGCGACAGCAACAAAAAAGGTAAGCGCCAGCAAACTTAAACCATGATTTTTAATAACTTTTCGAAAAAACATTATTCATTAGTATAACTCTTGCAATTTCTAAAAAGTTATATATAATAAAAAAATAAATATGCAGTCAAAGGTTTTATCATGCTTTTATCTCATTTTTATTAACCGCTAACTTAGCGGGAGAATGAATTGAGCAGATAAAACTTATTTCAATTTCCCGCCGCGAGGCGGTTTTTTGTTTTATCCGATTAAATTAATTTATTAAATAAAGATTATGCCGAAACTTACCGAAACGAAACAGGGGGAACAACGTACGGTTTCTCAAAGGCTCATTCCCGACCCTTTAGAAGGAGTCGTCGAAGGAGGGAATCGGCATGAGCGATATGTAAATTTTGTTGAAACAGTGCTGGGTAAAATTTGGCCGCCTACGTCCGATTCAGGAGAATACGGCAATGATTTTTGGCGATCTAAGCGCTACGATAGAAGACTGCAGAAAGATGCACAACCAAATGAATGGATAGGTGGTTATACCCAATTTTCTCCTCAAGGAAAAGATCCTCTAAACCTTAGTTCCGAAGAATTTGAAATATTTGTGCAAAATGTCGGTACACCTGACTATATTAGAGTGAGATCTATACCTCCTCAACTTCTAATTTCTGGAGTATCAGTGGTTCCAGTCGGAGGATCCTGTGCTCTAGAAACTAATAGTATGCGTACAGCGGCTGATATTAGAACCTGTATTGAAGTATTAACCGACAAACTTAATCACTCCCAAAACGGTACAGATCCTAGTACAATACGGCAAGAAATTGATCACGTTAAAGAACTTCTGGCAAACTTCGCTCGAACTTCCGTTTCTATGGCTCCCACCATTTCTCATGCTTCAGGTGCTCTGTTGGGAGGAAGCGATGTTAACGTCCATTACTGGGAAACCGACATGTGGCGGGAAAGATTGGAAAAAGAAATGGGGTTAGACCATGCTGAAGCCCAAAAAATCGTTCAAGACGCCTACCAAAGAATTCACACGATAGTTCAAAGAAGATCTTCTTTGATAAATCCAAATTCCACGGTCCTGCAAGTAAACTTTGACGAGTTGCATCTAGATCCTGCAATAAAACGCTGGGCTCAAACGATGGGTTTGGATCTTAACGATCATCGAGTAATCGAGGTAATCTACACTTATGTCGGACCCGAACAATTAGACTTACTAAAAAATGCCTTGGCTGAAAAACAACAAAAAGGAAAAATTTCTGCAGCAGAAATAGGTCCCATTGAAAAAGTTATGGCAGCAAGTTTGCATTTACGAGGAAAGCAAATAGACCATTTAAGATGGGGATCGATGAATTTACCAAAAGAAGTAATACTTGGACTACGTGATATGACCCCAGATGAACAAAATCAATATGACAATGATTATGCTTTTCGGATGGGCATCATAATCATGAGCGATGTTTACCAAAGACATACATCCGGAAATCCAACTAGTATTGCACTAGGTTTTGCTGATCTGCCGGCGTCCGGTAACGAAGTGCAACATGAAAGTAGAGATGTTGGATTTACCTTTACCGGACAGTCCCCGGCAGAACCGGTGTTTCTAGAATCCATGAATCAGCAATTACATAATCCATCTAGGCTTAATTGGATGAATGTCGACGAACATTTAAACTACCTAAGAAGATATACTTCTGATAATACCGGACAGCGGAAACTATTATTAGCAAGAATGAACATACTTCAAGGCCAGATTAAACCCTATGAGGCGAAACTATCCGAAGCAAAGAAAAAACTAGACAGTGCTGAAAAAAAAGTAAATCAGTATGACGCAAGCATTGATGAACAGAGGTTAATTATAACTTTTGCTAGATCACTTACTATTGAAGGTAAATGCAATGATACACCCGAGAATCGTTCTTCAGCAAAAAAAATAAGAGAAAGGGCAGAAAAATCACTCAAAAATTCAAAAGACAAACAGAGTTATGTTTATGTTAATGATAACGATCAACAAGACATCGATGAATTACCAGATTTAATCGCAGCAATGTTAACAGTCGAAAAGGGTGGGACACCAACCTTAACAGCCAAGGCTAAAAAACAGCTCGAAAAGTTCCCTGAAAGCTCAGAAAAATTGACTGCTGAACTGGAAAAATTTAAGGCTTCTAAACGACCCGATATAGAACAGGCTAAGGTGGAAGTAAATAGTCGCCTAACTGACTTGGAAAAAGTTGCTAGAGATAGGCAGGAATTGGTTAACGTAAGGGAACAACTTGCCACAAAAGCCTCTCCCAATTATTTCCCCTTAAGTGATAATCCCTTTATACAGCATGCGATGCAATTTTTATGGGATCCCGATTTCACAACCTTCATGAAAAAAGCAGTAATTACTCAAGAAGCCAGAGCGAAAAAAGAGAGCAGTAAGGAACAATCGAATGAGCAGATGCGAATTTTGATGGAACAAATCTATCCTAAACTAGAAGCATACATTCAATTCCTTTATGGTAAAATAGATTATCCTGATGATATAAAAAACACTCGTATTTTTTCATAACTAATTTATGATACTGTCTGAGGTTTTAACAATTTATGATTTACTTGATCGTCCAGAGCAACCAGGAAATCTTCTTCGTAAACTTTTTAAGCAGTATAAAACAAACATCATTCTTAAGGAAGTAAAAGAAAAAAAAGGACAAACTCAATTTCTTAAGATAGTCATTCCGGGAAAAAAAGGAAAACTTAAAAAAGGAAAGGCTCCCACTCTGGGAATAATTGGACGCCTGGGAGGTGTGGGAGCACGACCAGAAACAATTGGTTTTGTTTCAGATGGTGATGGTGCTTTGTCTGCTCTTTCAATAGCCCTTAGATTAAGTAAGATAGTTTTTAATGGCGATTGCTTTGATGGAGACATAATTATCGCTACGCATGTTTGCGTCAATGCACCAACTACACCCCATGATCCTGTTCCTTTTATGGGATCACCTGTTGAACTGTCTACGATGAATCGTTATGAAGTTGACCCAAAAATGGATGCGATCTTATCTATTGATACTTCACGCGGAAATAAAATTATTAATCATGTTGGGTTTGCAATATCACCCACAGTCAAAGAAGGTTATATATTAAAAATAAGTGATGATTTATTATCTATTATGGAACAAACAACCGGAAAGCTACCTGTAACTTTTCCTATCACAACCCAAGATATTACACCTTACGGAAATGGTATTTATCATTTCAACAGTATTATGCAACCGGCTGTAGCAACTCAGGCGCCAGTAGTTGGCGTCGCGATTACAAGTGAAGTGCCTGTTGCCGGATGCGCAACCGGAGTAACTAACGCCTACCAAATAGATGCAGTTGGCAGATTTGTTATTGAGGTCATACAAAGATTTGGCAAAAATACCTGTTATTTTTTCGATAAAAAGGAATATGCCCTCATCGTAAAAAAATACGGCAGATTAGACAAATTTCAAGAACTTCGTTGAGTTACAAATATGGTAATAGAAGACGGTCCGGGAAATGGGGCTCGGGAAAAGAGACTCCAGAATTGGTCGGGAATTAAATTTTTCCATGGTTCACCACTACCAGATTTAGCGACATTGCATAAAAATGTGCCTACTGTCACAGCTCAATATCTTAGAGAAGATAAACATGTTTGGAGACCTGAAGAAGCGGTTGAGGCGGCAAGGTTGTTTTTTGGGCTGGAAAATCAACCCAATCAAAGAATGGGCGTACGGATAATAGGCGAACCGCAAAGCGGTAAAGGAACATTCCTCTTCGGTATATCAGATATTTGCGATGCTTTGGGATATGGCTATGTATTTATTGATGGTCATCACCAGGAAGTCGAGGGTTCTATTGTTGCTGACGCAATTGCGCAAGCTCAAAATATGAATATTCCAGTTTTCTACGATAGTACAGATTATTTATTTTTAAAATCCCGTAAAACTGGAAGGTCGATATCAAAAGAAACTCAAGGCAAACGAACACAATTAATCATAGCTGCTATCGATGCAAGTACTATCCCCGTAGCTTTAACAAGTCACGATGAAGAATGGGCGACTGAATTTTTAGACTTAGAATTAAGAGATAAATATAATCAAGCTTTTACCAGATTTCCTGCGTATGAAATACCGCTTTATTTACAGTCTGCTGCCTCGGTTCGGCGCTACCTACTCGATAATAAAATACCGGAAAAAGTAGCTGATTATTTATTGAATATGGGTAATGATGAATTCACCAGGTCTGGATTGCATTCCCTTGATGATAAAATATTTTATCCCAGTTTTGATCCCGATCCAACTATAACTGTTGCTAATATTTGTAAAACTATATATATCTATGCTGTTCTCAAAGATTTAGTAAAACGCTATCCTTCACGATTAACACGATTGGCAAATACTATTCTAGAGAATCGTAATATACATGAGGAA
The DNA here is from genome assembly GCA_021796235.1 of bacterium. Taxonomy (GTDB): domain Bacteria; phylum Patescibacteriota; class Microgenomatia; order UBA1406; family GWC2-37-13; genus JAJYOJ01. Next base: position 69,056 of record JAJYOJ010000005.1, on the reverse strand, counting down.
ATCGCACTGAGAGCAATAGAAGATTTAGGTTTGCTTATTTTCAATCTAGACGAAAATAGAAGAAATTTAACTCAGATTCGCCGGGGAAAAAGCCGACAAAAAGAACTATGAAAAAAATACTATTAATCAGTAACTCTATTGTTTTTGGTTACGGCTATCTGGACCATTGTGCTGATGAAATTATTGATTTTCTTCGACCCGTAAAAACCGTTCTATTTATTCCGTATGCGCTTAAGGATCGTAATAAATATACAAATATTGCACGAGAACGAATGAATAAAATGGGAATTAATTTATATTCTATTCACCAACAAAAAAACCCAAAAGAGGCAGTTGAAAATGCGGAATCAATCTTTATTGGCGGTGGCAATACGTTTCGTTTACTAAATGAGCTATATAAAAATAATCTTATCGGAGTTATTAGAAAAAAAGTGCTTAACGGCGGGCCTTATATCGGCACGAGTGCAGGTTCTAATGTAGCATGTCCAACCATAAAAACAACCAACGATATGCCAATCGTAGAACCTCCAGCATTTGAAGCCTTAAATTTAGTTCCATTTCAAGTCAATCCGCATTACTTTGACCCTGATCCTAATTCAAAACATATGGGCGAAACTCGTGAACAACGAATTAGAGAATTTGTCGAAGAGAATAATACAACAGTTGTAGGACTTAGAGAGGGAGCTTGGATAAGGATAGAAAACAATACAGCCCAACTTAAAGGCCTGGCTGGAGCTAAAATTTTTCGCAAGGCTAAACTTTCTAGAGAATATAAAGCGGGTTCGAAAATAAAATTTCTTTTAAATAAAAACAAATCCTAAATTGTTTTCTTAAATATTCTTATTACCGGGTGATCAAATACGGTCCAGGTTTCTTCGGCTCCTTCATCATTGGAAACCCAGCATAATTTCGTTGCGGGAAAACAAACGGTTGGAAATGAATTAAATTCGGCAATTTTTTTGAATCCCAGTTTTCCGGAAAAAAGATTTGAATAATATTCAGCCAGTACTGGATATTCTTCTTTAGGATGGTTTAAAAAAATTCTTCTCGAGGGAACAAAAATATAATTGGTTTCTTTTAAATATTCCGCTAACTTAAGCTGCAATAACGGATCATTATCGAGATCATAAAAATCAAATGAAACATATTTATACGGTACACCCGTAGGGTGTCCAGGCACAAAAATTGGTAAATCTACAACATTCGCTGTTTCGGAAAGAATAAATGAATCAGCCGGAATATTTTCATATATCCATCCCGAAGCGGTGAGTCGGACATCTGGATTTTGATAAATAGAGAGATACGCGACTCCGGGAATAACTGCTATAAAAACAATTATTAGTAATAACCATATATTTTTAATACCTTGATACAACTTAACTAAAAAAAGGCAAGAAATAACTAGCATCAATGGAAATATCGGTGCCATAAAGCGGGTCCATTTTGTAAACTCAAACGCCGTCGGTAAAAAATAAATTAAAAATGCTATCCGCAAAAAATTTATTTTTTTATTCCAGGGTAAGAACAAGAACCCGAAAATAAATAAAATTAAAACCGGCCAGCCCAAAGAATAAGGAAATATTTTTTGAAATTGGAATAGAACCGGAATGGTTCCGGTAAACTGTCGCGTATAAAAAACCGAAATTTTTCCCAAAGCAACTCCCGATTCAAACTGTAAAGATCCCAAAAAATTATTGAGGTCTAAGAAATTGAAAGGCGAAAAAATAAAACAAATAATTGTAGTTAGACTAATAAAAATGAATGTGCCGGAAATCCATTTCCTGATCTGCCTTATTTTAATATTACGTCGTAACATTCTCCACGCAAAAATCAGTAAAGGACCGGTGATAAAAATCAGAGCTGAGACTTTTGTCGCTATGGCCAAACCACAGACAAAAGAACTGAGAATTAAAAATTTAAAATTCAAAATTTTTCGTTCTAAATATAATAAACAGATATAAATAATTACCGAATAAAAAAGCATCAATAGAGACTCTGTTGTGCCGAAATGTGCAAACTGAATCAGTCCCGGAGAGAAAATAAATAGGACTGCTGTTAGAAATTTTATAATTCGGTTTGTAAATTTTTCTTTTACTATTAATAGATTTATTATTTTTAACAGAATAAAAACATTAAGCATCGATGCTATAGCCGAAATTAAACGCAGACTCAGAATCGATTCAGTAAAACTTATCTCATTTCCTAGTTTATTTGAAAATAAATGATAGACCTGAACCAGTATGTAACCGAAGTATAACGGTAACTGACCGTAGGCAAAAAAGTGTGGATTAAAACAATTCTGAATTCTGAACTCTGAACTCTGAATTGGACAAGTTAAAGACTGAATCGCGTTCGCCATATTACGTTCATCCGGGTTCATCGGGTAGGGAAGACCCCAGTTTATGCCAAAAAAACGCGTGTAAAGAAGTAAAATTAAAAGAAAAGCTACTGCTAGATAAGGTAATTTAAGGTTGATTTTTCGCGTCATTCATATTATTATATAGGGGATTATGTTTCAATACGAGCTAACTCTTCTTCTTAAAAATGAAGAAGACCTTAAAACAATTCAAGAACTGATTACGTCTGTAAAAGGAAAAATCCAGAAAGAAGAGAAGTGGGGTAAAAAAATGCTGGCCTATTCGATTAAAAAAAATAATTCAGCTATTTTTTATCTTCTGCATCTTGATTTGGCTGACCAATCAGTAAACGATATGAGGCAAAAGCTTAATTTCGACGACAAAATTATCAGGTTTCTGTTGTTAAAAGTTTCGTAAAAATCTATGGCCAGCCGATCCTTAAATAAAGTAGTTTTGATTGGTAATTTAACGCGCGATCCAGAACTTAAGTACACGCCAGCCGGCGTAGCAGTCTGTACCTTCGGAGTTGCAACCAATAGATCTTGGACGACTGCGGATGGTTCACGTAAGGACGAAGCGCAATATCATCGCATAGTCGCCTGGCAAAAGCTCGCCGAACTTTGCGGAAAACTATTGGTAAAGGGCCGAAAAGTTTACCTCGAAGGCCGACTTATGTATAGGACCTTTACGGGCCGAGATGGAGTGCAGCGAACCATTGCTGAAATTGTTCTCGATGATTTTATTGTCTTTGGCGATATGCGAAAACCCAGCGAGACAGCAGAAGAAATTAAGACAGAGGAACCAGCAGAAAAATCTAAAGCCGGAGTCGCCTCGGCAACCGGTGGCATTTCCGAAGGAGAAATTCCAGTTGAAGAAAACACTGATACGGCTAAAAATTCTAGGAAACCGGAAGTCAACGAAGACATTAATCCGGATGATATTCCGTTTTAAAATCTATGGCAAAATGTTTTTTTTGTAAATATAGTCTTAAACCCAGTTATAAGGATATAGATAATCTGGAAAAATTTTTGTCACCCCGAAAAAAAATCCTAAGTCGTGAACGGACTGATGTATGCGCCAAACACCAAAGACATCTGACCAAAGAAATAAAATACGCCCGCTATCTTGCTCTTATTCCTTACGTATCCTATCAGGGAATGAAATAACTAAATCCTGCTATAATTAAAACATGGTCTTAGATTATGAATTACCAACAGATTATAAATTGTTGGTTAAAAAAGGCGATCTTATTGATTTTCAAACTTCGCTGTTTGAGTTGAAAACTTACTCAGTAAATGAAGTAAATATATCAACCAAGCTCGATGTTTCCCCCGAAAAAATTTTTCGTTATTTAAAAAAATTAGTCGGGGAAGAGGTAAAAAAAGGTGAAATTTTGGCAAGCAAAAAAAATTTGTTATCGACCCGGTCCGTCATCTCGGAATTTACAGGTACGATAACTGAGATCGACCATAATTTAGGAAAAATCATTCTTAAAACTGAGGGCGGAAGTAGACAAAGACTTTATTCATATTTTAAAGGTACGGTAGAGGATTTTGACAACAAAACACTTAAAATTCAGGTAAAAGACCTTAAAGAATTTCCACTAAAAAGTGCGACTACAGATTTTGGTGGAGAATCTTTCTATCTTAAAACAAAAGATGCAAATTATTTAACCAATGATTTTATAGACGGAAAGATAATTATTGCTGATCAAATTTCTTCTTACACCCAAGCCAAAGTGGAAGCTCTTTCGGTTTCGGGTTTGGTAATGTTACACGCGCTTTCAGATCAATCCGATATTCCTTTCGCCCAATTAAAGAATATTCAAGACCTGGAAAAAATCCGTAAAACCGATCTTCCCTATTGCTTTGTTAACGCCAAAAATAGTACAATTTATTTTTACCGCTAATACAAATGTTAAGAAAAAGAATTACTGATATATTGTTTTTTTTGTCTATAGGTGTCTTACTTTTTGGTTCAGGCTACAAACTTGGCCAGTATGAGACATCTTCTTCGCCCCAAAATCGCTCGTATACAATTCTTAATACGGTCCGAACCGGATCAGCCGCACAACTAAAAAATCTCAACTTTGGTCTTTTTTGGCAGGTCTGGGATGATCTGCAACAAAAATATGTGGAAAAAAGTAACCTTGACCCGCAAAAAATGCTTTACTCTGCGATAAAAGGTTTAGTTGCTTCGGCCCATGATCCTTACACTTTTTTCCTGACGCCGGATGAAAATCAGACTTCAAAGAACGATCTGGCCGGAAAGTTTGAAGGTATAGGCGCCGAGCTAGGAATGACCGACAATCGAATCGTTATTGTTGCTCCCTTAAAAAATTCACCTGCAGAAAAAGTCGGTGTGCGATCCGGAGACTATATCGATGCGGTTGATGGTCAATCAACTAAAGGTTGGTCTCTAAACCAAGCCGTAACAAAAATCCGCGGTAAACAGGGAACGAATGTTAAACTAACTTTAGACCGTGACAACAAAACTTTTGATGTAGTAATAACCCGGGAACAGATCAATGTTCCATCCGTTGAGCTTAGTTATGAGCAAAATATTGCCTATCTTAAACTCAACGAATTTGGCGACAACACCTTTGATGAATGGGATAAAGCTGTTGAGGAAATCGCTGGAAAATGGGAAGCACATCAGATTCAGGGAATGGTTCTTGATCTTCGCGATAATCCGGGAGGATTTTTGGACGGTGCAGTTTATCTCGCTTCCGACTTTTTACCGCAAGGAAAACTTATTGTAAAACAGGAATCGACAACGCCCAGTGAATCAAAAGATTACTATGTAACCAGACAGGGTCGATTACTCAATATTCCTTTAATTGTTTTAGTTAATAAAGGCTCGGCTTCGGCGGCAGAAATACTATCCGGAGCTCTGCAAGATTATAAACGCGCAAAACTTATTGGCGAAAAGACCTTCGGAAAAGGTTCGGTCCAGGAAGCTCTCGATCTAAATGGTGGATCTGGCCTGCATGTCACCGTAGCCAAATGGATCCTGCCCAACGGTGAATGGATCAATGGAAAAGGCATCCAGCCCGACATAACCGTAACCAATCAGATCAAAGCGGGTAATACCTTGACTCGACAGGATGACAAACAGCTTGATGCAGCAATCCAACAGGTTTTAAGTTCCAAATAACATTCAGTAATTAACCTGCTGCAACGATTGAAGTTTATTTTTTCGATATTGGGCTTTTAAAATACCTCCCATCGGAATGTAAGTGAAATTTTTCCAGTGCAGTTCATTGTCGCCACCAGTTATTTTATTACCAACTTCTTTCATTAGATAAAACATAATTGGATCTCCGTGTGATACAACAATAATATTCTTATCTTTGCTTGTTCCTAAAACCTTTTCAATAAATTGCCGTACTCTGTTTTGAATATCCTTAATGCTTTCTCCCTTCTTCTCTCGATGCAGTTTATTTTGATAAATATTTTTAATAACTTTACTTATATACTCTTTGTCGTATCCCTGAAACGGCGTACGTACCTCGATTAATAAATCAGTAATCCTCGGCTTTAGGTTAATTTTTGTACCGATAATTTTCGCTGTCTGCCTGGTCCTAAGAATCGGGCTTGTATAAATTGCCGCAATATTTTTGTCCAGAAAATATTTTCCGTCTTCTTCAGCCTGTTTGACACCTTCGTTAGCTAGCGGAAAACCAGGTAATCGGAACGGGTTTATACCCTTTGGATTTTCATATGTTCCGTGCCTGACGAAATATAGCGTTGTCATTTGGTCATTTTAGCACAATTTACCTTCAAACTTTATTGTATAATTCACTCATATGGCAACCCAAAAGATAAAACCACAGACGTTAAAAGGTTTCCGTGATTTTTTACCCGAAGAAAAACGAAAACGTGATTTTGCTGTGGAAAAAATCAGACAAACCTTTGAGCTTTTCGGTTTTGAGCCGTTAGAAACGCCTGCCCTTGAGTATGCCGAAACACTTCTTGGTAAATATGGAGATGAGGCCGATAAATTAATGTATTTATTTGAGGATAGAGGAAAAAGAAAGGTTGGGATGCGCTACGACCAAACCGTTCCCCTGGCTAGATTGGTCGCTCAGTATTCAGATTTGCCAAAACCTTTCAAACGCTACCAAATCCAACCGGTTTGGCGGTCCGACAACCCGCAATCTGGTCGATATCGCGAATTTCTTCAGTGCGACATCGACATTGTTGGAGCCTCTTCATCATTATCAGATGCCGAAATAATTGCTTGTACTTTAGAAGCTTTTAAAAAACTAGGATTTAAAAATGCCACGATGCGCATAAATGACCGTAGTATATTTGATGACTTAGGACTTACAAAAACTGCAATAATAACTTTGGACAAATTGGAAAAGATCGGGAAAGAGAAAGTAATAAAAGAACTGCAACAAAAAAATTTCCAGGAGGCAGATAAAATATTTGCTTCACTAGAGACCTCACAAAAAAATTCTCGATTGAATGAAATTTTTTCCGTCTTAACCTCTTACGGATTTACGGAAGGAAGAGATTTTGTTTTTGATCCCTTTTTAGCTCGCGGATTGGAATATTACACAAGCACTATCTTTGAACTTAAAGTTAATGAGTATAAGACTGGATCATTAGCAGGAGGAGGCCGCTACGACAAGCTTATAGGTCAATTTATAGGGGTTGAAACACCGGCTACTGGAATTGCGTTCGGATTTGACAGAATAATAAATGCGATGGAGGAACTGAAACTCTTCCCTCAAAGCGTTTCAGATTCATCAACAGATGTATTGGTTACGATTTTCAATGAAGGACTTTTAAACGATTCGGTCAAGGTTGTTAATGAACTTCGGAAGACTGGAATAAATTCAGAAATATACGATAAAGCCTCAATCAAACTCGATAAGCAACTCAAATATGCCGATCGAAAAGGGATTCAATACGTTATAATCGTCGGTCCTGAAGAGATTAAAAAAAATGTAATTAAGCTTAAAAATATGAAGACGGGGGAACAGAAAGAACTCACAATAAATCAGTTAATTAATTTATTATGCAAATCAATCCGAACATCGCAATAATTGAGGCCTTGCCCGGGGTGGGGGGAGATGAAGCAAAATTGTGGATGCGGGAACTTCTGATTTCCTACATCCGTTTTGCCCAACGAAAGGGATTTAAATATTCCTATCTTAACGAAGATGTTCTCAAACTCTCGGGAGAAAATTCTTATAGGCTTTTTAAGAACGAAACCGGAGTGCATAGGGTTCAAAGGATTCCCGAGACCGAAAGAAAAGGAAGAATTCATACATCAACCGCCGTAATTGTTGTTTTGCCCCAAATCATTTCATCCGATATAAGGATAAATCCCAATGACCTTGAATGGCAGTTCTACCGAAGCGGCGGACACGGCGGACAAAATGTGAATAAGGTTTCAACCGCGGTCCGGCTCACTCATAAACCTACTGGAATTGTCGTGACGGCCAGTCAAGAGCGTTATCAGGAGGCAAACCGGAAAATCGCTCTCGAACTTCTTGCCGGCAAACTCTATCAGCTCGAGGAAGAGAAAAAAAAGGGTATGGTGTATTCATTTGTAAAAAATGTTGGAACAGGAGAACGCGCCGATAAAATCCGAACCTACAACTTCCCGCAGAACCGCCTAACCGATCACCGCCTGGGAAAAAGTTTTCATAACCTGGAAGAAATAATTGAGGATGGGAAGTGGGAAAAAGTTATGGTATAATATTTCACTTATGAAAGGAAAAATTCATCCAAGCTATTTCAATGAAGCGGTCGTAACCTGCGCTTCCTGTGGCAATACTTTCACAACTGGTTCAACTAAACAAAGCATTACTGTCGAGGTCTGCTACAAATGCCATCCTTTTTATACGGGTGAACATCGATTTGTCGATTCCAAAGGTAGGGTAGACGCATTCCAGAAGAAACAGCAAGCAGCCTTAAAATATCAATCGTCAGGAACAGCAAAGAAGAAAAAGGAAGAAAAAAGCGAGAAAAAAGTTAAGTCGTTACGCGAACTACTTGAAGAAAGTTAAAAAAAGAGTATAATTATTTAACCTAAGACTTTCGGTTGGCCAAGTTTCGAGGCTGTAAAACAATTCCGAGAGGAATTCCCGAGTTAAAATTCGGGATCGGTAATACCCATGGTAGCTGAACAAAAAACTAGCCTTCTAGAAAGAATAACAACTTCTTTAGTAAAGAGTAACAATTTTGTAGTGGTGCATTTTGAAAAAACTCCTCATCAAGCTTTAGAAACACTCCGCAAAGAGCTAAAAAAATCCGGCAGCGAGATCAAAATTGTCAAGAATTCTCTTTTCGAAAAAACCATCAACAAGCTTTCGGTAACTAACAAGGTATTTGCCGAAATCCGAAAAAAATTCTTTCCTTTGACACATAACTCCGCAATCTTAACCTTCACAGGTGATTGGAGTCGGGGCCTTAATGCTTTTTATCAATTTATCCAAAAAGAAAAAACCCTGGACTTTAAGTTTGCCTTTCTGGATGGCGTAAGTTACGACGAAACAAAAACTGGCGAAATTGCAAAACTTCCGGGAAAGGATCAATTGATAGCCAAGATTCTTGGTGGTATGAAAAATCCTTCGATAAAATTAGTCTATGCTCTCAAATTTAATACGAATAAACTTGTTTACATTCTAAAAGCAAAGGGGGTGAGTAAAGATGGCTGATTTAAAACTTTCAGAAAAATTGGAAAAGTTAGCTAAAGAAATCGAGGGTTTGACTGTGGTCGAGATGGCCGATTTAGCTAAATATCTCGAGGAAAAGTTCGGTGTGTCCGCAATGCCGGTTGCAACCGCGGCTCAATCCGCTTCTGCTCCAGCTACGGCCGATAAAGAGGAAAAAACCACCTTTACGGTGACCTTAACCGATGCAGGTGCCAACAAGCTTGGAGTAATCAAAGCAGTCCGGGAAATTTTACCTAATTTAGGTCTTATGGACGCTAAAAAACTCGTTGAATCTGCGCCAAAAGAACTTCTGGCCGAGGTCAAAAAAGATCAAGCTGAAGAAGCTAAAAAAAAGGTAGAAGCTGCAGGTGGTAAAGTAGAATTGAAGTAATCTGGCAATAAAAACGTACTATAATTATTCTATGGATAAAGCGAAAAACCAAGGATACGGAGCCGAGTCGATCGTTGTTCTTGAGGGATTAGAACCGGTAAGAAAACGACCGGCCATGTATATCGGCTCCACCTCTCAAACAGGCGTAAATCACTGCCTAAACGAGATTATCGACAATGCTATCGATGAGGCTCTGGCAGGCTTTTGCCGAAATATACAAATAATCATTAATGAAAATGGGTATTTGACCGTTTTTGATGATGGTCGAGGTATCCCAGTTGAAAAGATTCCTAAGTATAAAATCTCAGCTCTTGAGATCGTGATGACCAAACTGCACGCCGGGGGAAAATTTTCGGTCGGAGCCTACAAGGTCTCAGGCGGCCTGCACGGAGTAGGGGCGTCCGTAGTCAACGCACTTTCTTCCCATCTAATTGTTGAGGTCAGACGCGATAAAAAAATTTATCGTCAGGAATACAAAAAGGGTTTGCCGGTTTCGCCGGTAAAAGAGGTTCCTGAATCAATCTTAGGATTCGACTATAAAAATGGCACCGCTGTTTCCTTCCTCCCCGATAAGGAAATTTTTAAAGAAACGACTGAAATAAGTTATTCCGTCTTAAAAAAACAGGTCAAAGAAAGAGCCTATCTCATTAATAATGTTTATTTCAAAATAATAAACAAAAAAAATAACGAAAGAACTGCTTATTATTTTGATGGCGGAATAAGCTCGCTCCTCAAAGATCTTAATCGGGGCAAACGCACGCTCCATGATCCAATACTCATCAAAAAACAGGTTGATGATAAAGAAATTGAGATTGCAGTCCAATATAACGACTCAATCAATGAAACAGTCCACTCATTTGTAAATGTTATCAACACATTAGAAGGGGGCACACATCTAACCGGGTTTAGAACGGCCCTGACCAAGGCAATAAATACCTACGCTAAAAAAGAATTTGGGGAAAAAAGCGGCGACGAAACTTTTACCGGCGAGGATGTTAAGGAAGGATTGACTGCCATTGTTTATATAAAAATGCCTTCTACCAATCTTCAGTTTGAGGGCCAAACCAAAACAAAACTCGGCAATTCTGAGGTGCAAACTCTGGTGCAACAAGCGGTTTTTGATTATCTCTCTGTTTATTTTGAGGAAACACCAAAAACGGCAAAAGAAATTTTGTCAAAAATTTATCTTGCCCAAAAAGCCAGATTGGCGGCTAAAGCGGCAAAAGATGCCGTACTGAGAAAAGGCGCTTTGGAAGGCGCATCACTCCCTGGAAAGCTTGCAGACTGCCAGGAAAAAGATCCCGCTCTCTCTGAGCTTTTTATGGTCGAGGGTAACTCTGCAGGTGGAACCGCCAAACAGGGGAGAAACCGCAAATTCCAAGCGATTTTGCCACTGCGGGGAAAAGTTCTGAATACGGAGCGAGCCTATCTTGACAAGGTTCTTGCCTTCAAAGAACTTAAAGATCTGGTTGTTGCTTTGGGAACAGGAATTGGCGAGAATGTTGATTACGCAAAGTTACGCTATCATAAAATTGTCATAATGACCGATGCCGATGTTGACGGTGAGCATATCAGGACGCTTCTTTTAACGTTTTTTTACCGCCATATGCCCGATATTGTTTTAAAAGGGCATCTATATGTAGCACAACCGCCTCTTTTTAAAATCCAATCTGGAAAAACTGTAAAATATGCCTATTCGGACGAAGAACGCGATACGCTTGTTAAATCTCTAAAAACAGCTACGCCACCTAACATTCAGAGATATAAAGGATTAGGGGAGATGAATCCCGAACAGCTCTGGGAAACCACCATGAACCCAGAAAATCGCATCTTGAAACAGGTAACGATTGCGGACGCTCAAGAAACCGATTATGTTTTTTCGATGCTGATGGGCGATGAAGTACCACCCAGGAAAAAATTTATTGTAACCCATGCCAAGCTGGCAAATCTTGATCTATAAAAGTTATAAATTACTTTAAATAAATATGAACATAAAAAAACTTTCAGCTGGCAAAAATCCTCCGGAGGATATTAACGTATTTGTCGAGATTCCTCAAGGCTCGTCTATAAAATATGAGCTTGATAAAGAATCGGGCGTGGTTATGGTTGACCGTTTTGCCTATACTGCAATGTTTTATCCTTTTAATTACGGATTTGTCCCGGGTACTTCTGCCGAAGACGGCGATCCTGTTGACGTATTGGTTATCTCAACCTACCCTGTTGCAACTGGTACCGTGATCCCGGCCCGTCCAATCGGAATGCTTGAAATGGAAGATGAAGAGGGCATCGACACGAAAATACTGGCAGTACCGACAGTGAAGGTCGATCCGTTTTATTCCAATGTAAAAGATATAAATGATGTGGACGAGCTTACCAAGAAAAAAATCAAACATTTTTTTGATCATTATAAAGAACTTGAACCCAACAAGTGGGTAAAAACACGTAACTTTTTAACCAAAGAAAAAGCCTTGGAGGCAATTAAGAAAGCTCTAATCTAAAATTCTAAAATGTCAAATATCCAAAACACCGAAATTACGACCGAGATGAAACGGGCCTATCTGGATTATGCGATGTCAGTAATCGTACAGCGCGCACTCCCGGATGTCCGCGACGGACTAAAACCGGTACACCGTCGAATTTTGTATGCAATGTATAAAATGGGATTGACCTCTGGCGCTCGCTATTCTAAATGTGCAAAGGTCGTCGGAGAGGTTTTGGGAAAATTTCATCCTCATGGTGATGCTCCAGTCTATGAGGCGCTAGCCAGGTTAGCTCAGGACTTTTCTATGCGTTATCCTTTGATTAAAGGTCAGGGAAACTTTGGCTCAATAGACGGCGATCCCCCGGCCGCTATGCGTTACACCGAAGCAAAACTGGCAAAAATTGCCGATGAGATGATGGCAGACATCGATAAAGAAACTGTTCCTTGGATTGATAACTTCGATGGAACTTTGCAGGAACCTGTTTTTTTACCGGCAAAATTACCCAACCTTCTCCTTATGGGTGCAGAAGGAATTGCAGTTGGAATGGCGACAAAGATTCCTCCCCACAATTTAGTTGAATTAATCGATGCCATCTGCCTGATAATTGATAAAGCTCAAGCAAAAGAAAAAGTTTTGACATTTAATGTAGAGCTTGATGATTTGTTAAATCATATCAAGGGTCCGGATTTCCCAACCGGTGGCATAATCTATGGCGCAAAAGATCTCAAACAAATGTATGCAACAGGCCGCGGCTCAATTCTGGTTCGAGCCAAGATAAGTGATGAAGATTTAGGTAAAGGCAAAATGGCAATCATAGTCGACGAACTGCCATATCAAGTAAATAAATCTAACCTGGTTGAAAAAATTGCGCAGCTTGCCAATGATAAGAAAATTGTTGGTATTTCAGATCTTCGCGATGAATCGGATCGCGACGGAATCCGCGTAGTCATTGAGCTCAAGCGTGATGCTTCTTATAAAAAAGTATTAAATAATCTTTTCAAATACACTGAGCTGCAAACCTCTTTCCCGGCAAATATTGTCTGTTTGGTTGATGGAATTCCCCAAACTTTAGGACTGAAATCAATTCTTGAAATCTATATAAAACACCGGGTTGAGATCGTCACAAAACGTTCGGAATATGAATTGGCTCAAGCCAAAAGTCGTGCTCATATCCTGGAAGGATATCTTATTGCGCTCGACCATATCGATGAGGTTATCGCCGTAATTAAAAAATCAAAAGACGAACCCACCGCTAAGGCTTTACTTCAGAAAAAATTTGGACTGTCAGAGCTTCAGGCCCAGGCAATTCTCGAAATGCAGCTTCGCCGGCTTACTGGTTTGGAGCGGACAAAAATAGAGGACGAGCTATCTATGTTAAAAGAAACAATCGCATATTTGGAATCGCTTTTGAAAGATATTTTTAAAGTATTAAAGGTCATCAAAGATGAACTGCTTTATTTGAAACAAAAATACGGAGATGAACGTAAAACCAAAATCGTCATCAGTAAACCGGGTGAAATTACCGACGAACAGTTGATCGAAAATAAAGAAGTGATAGTTGTTTTAACCAAAGAAGGCTATATAAAACAGATTCCGAGAGAAACCTTTAGGGTCCAGAACAGGGGTGGAAAAGGTGTAGCCGGGATGGAAACGAAGGATACTGACAATGTCTATTACATTACTACCGCAATGACTCACGACTATATGCTTTTTTTCACTAATCAAGGCCGTGTTTTCCAAACTAGAGTTTGGGATATTCCTCAAGGCTCGCGTACTTCAAAAGGGAAGGCGGTTATCAATCTCATTTCGCTTCGCCCCGAAGAAAAAATTACCTCAATTCTCACTTTTGACAATACCAACAAAGAAAATCTAGAGAATAAGTTTATTGTAATGTCAACAAAATTAGGTACGATTAAAAAATCGCCGTTTAAAGATTACGCAAATATCAGAACCAATGGGATTATCGCAATCCGGTTGGAAAAAAATGATGAGCTTTTATGGGTTAAACTAAGTGGAGGCCGTGAAAATGTCATTTTAGTCACTAAAAATGGCAAAGCTATCGTCTTTAAGGAAAAAGAAATCAGACCAACCGGAAGAGCTTCAATAGGCGTCAAAGGCGTTGAATTGGATCAGGAGAATGAAGTAATTTCCGCGGATGTTTTTTCCGACGATCAGTTTAAAAAAGATATCTTTGTTATCGGTGAAAAAGGTATTGGCAAAATAACAAAATTATCGAATTTCAAAGGCCAGCATCGCGGCGGGAAAGGTGTAAAAATTGCGTCGGTTGACCAGAAATTTGGGAAAATCGCCTTTTCGCAGATTTTAGGCTCGGCAGATTCAACAATTATTATAACCAGCCTGCTCGGTCAGGTGGTAAAAATCCCTTTAAAATCTATTCCCTCCCGCTCTCGTACTGCAAAAGGGGTTATTCTGATGCGCTTTTCCGATAAAAACGATAAGGTTGTGAGCGCCACTTTCGTGTGATATAATAGGTAAAGTGGAAATTAATGGAAAAAAAATCTCCAAGACAATAGAAGCCGTTCTTAAAAAAGAAGTCAAAAAAATAAGCAAGAAAGAGAAGCTCAAATTAGTGGTTTTTCTAGTTGGTTCATCTCCGGATCAGCTTTCATTCGTAAAAATAAAAGCAAAAACAGCTAGCCGCCTCGGTATAAAATTCGAGTTTATTCACTTCAAAGAAACTCCAATGTTCGAAGAGTTCATGCATAAGATTAAAATTAAATCGCTAGACAAAACAGTTACAGGAATAATCATCCAGCAACCTTTGCCGGCTCAACTTTCGACTGAAAGCATCTATGAATATATAGATACGGCGAAAGAAATTGAAGGCCACAAACGAAAAACGCCTTTTTATCCGCCAATCGGTCTTGCCGTATTAACAATTTTGAAACATGTATTTTCCGCAAATCGAGAGATTACGAAAAATTTACTTATCGACTGGTCAAAAGATCGGCGTTTTTTTAAATACGCTCTTCGCAATAAAAAAATTGTTTTAGTTGGCAGGGGATTGACTGGTGGCGGTCCAATCGGCAAAACCTTATCTGAGGCTAGAATCAATTATATAGGCATTAATTCAACCACTCCCGAACCAGAAAGCTATTACCGCGAGGCCGACGTAATAATCACAGCGGTTGGAAATAAAGTTCTTTTGCCTCAATTTTTAAAACCTGGCGTTATTCTAATAAATGTTGGCGTGCGAAAAGAGAAAGGCTCACTAAAAGGCGACTACGATGCAAAGGAAGTGAAAAATATCGCTGGTTACTATACGCCAACACCGGGAGGGATCGGGCCAATTGATGTTCTGTATCTTTACAAAAATCTTCTTGATGGCGCCAAATTGAAGCGATGACTAATATCTTCATTATTACTGGTCAAACCGGAACCGGGAAGACAAAACTGGCAGTTAAATATGCAAAAAAATACAAAGGTCAGGTCATAAATTGTGACTCGCGCCAAATTTATAAGTATCTTGATATTATAACCGGAAAAGATAAACCGGCAAAAAATAAAATATGGCTTTATGATGTCGTTGATCCCCATGAACATTTTTCTTCCTATGATTACGTAAAATTGGCAGTACCGCTTATCCATAAACTCCGGGAAAAAAACATTACTCCAATAATTGTTGGCGGTACATATCTCTATTTAAAACATCTGTTATATGGATTCGGAACAGAAAATATTCCCCCGAACTGGCAGCTTAGAAAAAAGCTTGGAACTAAACAAATTGCATTCTTACAAAAAATTCTTAAGAAAACAAGTCTTCAGCTATTTAATCAACTTAATCAAAGTGATATAAACAACCCGCAAAGATTAATTAGAAAAATTGAGATTGCCCAATCTGGAAAAAGTGCGAAATCAATTAATTCCAATCGATTGAGGTTAAAATTATTACCAGCGGAAATTGAGTTTATCGGACTTAGATTCAAAGATAAAGATAAATTAAGGACTGCTATAGAAAAGAGAGTGGAAGAGAGGTTAGAAAAAGGAGCAATCGACGAAGTTAAAGCTTTACTGAAAAAAGGGTATTCAGAAACTGATCCGGGATTAAATACTATCGGCTATAAAGAGATTATTTCATATTTAAAAGGTAAAATTGCAAAACAAGAAGCAGTAACTCAATGGAAAAATAAAGAAATACAGTATGCGAAACGCCAGTATACATTTATGAAAAAGGATCCTCAAATTCACTGGATCGAATTATAGTTGTATTTTACAAAAGAAATTGACTAAAATAATAATTAGTGAATAAAATAAACACAAGAATTATTATCGGGATCATCGTGATGTTGGTCTCGATGATTGGATTGGTACTTTACCTTATTGTTCTACAAAAACCTATTAGGAAAGCTGTTCCAGCAGCCGGAGAGGTTTCTATTTCTTGTCCTGCCCCCGCATACCCAAGTGAAACCATCCACGGCTGGAGAATAATTCACACCTTTTCCGGTCCGAACGCGCAGTCCGAATGTGATAAGTGTGATTCTGATTGTATAAAAATGTGGGCCGGGACTTTGAGCCAGTGTCCTGGTCAACCAGGCTACCAAGGTGTCGAGGGCAATTCTTGCGATGGAAGTGGAGGAAGTTGTCCAACAGGAAAAGGCTGCGGCCTAACCGCATCAACACCTATTTGTTCAGTTATGCAGTTTGATTGCGTCAATCAAGCTTATCCAATTCCGGGTTCAATACTCGCCGGAAGTGCAAACGGTAAGAATTGTGGCGGTTGTAATGTTGTTGCAAGTTCACCGATCCCCTCTCCTACCTCTCCCCCCCCTACTCCAACCCCCAGGCCATCTGCGACACCAACCCCGAGACCATTGGCAACACCAATACCAGGACCTTCAGCAACGCCAACACCCGTGCCCTCTGCAACACCAACCCCCGTGCCTTTAGCAACGCCAACCCCGGGACCATCGGCAACGCCAACACCCGGGCCCTCTGCAACACCAACCCCGGGACCAAGCGCAACTCCTGGGCCTGGACCATCGGCAACGCCTACAACGGTTGCGGTTGCTGCTAAACCAACTATTCCTTCAACTGGAGTGAGTGCACCAGTTTATATAATTCCTGGTGCGTTACTTTTGCTTGGATTATTACTATAAAAAAGTTTTCTAACCTCTCTTAAAGAGTCTGACAAAGGCTTCTTTGGGGATTTCGACTTTTCCGATCATTTTCATTCGTTTTTTTCCTTCTTTTTGCCTCTCTAAAAGTTTCTTTTTCCGCCCAACATCTCCAGAACCAAGAACCTTTCCGCTTTTAACAAGCACGTCTTTTCTAAACGGAGCAACTCGCGAGGAGGCAATAATTTTTCCTTTATATTTCGCTTGAATCTTGACTTCGTATTGCTGGCGGGGAATAAACTCTTTTAATTTTGAAACTAATTGCTGAGCCTTCTCATAGGCTCGTTCTTCAACAACTATCTCAGAAAACTCCTCGACCGGCTCGTCATTTAAAAGGAGAGTCAATTTATCGGCTAAGACATGTTCATATCGTAATACTTCCCAGTCTAAAGAAGCGTATCCCGAGCTAACACTTTTTAAACGGTCAAAAAAATCAGAAATCATTTCGCTCAAGGGCATTTCGTAAGTCAGTGTTATCTGATTTTTATTATCCATAGTAACAAAACGGCTTCTGTAATGCTCTAAAAGTTGCATTACGGGGCCTGAATATTTTTGGGGAGTAATAATAAAAATCTTTATATATGGTTCTTTGAACCCAGATTCGTCTTGTTCATAGTCTACTTGGGGCGGTGTTAGAACCAGATCTAACCCAAATTCGCGCTCAAGTCGTTCTCTCACAACATCGGCATGAAGAAGTCCCAGAAATCCGACTCGAAAACCCGCTCCCAAAGCTTGACTATGGATCCCCTGAAACTCTAATGATGAATCGTTCAAATATAACTTTTCCAGAGCTTTTTTTAAATTGAGATAATCGTTCGTATCAGTTGGGAAAACAGAAGCATATACCATCGAGTGAACTTTTTTATAACCAGACAATACAAAGGCGCGCGACGCTTGATCAAGCATTGTATCGCCAACTCGTACTTGACGAATGTCCTTAAGGTTGGTTACGACATATCCAATTTCTCCCGGAAAAATTTCTTCTGTGGGCGAAAGCTCGGGAACAAAATACCCGACCTCCTTAATTTCAAACGACTCAGAAGTTGCAGACAATCGGATTTTTGTCTGTTTTTTCAAGGAACCAGAAAAAACCCGGACAAATGCTATAACCCCGCGATGCGAATCATAATAAGAGTCAAAAATTAACGCCTGGACTCCAGTTATTTGTAGGGAACTATTGGGTGGAGGAATTTTTTTAATGATAGTATTTAATAAAGTTGAAACGCCTGCGCCAGTTTTAGCTGATATTTTAAAAATTTCACTCTTATTTATCCCTAAAAAATCAACAAGTTCTCCAGAGGTTTTTTCCGGGTCTGCTCCGGCTAGGTCAATTTTATTGATTGCCGGAATTATGGTTAGATTTTTAGCTAAGGCTTTATACGCATTCGAAATTGTCTGCGCCTGGACGCCTTGCGTTGCATCAACCAAAAGAATCACCCCTTCTACACAAGCTAAGGTTCGGTCTACTTCATAGGAAAAATCCACATGTCCGGGCGTGTCAATTAAATTTAAAATTAATGATTCTAAATTACTAATTCTATATTCCATGCGAACCGGCGCCAACTTAATCGTTATCCCTCTCTCTCTTGATATTGGATTCCTGTCCAAGAGTTGTTCGGCGTGATGACCTGGTTTAACTACGCCGGTCAGTTCCAACAATCTATCGGCTAAAGTTGATTTTCCGTGGTCAACATGAGCAATGATTGCAAAATTTCTTATTTTGGTAAATTCTTTCATATTTCAATTATCCTTAGGGATGAAGTATTTCCTTTTTTACCAAAATCCCCAAACAGAGCGATAAGAATTTGACTCCTTTTGATCAGTTTTTTTTGTAAAAGGAAGTTTATAGTTTTTACTATTTCATCTTTTTTGCTTATTTTTTTGAAAATTAGAGTACGATCAAACGGTAATACTCCAAAACTCAAGGTAAGTGAGTCGGCAACTTTTTTGTTTGGGGCTAGCGCAAAAATCGGCGCTAACGGCCTGTAGCGTGAGACCAATTGAGCGGTTTTCCCACTTTCCGTAAACACTAAAAATCCGGCTATTTGCTTCTTCTGATTCTTCAGTATCATATAAATTCCATAGGCTGCGTCACAAATAACGCTTCGCGTGTCGTTAACTTCAAACTGAAATCTTACCCGGCTGTCGACTTGGTTTTTTTGTTCATTAAAAGAAGCGGTTTTTCGCATTATGTCAACTGCCTCTATCGGATACTTTCCGATGGCTGTTTCTGCCGAAAGCATTATGGCATCGGTTAGATCATAGGTTGCATTGGCGATGTCGGAAACTTCCGCCCGGGTTGGCACCGGGTTTTCAGTCATTGATTGAAGCATTTGAGTTGCCGTAATAACTGGAATACCTCTTTTGATTGTTTGTTTAATTATTAATTTTTGATAGTAAGGGACTTCCTCAACAGGTAGTTCAACTCCCATGTCGCCACGCGCCACCATTATTCCGTCGCTCAAAGCGATTATTTTATCGAGATGATCAAATACTTTCTTTGTCTCAATTTTGGCTATAACTTTTGCTTGAAGATTATATTTTTTCATTTCTCGCCGGAGCATTTGTATATCTTCTTCGGTTCTGACGAATGAGAGTGCAACAAAATCGATCTGATTTCTTTGAGCGATTTCCAAAGCTTGAAAATCTCGGCTGATTAAAACTGGAAAAGGAAAGTCGGCCCCGGGAATATTTAGGGATTTACGATTTTTTAAAATACCTTGAGAGTTTGAGCGTAAATAATACTTGTCGTGCTGTTTTTCAAAACTGAAATTAAAATTTCCGTCGTCCGCGACAATTCTTTGCCCGACTTTAATATTGGAAATTATTTGCGGGCTCGAGATTGAAAAGCCTTTTTGTTTTGAATTGAATGCCTCCTCGCCAAAAAGTAAAACTTCATCCTTAAAAATCTTAATTTCTTCGGTTGGCATATTTATCCTGATTTCAGGTCCCTGGAGATCAATAAGGGTACCCACATGTTTGTCCAATTTTTTAGCTACACGGTTAACCAACAAGATCTGATCATTATGCCATTTTGGGGTATTGTGTTTAAAATTGAAGCGAAAAACGTCAACCCCGGCAGAAATTAAACCGGCTATAGTCTCCTCACTATTACAGGCTGGACCAATAGTCGCTATAATTTTAGTAAGTTTATCCATATTAGGTCCCTTCTTGCCAGGAAGTTAAGTATTTTTTTTGCTCTTTTGTCAAACTATCGATATTCACATTTTCGCTTCTAAGTTTCATTTTAGCTATTTGTTCATCTATTGCATAGGGTAAAGAATAGACACGATTTTCAAGATTTTTTTTATTTTTCCAAACATACTCAGCGGCTAAAGCTTGTCCGGAAAAACTCATGTCCATGACTGAAGCAGGGTGCCCGTCTGCAGCTGACAGATTAACTAGTCTGCCTTCTGCTAATAAATATATTTTTTTGTTTCCCAGATCATATTCATCAACCATTGGCCGTATTTTTCTAACTTTTTTAGCTAACTTACCCAAAGCCTCCTTGTTAATTTCGACATCAAAATGTCCTGAATTGGCCAGGATTACACCATCTTTAGCGGCTTTAAAATCTTCCGTGTCGATGACATGTTTATCTCCGGTTGTAGACAAAACAATATCTGCAGTTTTTATGGCGGTGACAAGTTGCATAACTTCATACCCGTCCATTTTTGCTTCAAGAGCTTTTATCGGGTCAACTTCGCAAACGATTACGCGCGCTCCCATTCCACGCGCCCGCATGGCTACCCCTCTACCGCACCAACCATAACCGCAAACAACAAAAGTTTTACCGGCAAGCAGAATATTGGTTGAGCGTAAAATTCCATCAATAGTCGATTGGCCGGTACCGTATCGATTATCAAATAAATGTTTGGTTAAATTGTCATTTACTGCGATAACAGGAATTTTTAAGGAACTGTCTTTTTCCATTGCTCTTAGCCGTATGACACCTGTGGTTGTTTCTTCAGTTGAACCAAAGACGTTTTTTATTAATTCCTGGCGCTTTTTATGAATTAAACTTACTAAATCGGCTCCGTCGTCCATTGTAAGGTTTGGTTCAGCATCAAGAACTGAATTTAAATGTGAATAATAAACTTTTGTGTCTTCCCCTTTAATTGCAAAAACTGGGATGGAATAATTTTTAACCAGCGAAGCAGCCACTTTGTCATTTGTTGATAAAGGATTGCTGGCGCATAAAAAAACTTCGGCGCCTCCTTCTTTTAGTGTAATTACTAAGTTGGCGGTTTCGGATGTTACATGTAAACAGGCTGCCAATCTGACTCCTTTTAAAAATTTAGTTTTTTTAAATCTCGCACGGATGAGTTGAAGCACGGGCATGTCTCGCTTCGCCCAAAGAATTAGTTTTTTTCCTTCCTCTGCAAGTGAAAGATCTTTAACATCATATTTAATAGACATAAGTGGACAACATTATAGCAAAGTCTGGAACCTTTTATAAATATCTTTTTTATTCGGCCGATGATTTACGGTTCCGTAATTTTCAATTGCAAAACTAGCCAAGGCATTTCCGAGCCGAAGTGACTCGGCAATAGACTTACCTTCTAAAATTCCGGCTGTGAAACCGCCCCGCCAGGCGTCACCGGCTCCGGTTGGATCGACAATTTTTTTGACTTTATAACTTTTGATTCTATATCTCTCTGACTTTGCCTCATAAATGACGCCTTTTTCTCCTAAGGTTGTAATAATTCGTAAGTTAAAACTTTTTGTTAATTCCTTAACCGTCGTACTTAATCTTTTCAAAATCATTCCTATTTCATAATCATTGCCAACCAGCCAGCGGCAGTTTTTTACTCCTTGTCTCAAATCTTTATTATCTATCCAGGTCAAAACCATACCTGGATCATATAAAAAATCTCTTCCAGATTTGCTAAGTTGATTTTGAAACTTTAGGAAAACATCGGGGTGAGTAGCGGTAAGGACAAAAAGTGAACTCTGATTAATTGTTTTGGTAAGCTGTATTTTTTTGGCGCTTCCGCTTGCTCCGTAATAAAATCCCCAAATTTGGTTATCTAGATTGTCCGTAATGACTTTTCCGGTTGAAGTGTATAGATTTTTATCTGTTATTAAATTTTCTGTGTTAATGTTATTTTTTTTAAAAAAATGAATAAACTGTTTTCCGTCTTTTCCTACCGCTCCTACGATGCTAATTTTTTTTGTGGTCAAAAGTGAAAGATTATAAGCAATATTGGTAGCAACGCCCCCTAACTGTTTTTCTAGACGATCCACAACGAACGAAACATTGATCTGGTGAAGCTTTTTTGGATCGAGATAGTCAACAAACTTACCCGGAAAATCCATGATTTCGTCGTAGGCAATCGCTCCGACTATAACTGCAGAATCATAGCGATAATTAAGCATCATAGCTTTACAATCTTTTCCCAAGGAAAGTTGTCACGTCCAAAATGACCGTAGGCGGCTGTTTTTAAATAGATAGGTCTTCTAAGATTTAAGCCTTCCAAAATTCCTGAGACTGAGGTATCAAGAATTTTTTCCATAAAGTCATTGATGAGCTTTTTGCTTTTTTTCTCTGTGCCAAACGTTTCTACTTCCTGCATAATTGGTTTTTTTGCACCTATAAAATAGGCAAGTCTTACCTCACATCGACTTGCCAATTTATTCGCAACAATATTTTTAGCTAAGAATCGGGCCGCATACGCTCCCGATCGATCAACTTTGGTGGGATCTTTGCCGGAAAATGCGCCACCGCCAACTCTGGCCATTCCACCATAGGTATCGACAACGATTTTTCTTCCGGTAACACCTGTGTCGGCGGCCGGCCCACCAAAATGCCAAACACCCGTACCATTAACAATAACATCAGACTCAGCAATTTTAAAACCAAACTCTCTAAGAACCGGTACAACTACAATTTTATACAAATCCTCTTTTACGTCTCTTATTTTCATATTTTCAAAGTGGGGGATTGCCAAAACAATTTCTTCGACGCTAACTGGTCTATTGCGGTCATAAGTTACAGTTGCTTGCGTTTTTCCATCAGGCCTAAGATAAGTTAAAAGTTTTTTTTCACGGACCTCGTCAACTCTTTCCGCCAGGCGATGGGCAATTGAGATGGGAAGGGGCATCAGCGATTTAGTTTCCTCGCAGGCATAACCATACATCATGCCTTGATCTCCAGCTCCTTGAGCGTCAACTCCGACTGCAATCTCAGCAGATTGAGTGTGAATTTTTATCGTCATGGGTGCATTGTAAGTAAAATCTAATTCTTTTTTCGTATAGCCTAATTTTTTTATTACGTCCCGGGCAATTTTTTGATAGTTAATTTTTCCTTTAGTTGTCACTTCGCCCGCCATTGCAATAAAGTTTTTTGTGACCATTGTTTCGACGGCGACCCTCGAATATTTATCCTTTTTAAGAGCTGCGTCAACTATGGCGTCGGAAACCTGATCGCAAATTTTATCGGGATGCCCGGCGCACACTGATTCGGAAGTAAAAGTATTTGACATAATATAAAAATAAATTAAACTCTTTCTCTGTTTCTGCCTCTAAAATGAGAAAACCATCCCCGATCGTTAGGTTTCCCTGTAGATCCTTCGAAAGTCATTGGTTTGACTTCAAGATATGCGCCGCAAGCCGGACATTTTGGCGCGTTACCACTTAAGACCCTGAAAATTGTTCTACCAGTTGCTGAACCTGGACATTTATCGTGAGCATAATCAACACTGTTCATAAGTATTAATTATAAAACTTATAAAAAAACCTCCCGTGTGGGAGGATGATATTTTTATCCCGCCTTCGGCGGGATCTCATCTTTCCCTTTTCGGGCTGGATTTAGCACCGTGTTCCGATTAATCGGAATCGGTTGCTGGATAGGCCAAATTGGGCCAGTTCCCTTCACCTATCTCTCTTAATAATATTTTTTATGATAACATACTAATAAAATGGATGCAAGTACAAAAATTAAAAATTTATTAAATAACAAATTTTTTCGGGGTGGCTTTTTTTTTACAGTCAGCAACTTTATTGGCGGATTTTTAAACTATCTTTTCAATTCTTTAAGCGGTAAACTACTTGGTCCGGTTGGCTACGGAGAAATCGCGGCTTATTCCGCTTATTTAACAATTTTTTCTATACCTATCCAGATTGCTTCCTATGAGCTTATTCGAAGGCTTGGCCAAAAAGGCGAAAAAAGAATAATCGTTCTACGCGAATGGGAGTTTTGGCTTACGACAGAAGTAAAAAAATGGAAATTTTTAGCAATACCCTATTTCTTGTTAATTTTAATTCTTCCTAATCTTACCAATCTATCTCTGCTTTTTTCATTTGTTCTTTTAATGGTTCTTTTGGCCTCACTGATGTCAACCTTTTACCTAACTTCCCTGCAAGGAATTCACGAATTTTTTTGGTATTCAGTCCTTGCACTGGCACCGGTTCTGATAAAACTCTTTGGTCCGGTTCTTGTTTATTTTCATATCGACGGAATTTCAACAATTGGGATAATGTTGATATTTTCCGCCTTAAGTTCATTTGTTTTTGGAAAATTTCTTTTAGATAAAATTTTTTCGAAAGCTGCGACTCGGATCAAAAGTTTTAAAACACAGGTTATAAAACTCGTATTTACTAAACAACTTCTTATAATGAGTCTCTCGCTTATAGCCTTAAATCTTCTTAATAATCTGGATATAATGTACGTTAAAAAATTTTTTACAGCTAATATTGCCGGTGTTTATGGAGCCTGGAGTCTCTACGGCAAAATTATCTTTTACATTTTCGGGCCTATTATTTCTCTCGCTTATATTTTTTTTGCAGACCGCGACCAGTCTAAAAATCATAGAAAAAGCCTTGCCATAAGCATTGGAGTTTTTCTGCTTGGCGGGCTTATTTTTTTCCTAACCTACACTTTTTTTGGTAAATTTGTCTTAAGTCTAATATTTAATAGCCGCTATTTCGAAATTTTGAGTCTTCTTCCGCGAGCGGCCTTATTTGGGCTGCTTTACAGCCTAATTATTATTCTAAATAATTATTTTATTGCCAAACACTCTCCGGCATCCTTAACAAGTCTTATTATTATTCCTTTCTACGGGCTTGGACTTTTTTTCTGGGGAAAAACGATCGATATGGTAGTTAATATAGATCTTATTTTCTCTTCATTAATTCTAATATTCTCCCTTTTCTTTGCTGCTATAATATCAACCAATGAAAGAAAAACAACTTAAATATTTTTTAAGCCTAATTATTCCTGTTTATAAACAGGAAAAAACGATTGTAAAAAACCTTCAGCAAATTAAAAAAGTGCTTGATAAAATTCGCTATGATTATGAAATCATAACAGTTGTTGATGGAATTCATGACAAATCGCTCCGAAAAATTAAGGCAGCCCGGATCGAAAAAGTAAAGCATATCGGTTACCTAAAAAATCAAGGTAAAGCCCATGCAATACAGATAGGTATGAAGGAGGCGATTGGAAGTTATGTTATGTTTCTTGATTCGGGCCTTGAAATTGATCCAAATGGTATATCCATGTTACTCGAACATATGGAATGGTATGATGCAGATATTATCGTTGGTTCAAAGCGTCACTTAGCGTCTAAAGTCAATTACCCGCTCCAGCGAAAAATACTAAGCGATGGATATTACTTTCTTGTTAAATTACTTTTTGGTTTAAGAATACACGATACGCAAGCCGGGATAAAAGTCTTTAGAAAAAAAGTGCTGGAGAAAATTTTACCAGTCCTCTTAGAAAAAAAATTTGCTGGAGATTTGGAAATGTTGGTGGCCGCGGAAAGTTTTGGCTTTAACAGAATTTATGAAGCGCCTATTAAACTCGATTTCAATCTAAGCTCCATCACCTCCGCGGCTACACTAAGATCAATAGCCGGTATATTTATAGATACACTGGCGATTTATTATAGAAAAAATATTCTTCATTATTACGATAAAAAAAGCAAATAAAGCTATGATGAAAAACTTATTTGTCTCTATCATTATCCCGATGAATAATTTAAGTTATTACTTTATGTATGAGGCTTTGCCGGCCTTAAATAATCAAATTTATAAAAGGTTCGAGGTAATTGCTTTAGTAAATGAACATTCTTTATACGATATAACTCTTTTAAAGAAATACCGATGGCTTAAAATTATTGCGACCGAAAAAATTACACGTCCGGCTCAAAAACGTGATATCGGTTCGAAGCTGGCAAGAGGAGAAGTTTTGGCTTTTATCGATGACGATGCTTATCCGGATCAACTGTGGTTACAAAATGCGGTTCAGATATTGCAAAATTTAAAAATAAGACATCATGAAAGATTGGCAGCTGTTTGCGGCCCCGGGTTATTGCCTAAAGATTCAGAACTGTGGGAAAAAATATTTGATGAGGTTCTTAAATCTAATTTGGGTGCGGGACAGTATACCTACCGATTTAGTAAAGAGGAACAAAGATTCGTTGATGATTATCCCTCGATGAATTTTTTTATTTATAAAAAAATCTTTACTCAACTTGGCGGATTTAACAATAATTACTGGCCGGGTGAGGACAGCAAACTTTGCAATGATTTAGTGTATAAAGAAAAAAAATATATTCTCTATCGGCCGAATATCATCGTATTTCATCACCGAAGAAAAAATATTGAAGGATACCTTCGTCAGCACGCAAGTTATGGTTTTCACCGCGGCGCATTTTTTGCCCATGGAGACAAAAATTCAAGACGAATTACTTATCTTGCGCCAACATTTTTTATTTTTTATCTATTAATTTTTATTTACGCAACTTTTGCTTTTTTTCTGCACCCTATTTCCTTAAGCCAATACTATCTTGTCTCTATGCCGCTTATACTTTATCTCTTCATTCAACTTTACTTTTTAATTAAAAGCTTAATAAACACAAAAAATCCGCTTTTAGCCCTTGCTGCAGCTGCCGTACTTTTTCTTACCCATCTTGTCTATGGTATAATGTTTGTGAAAGGTTTCATTGTCGGTTTAGTGAAAAAAGAAAAGCTATATTGACAACTCATACTATTTTTGTAATACTTTAATTGAATGCCTACCAAAAAAATCAGAGTTGCAGTTGGTTATCCGCCTATTGAATCGAAAAAGGGCGTAGCCCTGTTGTCGCAAAATCGTCAGTTCCAATATTTTAATGCTCCAACCTACATCTATCCGATGGTACCCGCTTATGCTGCCTCCAACCTTCAGGCTCATGGTTATAAAGTTTTTTGGCTCGACGGAATTGCGTCTCGTCAAATATATGAACAATGGACTAAGGAACTTAAAAAAAATAAAGTTGACTATCTGTTGGTTGAAACAAAATCACCGGTTGTCAAAACCCATTGGAAACAGATTAATGATTTAAAAAAAAGATTTCCTAAACTAAAACTCATTTGGGTAGGAGATCATATTAGTTATCTACCATTAGAAATTTTCGCGAATAGCAAAGTTGATTATGCAATAACTGGGGGGGATTATGATTTCGTTGTTGTTAATCTACTAAATCATATTTATAAAGGTGAAAAACTTGAGGGGGGGGTTTATTGGAGAAAAGGCAATAAGGAGGTAAAAGCTCAACCAAAGGGAACAGCGGTTCTTAAAAACGGAAAAACAGTTTACAATTCTGGGCCGGCATCTCTAAGACATATGCTTGACGCATTACCGTTTGTGGATCGCGATTTGACTAAATGGTATCTATACGCCTATGAAAACGGAAACTATAAATACTTTCCGGGCACTTATATGTATTCCGGTCGCGATTGTTGGTGGAACCGCTGTACGTTCTGTGTCTGGGACCATACTATAAACCCTTTAGGGAGTTACCGGAGTTTTTCTCCGGAAAGATTGTTTGCTGAGGTTAAACACGTTGTCGACAAATATGGTGTCAAAGAAATTTTCGATGACGCCGGCACGCTCTTTATTGGACCAAAGCTCAAAAGATTTTGCGAACTTATGATTGAAAGCGGTTATAACAAAAAAGTTCGCTATGGATGCAACATGAGATTTAATGCTTTGACTCAAGAATCTTATGATTTAATGGGTCGCGCCGGCTTTCGCTTTATACTTTACGGCATGGAATCGGCAAATCAAAAAACTCTCGATAAACTTGACAAGGGTACAAAAGAAATCGATGCAATAAAAGGACCGAGAATGGCCCGCCGTGCTGGCCTGGATCCGCATGTAACGATAATGTTAGGTTATCCCTGGGAAACGTTGAAAGAGGCGAAACGGACGATTGCGGTGGCTAAATATGCTTTTAAGAAAGGCTATTATGAAACTATGCAGGCGACAATTGTGATCCCATATCCGGGAACACCGCTTTATAGGCAATGCAAAGAAAACGGCTGGCTTTTATTCGAAGATTATGACAGATTTGATATGCGCGAACCGGTTATGAAAACCCCTTTCCCAAAAGAAAAACTTTTAGATCTGGAGCAAGACCTCTATTCGGCTTTTATGACTCCGCAGTATATGACTAGAAAAATTTTGGGAGTGAGGAGTATACATGATTTTACCTATCTTTTTTATATGGCAAAGAAACTTCTGGGTCATTTGCTAGATTTTGATCCGAATCAGACAAAGGTTAATTATCTGTCTCTAACTTTCTGGAAAGATGCCGGAGCAAAACTTGGTAAGCATTTTGTAACTCCAAAAACCTCGGTTGATGCAGAAAAAGACGCCATCCAATTCGTCGATAGTATTGTAAAGGTCTAACTAATTACCTGAACCAGCTATTTGAATATAAGCAGATTTTGCTATTTGATTATTGGGATCCAGACCCAGCGCTTTAAGAAATGCTTGCTCTGCCGAACTTTTATCCTTGAGTTGTAGATAAATTATTCCCAGATTTGAGTAGAGTAGAGAACTGTTAGGAGAAATATTTATCGCTTTTTTTATTTCGCCTAAAGCCTCTTTATATAATTTTTGCTCGAAATAAATACCCGCCAGTTCTTCATGCGACTGCCAAAGGTTCGGATCTATTTGAAGAGCCTTTTGATAACTCGCTATAGCTTTATCGTCTTGGTGAAGCTGTCTATATGTGTTTCCTAAATTATGATAGGCGTCGGCATAGTTGGGATCGAGTTCTATCGCAACCCTAAATTCCTGTAGAGCTTTTTGAAGATCGCCATGGCGGCCATACATGTCCCCTAAATTATTATGATTCAGCTGACTTAAAGGATCGGTTTTCGCCGTTGCTATCCAAAGAGTATCTTGGTTTTGCCAATCGAAATTTCTAAGTATTGTTCGAAACGTAAAAATTAATAATATCAATACAAACATAAAATACCCGACGGCTTTTAATTTTTTCTGTTCCCACAACCAAACTATTAAGTAAGAAACCGCAGCAATTATTCCGATTGATCCTAAATAGACATAGCGTTCGGCAACAATCCAGGCGATTTTAAACGGTGTAAGGGCTGGAAGAAGTGCAATGATAAAAAAGCTTAACCAAAAAAAAATGTTCCTATTTTTTCTATACATCAGAAGAATAAATATTATAAAAGCAATGAATACAATCAGTTGAAAAATGAACTGATACATTGGGATTACTCCGTAGGTATGATAGAACGATAACTTATAAGGAAAGAATATTAGACTTAGGTAAGTAGTTACTGAAAAAGGGATAAGTATTAAAGGATTGACAACCGAACTTTTTGCGGATATCGGGGCTCCAGTAACGTTAATTATTCTTAGATTAATTGCGGGTATTAGCGAGATAAAAAAAACAAGCGTCAATGTCAGAAAAAAAGTCAGTCTTTTCCAATTTTTTTTTACATCACCATAAGATAATTCATAAACTAAAACCAAAGGGAAGAATACTATCGCTTTGTTCGAAGAAGATAACGCCAAAAGAAACAAAATAGCAGATATTGCTAGCGCTTTTACCGAGTTTTTTGCTTCGATGTAAACTATCAGACCGGCAAGTAAAAAGAAGGCAGACAGCAAGTAGGGCACACCCGAAATCCACGTGACTGCCTCGGTTAAAATTGGATGAACTGCAAATATTGCCGCAGCAATCCAAGCTAAATTCTTTTTTTTTGAAAGAAGAAATACTAGGGTATAAACCAGCAATACAATTCCCAGATGAAGAAATAAATTGAGTAGGTGAAAAAGGGGAGCGCTTAAACCGGCCAAAGAATAAATAACAAAATAGATTAGCGGCTGGACAAATGAAAATCCTGCACTCAAAACCCAGTTGAAATTCCCGATATTGGGATTTTGGAGTATTGCTCCCCGGTCATCTGAAACAAAACCACCGGTCAGGGCGTTAAGATAAGCCACGGATGTTAGCACTGGTAAAAAAATGAGGTATAACCAGTTAGATTTTAAATAATTTCTCAATCGTGTTATCTGCATTTTTATATGATAATATATTTAACGTGAAAAATCCTTTAGTATCGGTCGTAATCGCGACGAAAAATGAAGAAAAAAATATTCAGGACTGTCTAGAATCGATTAAAAAACAAGCTTATAAAAATATCGAGATTATCGTTGTAGACAATAACTCTTCCGACAGAACTAAAATTATTTCAAGAAAATATACCAATAAAGTATTCGATTTCGGTCCGGAAAGGTCGGCGCAAAGAAACTACGGGATGCTCAAAAAAGCCAAAGGCAAATATCTGATTTTTTTGGATGCGGACATGAGAGTTGCGGGTAATACGATCTTAAACTGCGTAAAAAAAATAGAGCCTGCTAAAGATATTGTAGCTCTCTACATAGCTGAAAAAATTGCAGGAAGCGGTTTCTTAAGCAGGGTTCGCAATTTTGAACGGAGTTTTTACAATGAAACAGCGATTGATGGCTTAAGATTCTTTCGCCGGGAAATATTCGAAAAAGTTCAGGGGTTTGATGAATCCCTTTATGCCTGTGAGGACTGGGATCTTGATAAGAGAATAAAAAAGCTTGGAAAAACTGGTTTTGTTGCCGGACCACTATCACATAACGAGTCGAACCTCAGTTTAAAAAATTATTTGAATAAAAAAGCCTATTACAGTAATAATTTTTCTATCTACGTCAAAAAGTGGGGAAGCAATGATCCCGATGTAAAAAAACAGTTTGGTTTTTATTATCGATTTATAGGTGTATTTATAGAAAATAAAAAGTGGAAGAAAATATTTAGCCATCCTATTCTAACGTTTGGCATGTTATATTTAAAATTTCTTGTAGGATTAATCTACCTCAAAAAGAAATATGCCGGTAACTAAAAAAACAGTTTCACTTATCGTTTTAAACTACAATGGCGTAAAGCATTTAAAAGAATACTTTACTTCCGTTTTTAACCAAACAGTTGTGCCGGACGAAGTAATTATGCTCGATAATCTTTCGACCGACGGAAGTTCGGAGTATGTAGAAAAATATTTTCCTCAGGTTAGAATTGTCAGAAACACCTATAATGCTGGAACAGCTCAGGGTTCAAACATAGCTGCGTCTTCTGCAAAAGGCGATTATCTTATTTTTCAAAGCAATGACATGCGTTTGGACCGGCACTGCATTGAAGAATTAGCGAAAACAATTAATAAAGAAAAAGAAGTTGGAATCGTTACAAGCGTACTCTTAAATTACTCTCCCGATAGAAAAACAGGAGAGCACTTTATAGATAACGCTGGTGGAATCGCCGACGTCTATGGATTTGGGATGCAGAATCATCCATTTATATCGATAAAAAAAATTCCAAATAAAGAAGAGGTATTCTTTTCTTATGGCGGGTCATTTATAATACCCCGTAAATTATTCAATAAAATTCACGGTTTTGACAACCGTTATTTTACTTTAAACGACGATATTGATCTTTCCTGGCGAGTAAGACTTTTAGGATATAAGATAATTTATACAAAAAAGTCAATAATATACCATAAAGTTTCGGCAACACTGGGAACGCTTTTCAACCGGTCAATT
Organism: bacterium; assembly: GCA_021796235.1. Taxonomy (GTDB): domain Bacteria; phylum Patescibacteriota; class Microgenomatia; order UBA1406; family GWC2-37-13; genus JAJYOJ01. The sequence goes on along the minus strand of JAJYOJ010000005.1, from coordinate 37,154 downwards.
AAACGCTATTGGAGCGAAAGGAATGCTCTACGGACAATCCTAAAAAACTATGATAATATTAGCCTTGTAAAAAGATTGCCGGTTTATTTTCTGATTCTTTTTGGGGAAATGGGTTATTTTATATACAGAAGAAGGTTTTCACTATTTATGGCGGATTTGAAAGCGCTTTTATGGAATATCGTATACTTACCTGAAACAATCCTGGAGAGAATAAAAATCCAAAAGCTTAAAAAACGAAATAATATCGAAAAAATTATGATCCATTCCAGTCTTAAACTAAAACTATTTGGGGATTTTAAAAAAGTAATATGAAAAAGGTTCTTATCACAGGTTCGGCCGGCCTTATCGGCTCCGAAGCAGCCAAGTTCTTTGCGGAAAAAGGTTTTCATATCTATGGCATCGACAACAATATGCGACAGTATTTTTTTGGAAAAGAAGCAAGTACAAAGTGGAACCAGAAGCTTTTGGAAAAGAAACTATCCCAAAAATATACGCATTTTTCGGTCGATATAAGAAATGCAAAGAAAATCGAAGCCATATTTAAAAAATACCGTTTTGATCTAATTATTCATACGGCAGCGCAACCATCTCACGATTGGGCAGTTCGCGAGCCTTTAACTGATTTTTCCGTTAATGCCTATGCCACTCTTATTCTTCTTGAGAATTTTCGTAAATACTCGCCCGAAGCTACGTTTATTTTTACCTCAACCAACAAAGTGTACGGTGATACGCCAAATACTCTTCCCTTAATTGAGATGGAAACCAGATACGAGCTTCCAAAAAACCACCGCTATTATAAAGGAATTGATGAAACAATGACGATCGATAACTCAATTCACAGTATTTTCGGTGCCTCAAAGGTGGCGGCCGACATCATGGTTCAGGAGTACGGAAAATATTTTGGTTTAAACACGACGGTCTTCAGAGGAGGGTGTTTAACAGGACCGGCCCATTCGGGAACAAAACTTCATGGATTTTTAGCTTATCTTATTAAGTGTATAGCAACCGCTAAAAAATATACGATTTTCGGTTACAAAGGCAAACAGGTACGCGATAATATCCATTCTTACGATCTGGTTAATGCATTTTATCATGTGTATAAAGCACCGCGGCAGGGAGAAGCTTACAATATGGGCGGATCACGTCATTCAAACGTATCAATGCTCGAAGCCATAAAAAAAGCTGAAACAATTCTTGGTAAAAAGGCCAAAATCGAGTACATCGATAAACCTCGCATTGGTGATCATATCTGGTATGTTTCCGACGTGTCAAAGTTCCAAAAGCACTATCCGAAATGGAACTTCACATATAATGGAGATCAAATTATCGAAGAAATCTGCAAATATGGACATTTCACACAGTAATATATTAATTACCGGCGGCGCAGGATTTATCGGATCAAATCTTGCAATCTCCTTAAAAAAAGATTTTCCCAAACTCAATATTACCTGTTTTGACAATCTCAGCCGGCGTGGTTCGATCTTAAATGTCAAAAGATTGGAAACCTCCGGAATAAAATTTATTCATGGTGACATTAGAAACAAGGAAGATTTCGAACAGATAGGCAATATTGACAGCCTTATTGAATGTTCTGCCGAACCATCTGTCTTAGCCGGCTTATCCGGTTCACCCGAGTATGTAATACAAACAAACTTGTTTGGGACGGTTAACTGCCTCGAGTTTGCACGGATTAATAAGGCCGCTTTTATATTTTTATCAACCAGTCGGGTTTATCCTCTAGAAGCAATCGCAACTGCGGCAGTATCGGAAACAAATACGCGTTTTAAATTTAACAGGAAACAGAAAACGGCTGGCATTTCTAATCAAGGTATTTCTGAGAAATTGCCGCTTGGGGGCACGCGCTCGTTCTACGGAGCAACCAAACTTGCTAGTGAGCTTCTGATAAATGAATACCACGCATTTTATGGATTAAAAACTGTTGTAAACCGTTGTGGGATGATATCGGGCCCCTGGCAAATGGGTAAAGTTGATCAGGGAGTAGTTGCTCTTTGGGTAGCGGCACATTATTTCAAAAAGAATCTGTCTTATATCGGCTTTGGCGGATATGGTAAACAAGTAAGAGACGTCTTACATATTGACGATTTATATAACTTAATTAAATTACAGCTACGGCAACTTGATAAATTTAACGGCAAAACCTTTAATGTCGGAGGAGGATTAAAAAACACTGTTTCACTGTTGGAATTAACAAAGCTTTGCGAACACATTACCGGCAATAAAATCGTTATTAAAAAACAGGCAAAAGAACGACCGGCTGATTTAAAAATTTTTGTAACCGACAATTCTAAAATTTTCGAATTTTGTCGTTGGAAACCAAAGAAGGGAATTGAAATAATTGCTAAAGACATTTATATCTGGATCAGAAATAATAGTAGTATCTTGATAGACTACTTCAACATATGAAAATTAAAGATTTACTGATTACGTTATATCATCACCCGGTCATTGAAAGATTTTTTCCGACAACCGTTTCTTGTTTAAAAAACAGTCTTTCTGATTGCGAGACGATCCTTGATTTAGGATGTGGCGCCGATTCACCCTTACAATTTTGCAAAAATGTTAAATATAGTGTTGGAGTGGAAACTTTTAAACCATATATCAATATTTCAAAAAAGAAAAAAATTCATAACAAGTATATTAATAAAAGATTACTTTCCGTTTCTTTTCCCTCTGAAAGTTTTGACGCGGTTGTAATATTGGAAGTCATAGAACACCTTAAAGAAAAAGACGGCTATACTTTGCTAAAAAAAATAAATAAATGGGCAAAAAAGAAGATTATAATTTCGACACCTAATGGTTATATAGAACAACAAGAGGTTGACCATAATCCTTTTCAAAAACATCTATCTGGATGGAATGCTAAAAAGTTGGGCAAAATGGGATTCAAAATATTCGGACTGGCCGGACTTAAATTTTTACGAACTGGCAGGGTGCACGATACGAAGGATGCAGATCTGACAAGCTCAATCAGATTCAGACCGCATCTCTTCTGGTTTGTAATCGCCGCAATAAGTCAACTATTTACTTATAGATATCCGAAATTTGCATTTGAATTATTTTGTGTTAAAAATTTAAAAGAGTACTAATGAATACACTGGTAAGGTTTCTGGCATTTTTAAATACACTTCCTGCCCGTTTTAAGGGATTAAAAGTAGGAAAGAATAGTTTTTTGGGGCCTGGTTATAATTATATTTTTGGTAACTTTAATGGTGTTAGATTAGGCAAGGATGTTTATATCGACAGAAATGCACAAATTAGCTTAATAGGAAGGTTGGCGAATGTTGGGAGTGATAACGAAATAATAATTGGAGATGGAACTAAAATTGGACGAAATTTTATTTGTGTTAGCTGTAAAAAAATTAGAATCGGAAAAAATTGTGAAATTTCGCACAATGTTTCCGTTTACGATCATGAACATAATGTATATAATCGTAAAATTCCGCCTACAAAGAGCGGATTTACGAAAATAAGAGAAGTAATTATTGAAGATGATTGTTTTATAGGAGCTCATAGTTTTATCTTAAAAGGCGTACATTTAAGTAAACATTGTGTGGTTGGGGCAAATAGTGTTGTAACCAAATCATTTCCCGCTTACTCAATTATTGCCGGGTCACCTGCAAGATTAATAAAAAAAATATGAATTTAATTGTAAAAATACTAGCGTATTTAAATACGCTTCCAGCTCGCCTTAAAGGATTAAAAATTGGAAAAAACAGTTTTATTGGACCGGGTTATGATTTTTTATTTGTTAGTTTAAAAGGCATAACACTCGGCGACAATGTTCTTATAGGAAAAAATGCCTGGCTCCAAACTTATCCTAATGACGGAAAAAAAAATTTAATCTTTATAGACAACGGTACTCAAATTGGTAGAAATTTTACGATCTCGGCAGTTAAAAAGATTTCAATTGGAAAAAAATGTCTTTTATCATATAACGTTTCACTCTTTGATCATGATCATGATTTTAGTAATCGTGAATTAACACCGATGGACACACAAGTATCTGCAGGCAAGCCTGTTGAAATAAATGATGGTTGTTTTATTGGTACACACAGCTTTATCCTTAAAGGAGTACATCTTGGAAAACATTGTATTGTTGGAGCAAACAGCGTCGTGACCAAATCCTTTCCACCCTATTCGGTTATTGGCGGAAATCCCGCTAAATTAATCAAAGTAAGAAAAAAGTAAAACTACTCAATCCGTAAATAGGGGATCGTGATTATAAACTGGCCTCCTTTTTCCCGATAACTAACTTGTTTACGAAGAATTTCTTCGGCAAAGTTCCAGGATAACAATAAGGCATATTCCGGCATTTCTTTTTCTAGTTTGTTTTCGGGGAATATGGGAATGTGGGTACCCGGGGTATATCGGCCTTGCTTATAGGGAATTGAGTCAACAATGTAATCCAGAAGATCTGTTCCGATCTTACAATAATTGGTAAGAACGTTGCCTTTGGCAGAGGCTCCATATCCTACAATTTTTTTGCCGCGTTTTCGCAGTCTTTTCAAATATAAAACCAGGTCTCTGCGAATATTCTTTACTCTTCGGGCAAATTCGTCATACGTATCTCTTCTATCCAGTTTTTTCAATAATTCCTGGGTAATAAATTCTTTAACTATCTTTTTTGGCTTGTGATTTGAGTTAGTTTTACTCACATAAATCCGCATCAAACCTCCGTGTACCGGCATTCTTTTAATATCAATAATTTGCATGCTGTATTTTTTGAAAAGTTCGACCAGTGGCCTTATGGCAAAGTAGGAAAGATGCTCGTGATAAATCGTATCGAACTCATTTCTGTCAAGTAGATCAATAACATAAGGAAATTCGATAATGAAAATGCCGTTTTTGTCGAGAAGTAAGTTTATACCCCGACATAAATCGTGAAGATTATCGATATGCGCAACAACGTTTGTCGCGGTTATTATCTTTGCCTTACTCTTATCTTTAACGATCTCTTTAGCGAGGTTCTCCCCAAATAGTTTATCGATTGTCTCTATGCCTTTTAGTCTTGCAACCTGGGCCAAATTCGACGCCGGATCGATACCTAAAACCTGCATTTCCTGCTCTTTAAAAAAAACGAGGAGTGTGCCATCGTTGCTACCGATATCAATAACAAAATCGTTTGATTCCAGACCGTATTCTTTAATAATTCCTTGCGCCATAGACTTAAAATGTTCAAGCATTGTTGTTGATGTGGAAGGTATATACAAATAGTTTTTGAACATAATATCTGCCGGTATGACGTGAGTAAGCTGAACTAGCCAGCAAGTTTCGCACACACAGACTGCTAGTGGGTAATGAAGCTCTTTTTGCTTAAGTTCTTTTTTTGTTATAAAGCCGTTGGGTATCGGCATCGTACCTAGAGACAAAAAATTGTAGAGTTTATTACTACCGCAAATTCTACAGTTACTAACTTTGTATTTTTTGACTTTGGGGACCAACATTTATGATCAAAATAAAAACAACACGTCTATAGTACAATATTGCTAATGAAAAATCCAGAGTCCAAAGAACTAATAAGCATTGGAATGCCAGCTTACAATGGGGAAAAAAATATCAAACAAGCAATTTCTTCTTTGTTAAACCAAACTTATACCCACTTTGAACTTATTATTTCGGATGATGCCTCAAACGATAAAACCGAAACTCTGTGCGAGAATTATCTTAGCAAAGATAAGAGAATTAAATATATAAGGCAAAGAAAAAATCTTGGATTTGCAAATAATTTTAATTATGTATTGAATCAAGCCAAAGGAAAATATTTCGTTTGGGCGGCTCAAGACGACTATTGGGATAAGAGTTTCTTGGAAAAACTGGCTAATTTGTTAAAAAAGAACAAAGATGCTGTTTTGGCAGTCTCAAGATTTGCAAACGTCGGAGCGAGCACATTAATTAGACATAAAAAATTAGCTTTCTTAAATAGTTCATCCCGGTTAGATACATTGTTATATTTTATTAAAACCGGGGAACTTTCATTCTTCTACGGCCTGCACAGGACTGAGGTGTTAAAAAAAATTGGCGGCTATCAAATTGATTCGAGGCCTTTTTTTAAAAGCAGCGATTATTTAACAATTCTTAGAGTACTACTTCGAGGAAAAATGGTAAAAACGGATGACGTCTTATTTTTTAAGCGCGATACGGGTTATCACTTTAGGCGCTTTGAAATATTAAAGAATCTCACATTTGATAAAAAAATCTTAAAGGTTATATTGCGTTATGCCTGCTTTCCAATTTTTTTTGCTTTCAATTTAGTTTATTCCATATTCTACACTTTAAAAAGCGAATTCAATACAATCGAAAAAATAAAACTTATCTTTTACATCAGCTTCGCATTTATTAGGAGAAACCTTGAGTATGTAAGTAGCATCTTAGTTGGTTTTATTTATTTAATTAAAGGATCTGGCAAAAAACTTTTTAATTTATGAGCAAAACTATCTACGCTTTCATGAACGCCTATACGCAAGGAAAGAGCGGGGGAGATATTGCTTTTATTGAAATTTTCAAAAGAATAAAAAATCGCAATTTATTTGTTATTACGTCATATCTCGGGAAAAAACTCTGTATTGATTCAAAGTTAAAGGCAAACTTTATTTTGACAACGAAAGAAAGAAAATTCAAAAATATTTTTGCAATTTATATACAAAGAGTTTTAAAAGCTTTATTTTTAAGAATCAAAATATGTAGTAGAGATATTCTTTATGCAACTTCCGATGCGTTGCCTGATACTTTTCCTATTTTTATCCTTAAGTTAAGAAATAAGCGGGTAAAATGGGTTCAAAAGATTTTTCATCTGATTCCAGCTGAGCGATCAATTTCGCATTATTCTCAGGCAATAAGTTTATTCCTAATAAAACGCTTTGCCGATTTAATTATTGTTGATAATAATTTGCTGAAGGAAGAACTAGAGCGCAATGGTTTTCAAAAAAACAAATTGTTTATTAATCATTTGGGAGTTGATTTGCATTTTTTAAGCAAAATTAAACCGGCAAAAGAAAAATACGACGCTGTTTTTATGGCCCGCCTCCACCCTTCTAAAGGAATTTTTGATTTGGTTGAAATTTGGGAAAAAGTTGTAACTAAATTACCGCATGCGAAGCTTGCCGTTATAGGAAAAGGAGATGAATCAACCTTAATTAAACTAAAGAAAAAAGTCAGGTTGGCAAAACTTCAAAACAATATTGTTCTGCTCGGTTATCTTGAAGATAAAAAAGCGTTTTCCATAATTAAGTCGGGTCGCCTTTTTATTTTTCCGAGTCAAGAGGAGGGCTTTGGTCTGGTTCTTGCAGAAGCGCTGGCGTGTGGAATACCGGTTATTGCTTATGATTTACCTATTTATCGCGATATTTTTGTTAAACTTATCACTGTTGTTCCTCGTTTTAATATCGCTCTCTTTGCTGATAAAGCCAACAAAATATTAGAAGCAGAAAAAGAAAAAGTTGCAATCAATGACTCTGGAAATATTTTCGGTAAGGAGTTAAGTTGGAACGCCTGCGTCAAAAGAGAGTCGCTTTTTTTAAATAAAATAATATAATGGAAGCAATAAGTTCTAAAAAAAAATCTCTATCATTTAGCATCGTAATACCCGTTTACAAAGGTTCTCACCTATTAAAACATGCCTTAAACAGCATAGTAAAGCAAAAATTCAACAACTACGAAATTATTATCGGCGACGATAATCCACCAGAACTTAAGGAAGAAATAGGGAAGACTAGAAAGATTATTGAATCATATCATGATAATAGAATAAGATACTTTAAAAATAAAAAAAATCTCGGTTACCCGAAAAATATAAAAAAAATTGCTTTGCGAGCCAAAAATGATGTCCTTTTTCTTATGGGCCAGGATGATATTTTAGCAAAAGACGCACTGCAAAAAACCCATGACGCTTTTTTTTCGGGAAAAAATATCGGGGCAATAACCAGGCCATATTTTTGGTATGAAACTGATATTAATAAACCGGTCCGCGCCGTCTATCCTCCGGATAAAACAAAAAACACAATTCTCAGCTTGCAGGACGGCAATCGGGCTATAACCGCCATTTTTGGATCGGTTGGCCAACTCTCTGGACTCGCCTATATTAGAAAATACATTGATGTGCCTTTCAATGAAGACGTATTTACTACACACATCTATCCTTTTGCTAGCATTTTAAAGAAACACAGATGTATATTTCTAAAAGATTTCACGGTAGCAATTGGAATAAAAGAAAGCCAGACCAGGCATGTTTCCTGGATTTATAACAAATCACCAACCGAAACTTGGGTTAGAATGTTTCAGACTATTTACTCGGATAAAAAATATAATAACATACAGAAGCTCTGTATCAAGCATATCGTAACGCATTATACTGGCTTAGTACAGATTAAAAACTTTGCCCCAAAAGGAGCGTTAATGAAGGAGATATTAATTCTTTTAAAATATAGATGGATAAGTATTTTACATCCGAAATTCTGGTTTTACGTCATAATCACCTTATTTTTACCAAAAAAGACTTTAATATTTCTGACCGATAACTACAAAAGGCATTTCTTGGCAAAAGGACTTACTGATATCAAATTTGAAACAGCGTATAATGATTAACCTATGTTTGTTAAAGATCAGCTATTAAAATACGACCCGTCTCCTCACAGCCCCCATAACATTATTCCTGCTTTAATTAAGGAACATTCCACAGTTTTAGATGTTGGCTGCAATACTGGTTTCCTCGGTAAGTTATTAAATAAAAAGAGAGTAAAAATTGATGGGATTGATATTAATGAAGAAGCGTTGGCAGCCGCGAAAGCTTATTACAGAAACACCTATATAAGAGATTTATATCGCGAGAAATTGAATCTTGGTAAAAATAAATATGATTATATTGTTTTCGCCGATATACTTGAGCATCTACCAAGACCAGATATTATTATTAACGACGCTAAAAAATACCTACAAAAAGACGGCCGAATAATTGTTTCATTACCTAATATAGCCCGATTTGAGATAAGGTTACAATTATTACTAGGAAGCTTTGATTACCAACCGGGCATAATTGGACCAGATCACCTAAGATTCTTTACAAAAAAAAGTGCGATTGAGATGATCGAAAACTGCGGCTTTGAGGTAAAAAAAATAATTCCAACCGGACTAGGCCACAAAATCAAAATTTTATCAACTCTAACGGCCTTTCAATTCATTTATGTCTGTCAAAAAAAATAAAACCGATCCTGTTAAAAGAACTTGGGACAGCGAGTGGAAAAAATATAATCGCCGTCCTTATTTTAAACCCAATAAACGGGTTGTAGAAGTAATTGCCGAATGTTTCAGGGGTACGCTAAAAGGTAGGAAAATAATCGAGCTCGGAGCGGGATCCGGATCTGACATTATATCTCTTATTAAAAAAGGGGCGATTGGTTACGGCTTGGATTTTTCTAAAGAATCTCTATGGACAATGAACTACTGGGCAACAAAAAAAGACGTGGATCTAAATATTGTAAAAGCAACCGCTGAAAAAATTCCTTTCCCTGACAATTATTTCGACTGCGTGTATTCCGTTGGTCTTATGGAACATTTTGTTAATCCTTTACCGTTATTTAAGGAACAAATAAGAGTTCTTAAACCTGGAGGATTTTTACTTATTGATGTGCCGCAAAAATTTACGCCTTATACAATTGCAAAACATATAAGAATGATAAAAAATACCCACCCTTTCGGTTGGGAAACAGAGTATTCAAAAAGTGATCTTATAAAATTAGCCAATCGCTTGAGGCAAGAGGTTTTTCTTATTTACGGGAGAGACTCTGACATTCTTTCCAGATTCCCAAAAATACTAAAATCAGGAAGTTATAATTTATTCTCTAAATATATCGAAAAATCATTCCTTGCTCCATATCTGTGCCTTTGTATCGGCATTGTTTTTAGAATAAAAAATAAACTATGAAATCGATTAGAACAACACTTCTTACTCTATTGATTTTTATTTTAACAACAGTCTATTTCTTTAGAACTGTTATTTTTTCACCTGGAGCTATAGTTGGTGCCGACTGGGGTCTACCCGTTACGGTTTCCCAAATGAATCAAGCCGTACAGAACAAATTTTTTACATGGACCAACCAGGGGTTTTTATTTGGAACCCGTCAATCTACTATTAATGATCTTCCTTTTATTTTTGTTATTAAATTATTTTCGCTTTTTAATATTAATGGAGAATTTTATACCAAGTTCTTGCTTGTTTTTTTGTTTGTCTTGGCGGCTTTTTCGATGTTTCTTTTACTTAAATATCTTAAAATAACACCGTTTATTTCTTTTTTGGGCGGACTTCTGTATATTACGTTGCCGATTTTTTTTAACTATTCAATAATGGGTTGGCAGTATGCTTTACTTACATTAGCTCTTTTTCCGCTTATTACTTTCTGTTTTATCCAGGCGGTTAAAAAAGATTCGTTTAGCTTCTCACTAATTACGGCTCTATCATTTTCCTTGGCTGTGATGCAATCTCAAGCGATTATTTGGATTCCACTGATTTTTTTAGCATTAAGCGTATATCTTATAAAAGACAGAAATACTTTAAAAAAGTATATAAAACAGGTAAGTATAATTTTTGGGCTTTTTTTATTGCTGAACTTATACTGGATATTGAATCTTGTCATCTTCCCCGATAAAGTCATATCCGGTTCTGATATCGTCAATAGCGCCGTGAGTCTCGGACTCATGGACAGATTCCAACCTCTTGATTTTATTCGCCTATGGGGAACGCTGTCAAATTATATGTATGAACTAGCAGTCAATCGTTCTCATATGATTTTGCTTTCATTTATTGTCCCTTTTATAGCAATTAGTGCTCTTTTATTAAAAAAAAATAGATCCCTTATTCTTTCTTTTTGGTTAATCGGTCTTATTCCCTTTTTTCTTTACATTCTCAATTTTTACCGATTTCTTTTGTTAGAAATACCTTTTTCTAATGTTATCCGAGATTTCTTGAGATTTATTTCATTGTCAAGTTTCGCCTATATCGTCCTGGCTAGCTTTACTCTTGATTTTATTTCTCAACTATTTAAAAAGTATCGTTTCATTATTCCCTTATGCTTAGTTATCCTTTTAGTGCTTTTTTCTCCTTGGATTACTGACAATGTTGGGAACTGGTATCCAGGAAGGGGATGTGATCTAAGACTTCGCACCAAACTATTCCCCCAAGCTTATTATAATGTTGAGACATATTTCAACAATAAGAAAGACGGAGCAAAAGCTCTTTTTTTACCAGCAGGCAGTGGAGTAATTGCATTTAATGATGATAAAAAATTTCATGGATTATGTGATGGAACATGGGACATATTTTCCGGCTTCTCTTCTGTCCCGGGCTCTATAACAATTAGCGATCGAAAAGTGCCATATATCAATGATTTTTTAAACTCTATTAGCGTTAAGATTCATAAAGATATTTTAAGCCAGGTAAGTCTAACGGATATAAAATATATCGCAGTAAGGAAAAATGCATTGCAACCAAATGATCTAGATCTCTATAACAATCTTAAAATGTTGGTCGATAAACATAAAATTACAATGCTTCTCGACAATGATAAAATAGCTCTTTATCAAGTAAACAAATATAACCCTCATATTTTTATTCAAACCACAAGACCAATCTCTATAACGTACAAAAAAATTAATAGCGCAAAATACGAAGTCAATATTTCTCATGCGCTTTTTCCTTTCAAATTGATTTTCTTCGAAAGTTTTGACCCCTTATGGCGCATCTATCTTATGCCGCAAGGCAAAAAAACGGAAATTCAACTTTCAGCTTCAAACCACACAATTGTCAATGGCTACGCAAATGCTTGGATAATTAATCCTTTACAAGCATGTCAGCAAGCAAGTGACTGCATAAAAAATCCTGATGGAAGTTATAATTTTAAGATCGTTTTAGATTTCTTCCCGCAACGTTTCTTAAATATGGAAATGTTTGTTAGCTTTGTTACATTTTTTCTTATAATTTTTTATTTTTTTTATCATTTTTTAATATGGAAACTAAAAAAATAAAAAACATTGTTTTCATCTGCATCTGGTCGTCCTTAGTAATCCTTTTAAAAGATTATTCTTTTATCGATAATCACATCGGTATTGGCTGTATTTTTCTCATCATGTATTTTCCTGCAATCCAACTTTTTAAAATATCTGCCAAGACTCACACTATCTTAACACTTATCTTTCTTTTGCTCACTGCCTTCATGGCTCAAATCGGGTTCATAAGTGAAGCTGAAATTTTTGTTATTATAGCTTTTGGCTTTCTAACAATTGGGATAATCCAAAATTTAGTAAAACATTTTCTTTCTGTAATATATGAAATTAATTAAAAGAGGCTTTGCTTGTCTCATCTTAACAATATTTTTTATACTGATTATATCGACGCTGCTATCATTTATATTTCTTTTGTTTCCCGATTTAAAAATATCTTCAAATCTATTTACAAAAGTCGTAGTTCTATTTTATAAGCCTAGATTTATCCTGTCAATTTCTTTCCTATATATTCTTTTTATGCTTTACAATAATCCAAAACAAATATTATCTTTTAATCTTTTTGAACGCGAAGACGCTGGGTGGCACATTATCGCTTCACTCATACTGGGGTTTTATCTTTGGCGAAAACTACTTTTAAGTGTCGGACCTTTTTCTCTCTTATTATTAATAGTCATTAGTTATATATTTGTGACATACTCCATAGAACTTATTTCTTACGTAATTAACAATATTTTTAAGCTGCTTAAAAAATGAAAATAATTAAGCTGCACTTCGCTTTTTTTATTACACTTTTGGTGCTTAATTTTCTTATCTACTATTATTACTTTTCGCATGGCACAATCGTTCTGGGCGGGGAAGGGAACTACTGGCTTGACTTTTCTATCTACTTTAAAAACTTCGGTTACACGTGGCAAAACAACATGAATGGTCAGATCGCAACCACAATGAACTCAATCTTTAGCTATCCTGCATTGATGCTTTTAATTAAAAATGAAACTATAAGGTCCTTTATAATTGTTTCGAGTACTTATACGCTTCCGTTTTCGGTAATGTACTTTCTCCTTACGACGATTAGCCCGAAGAATAGATTAATAGCACTACTTGTAGCAATTTTTTTTATAGTTAACCCTTTCAGCGTCACTTTTTTAAGCGGTCTAAACCCGTGGGCTACCCACACGCTTTTTATTTATCCTCTTTATTTCCTAGTTGTTTACAAAACTTATGAAGATGATTTTAAGTTGTTTGCTTCATACGGTATTGTTTCCCTATTTTTTGCCTATACCTTTACCAATCCCCCCCATATGGTACTCATAACTTTGTCACTGCCTCTATATGTTTTTATTGCTGCAAAAATAAAGCAAAGTTCTTTAACTCGGAAAGATTTTATTAAAAAAACTTTTATTTTGTATACAGCTCTTTTCTTGTTTCATCTTTGGTGGATCATACAATGGATGTTAGCGCTTAAATCAGCTATTCAATCATTTCCTATTACTGTAGCACGTTCCTGGCTTATAACCGTATCTGGTGGATCGAAGGATTTTTTTACCCAACTTTTTTCGTTTTTATGGATTACATCACCTTCGCCTGATTATAATTTTCTTTCATTTCTATCAAGCTTGCCATACGTTCGCTTTTTATTATTTATACCCTTTTTTATTATTTTCTATTGGTTGACTGTAAGGAAAACAAAAAGAGAGAACTACGAAATAATATATTTTCTGCTTTTACTCCTTGCTTTTGTTATTCTACTTCTTAAAGGAGTAAACGCTCCATTTAGGAATTTATTAACCGCTTGTTTTAATTATGTTCCTTTTTGCACAGTTTTCAAAACCGCTCCAGAAAAATTCGGAGTTTTCTTTGTTTTTATCTTTTCACTAGTCTTATTCTATATTTTAAAAAGTTTAAAGAACTCTTTTTTCTTGATTATTTTCGTTTTATATCTTACAGTAAACATCTTGCCTTTTTTTACAGGAGCCTTCATACCCGACGATAAAATAACCAAAAATAACTACTCGACTCAAAAGTTTGTTGACAAACCAGCTTTTAAAAAGTTTCGTACGGATATGGAACTTAAATTTTTAGATGGTCGAATTCTTTCGCTACCTAGTTATTTAAACTACGCTGTTATGATTCATCTTTACGACAATAAATATTTCTTGGGAGTTGATCCGCTTCTTCTCAACATCCCGCAAGCGTTTATAGCGGATTATTCAAGCAACGATTTTATTGGTCTTTTTCAAAACCTAGATTCGAACAATCACGCAAAAATGCTTGCGCCGGCTTCAATTCGGTATATCGTCTTAAATAAAGACCAGGTACCCTGGATCGCCAAACTGACTGATCAGTCAATCGCTGACGTTCAAAATATACTGGACCATAAATATCCTCTTCTTGCCGACTATGGCGATCTTCGGGTCTATACGAATCCATATTTTCTACCGCATATCTATGTCCCATCGGTTTTAATAAAAAGCAATCTGCCTGTTGAAAAATTACCACAAATTACCGGCTCCTCTTCCTTTAATATAAAATCCGCCATCTATAATTCTTCAGAAAATATTCCTTATTTTTTTACTAATAAAAAATCTGCCAAAGCTTACTTAGCAAACAATCCTCAAGTTGAGTACAAAAAAATTGATAATACAAAATACAGAATAATTATTCACAATATAAAGAAACCCTTTCCCCTGGTATTTTCCGAACTTTATCATGATCTATGGGCTCTTTATCTTAAAAAGATTGACCCTTTGCGTGGTTCTCCAAAAGTTGTATCAAATAGTTATAAAATATTACCTGGTAACAGCCAGGATCAAGCTACAAGGGAAGAAGTTAGTAAATTTATCAATCAGAACTTCTTATCTAAATTAGGTAACCAATTTATTTCCAAGAATTTTAATGGAACAATCCAAAATAATAACTTAAGTGACGGATCTATTTTTGAGGTATGGCTTCCAAACCAAACTATTACCATCAGTAAAACTAATCATATTTTAGTAAATGGCAATGCGAACGCTTGGATTATTGATCCGAAAAAACTATGCAGTAACAATAACTTTTGTATTAAAAATCCTGATGGAACCTATACCCTTGAGTTTATTATCGAATTTTGGCCGCAGCTAGTTTTTTATCTAACTTCTTTTATAAGCGTACTGATTGTTTTGGCAACGTTAATCATATTAATTAAACGCTATTTGAAAATAACTAAATAGTATGAAAGTTCAAGAAAAATTCATTATTATTTTTTTGTTTTTTATCTGGTTTATCTTATCGTCTAACTATGTCTTAACCTCAGTTGCTAGCCTTTCAGTTTTATCTGTTAATCAGGAAAACTTATCAATTAAAAAAATCGCCTCACGGCAATTAATAAAAGGAGAAAAGGTTTTATTCTCATTTAAGGCCGTAGACAACTATCTAGGTATAATCACAATTCATTTTACCAATAGTTCAGAGCCTATTAACGATAAGATTTATTTTCGTCTGAGAGAAAAAGGGAATAAAAGTTGGTATTACAATACGTTATATGATGCCAGACAGTTTTATCATATCAACCCGTATCCGTTTGGTTTTCCTATAATTAATAACTCAAAAGGGAAAATTTATGAAGTTCAGCTAGAGTCCTTACAAGGAATTGGCGATAATATAGTTCAGATTGAAAACCATCTGCCAGTTGTAGCTACCCGTTATAAATATCCTAAAGAAAACATTCTTGATAACGTTCATAAATTTTTTATTTTTTTTGCAAAAAAAACGTACTACGCGTTTAAAGACGGCACACTCTTTTTTTCTTCCTTGATCTATCTGTTACCGTTACTTCTTTATTTATCTTTAAGATTTATAACCAAAAGGTATTTTAATCAGCTAGTCATTTCCATTCCTCATAAGCCAAAAAATATTGATATCACTGTCGGGCAATTAGCTGACTCCCTTTTATTTGTGATATTGTTCACAATTAGCCTTCTTATTATTACTGATATTCTTTTTGCGTTAGAGACTACCGATTTAATAATTATTATGGTTATAATTTTGTGGGTTATTATGGCAATAAACTTTAAATTTGTCAAAAAATATACCGGAATTGTCTGCCTTATGTTTTTTTTCCTAAGCGTTGTATTTTCGTTGCTAAAGCTTACGGATTATTCTCAAAAAATTGGAATCTGGACTTTCGTCTTCTTTTTCACGACTGTCCTACAGGAATTTGTAGCTAGATGATAAATTGTTAGTTGTAGCTAGACAGAGGAACCATTTTTGATTATAATAACTCCATGAGAAAGAGGTTTATAGCTCCGTTTTTCCTGCTCTCTATAACATTGGTTGCTTTTTTTTTACGCTATTACGGACTTAAAAATAACAATCCTTTCTGGGTAGATGAGTTTGCAACAGCCGCTCAGGCAAAATTGTTTATGCACTATGGATTAGGTGTCTTCACAAATCCCAATATTTTTTTTGAGCCTCACAACATTACAACGCATATAATAGTTGCTCTTTTTTTTAAAGTCCTTGGTTTTCATGAATATGCCGCGCGTCTGCCATTCGTAATAATCGGCTCGTTTGTTACTTTATTTATCTTTTTAGTCGCAAAACAAATGTATGGAAATCGTACGGCAGTTATATCTGCCTTGCTTTCAACATTTTCATACATTGAAATAACCTGGTCACGACAAGCTCGTGACTACGTCTTAATTCAGCTACTTATTTTACTTCTTTTGTATCTTTACAACAAAATGCTGTTAAAAAATAAGTTAAATATTTGGGAGAGATTTATTTTTTTTGCAACTATTGTGGCAGGCGTTCTATCACACGCCCTCTTCCTATTGTTTCTAATTACTCTCATCTTACATTGGTTCTATCGGGAGAGAAAAATATTAAAAACTCCGCTTTTTTACGTACTTTCACTGGTAGTTATTATTATCATTTTTAGAACAGGTTTGCTTCTGGCTGTAATAAATTCCTTTAAGGGAGGACTTATCAAGGCAAATAATCTGTGGTATTACCACTCATTTCTTTGGAGAGAATATGGCCTGATAACTTTCCTCGCCTTAGTCGGCTTACTTATGGCTCTAAAGACAAACTTTAAACTAACACTATTTCCGCTTGTTTATATATTTTTTAATCTTATATTCATTTCGTTCTTCTTTGCTCCGTATACCTCCCGTTATTTACTTCCGATTTTCCCGTTCCTTTTTATTTTTATGGCATATGCGATAAGTTATTTAACAGATATTTTTTGTCGTATAAAAAAGATCAGCTATCCAACAATTATCGCAATTTTACTTACCTTATTTATTATCGGAAGCGGTTATAAGTTTGTGAATAAACCCAAAAGTTTTTACTCTGTAAATCACGATTTTAGAGAGATTGCACTTGTTGACTATCAGCAAATTTATGACATAATGAAAACCGCGGTCGCCAATTCAAAAACTCCAGTTGCCATAATCGAAACCTGGCCGGCCAGAGTCTACTGGTATTTTGGTCTAGATTATCAACCAACTTATTTTTTTCACTGGATAAATGAACCGGGAACAGTCAACGGACTAGGGAAGCAAACAAACTTTGTCGTAGACAAAAACGGGGACAAAATCATCCCCAGAACCAATCACCTTGTTCTTGTCGGTAACTTAACCGACTTCAAAAAGGTTATGCAAAAATATTCTAAGGGATTTATCTTTATCGATGACGCAAGCCTGCCTGCCGATGTAATCAGTTACGCAAACTCTCACCTAAAAAAACAGCTTTATCTTGATCACTACCCGCTTGACGATAACCCATATTCAATCTGGCCAGCTACTTTATATAGTTGGGGATTTAAATAATAAATGCTAAAAGATTTATTTAAACATTCGGGAATCTATTTTTTTGGATCAATTCTCAGTAAGGGACTAAGTGTTCTCGTATTCATTCTTTTCGCTCGTACGCTCCTGCCTCAAAGGTTTGGTTATTTTGTGCTGTTTGTGACTCTTCTCCAAGTCATAACTTTTTTTTCTGATTTTGGGCTAAATCAATGGTATCAAAAAAGAACGGATGAGGAATCTGAAGATATTTTATTTTCCAAAATAATAAACGCCAGATTACTTACCTTACTTGTTTCTCTTTTTTTTAGCCTTTTATTTCTTAAACTAACAAACAGCTTTTCTCCTTTAATATCGACAATTCTTTTACTTACTCTTATTCCTGAGGCGTTTCTTTCGGTTGTTGATGGATACTATCTCGTTTTGAAAAAACCTTTTAGGGTATCGATGAAAATATCAGTAAGGATGGCAATTCTTTTCGTGGGATATTTATTATTCAGTAAAGGATTTTCTTTGAACCACGCTATCAGTCTTTATTTAATTGCTTCCTGCCTAACTCTTTTGTGGTATTTCCCCTGGAAAAAACTTAAACATTTGACTCTGCAATTCGAAGGAATCTTTTCAACTCTGCGGAATTCATTCGCTTATGCATTCCTCATTCTAACCTCATTTGCTTACGCAAGAGGCGATTCGCTGGTCATAGGGTATGTTCTAAACAGTACGGCATTAGGTATTTACGGAGCAGCTTATCGGTACCTTGAAAGTTTAAGCCTTATACCAACGGCTCTATCGCAAAATTTATTTCCGGTTTCGGCCCAAAAAAAAGGCATCACATCTGAACAGTTGCTAAAAATCGTAAGCGTTACTTTTCTGGCCGGAATAGTTTTTATGATACTGACTTTTTTCTTTAGCAATTTTCTGATTGTAACGCTCCTGGGAAAGAGTTATATTGCGGCAGTCCCAATCCTAAGAATTTTTTCCGTTGTTTTGCTGTTATTCTTCTTGAATTCGCCCCTGGCCACGGTGGTTCAAAGTTCCAAACTCGTAGAACGTTTTCTTCCGTTTGGAGCGCTAAACACGATTGTCAATATTGTACTCAATCTTTGTTTCGTCCCTTTCTTTGGAATTACTGCTGCCGCTTATGTGATGCTAACGACTGAAATTACTGGATTAATAATTAATTTGTACTTTATCAAAAAGTTGTATTCTTTCTAATTTGTTACTGTGCAATATTGCGCAGTAACATGAATTTA
The DNA here is from genome assembly GCA_021796235.1 of bacterium. Classification (GTDB taxonomy): domain Bacteria; phylum Patescibacteriota; class Microgenomatia; order UBA1406; family GWC2-37-13; genus JAJYOJ01. The sequence goes on along the minus strand of JAJYOJ010000005.1, from coordinate 18,103 downwards.
TGAAAATAGCCGTTTCAGTAATTATTGTTCACTGGAATACGCCACGTAAGCTTAGAAACAGCCTAAAAATATTAAGCAGATCTGATAATCTCGAACTTATAATTATAGATAATAATTCAAGCGAGTCTGTTTCGTGGATTAAAGAAAGTTTTCCTTCAACAATACTAATTGAAAATAAATTTAATCGAGGTTATGCCGCGGCCTGCAATCAAGGTCTAATTGTTGCAAAGAATGAATGGTGCTTATTTTTAAATCCCGATGTAGAGATGAATGAGGAAAAAATATTACGCATGGTTGAAGCAACTGATAAGCAAAAATTTGACGCCGCATCCATTAAAACTACAGACGCGTACCAAAAACCTTTGCCGACTTGGATAACTCTTCTGATAGAATTTTCACCTTTAAACCGCCTCTTTTCGTTAAGTTGGTTTTCACCAAAAACTCTCTTTGGGGGGTGTCTTTTGATAAAAAAGTCTGTACTCGTTGATTTGGGAGGTTGGGATGAGCGCTTTTTTTTATGGTTTGAGGATAGCGATCTGACGAAGCGTTTAGTTAATTCAGGATATAAAATTGGTTGGTTTAATTTTTCCCTAACTCATACCGGCGGGTCATCGTTTAACAAGCTAAAAAATCAGGAAAGAAAGGAAATCTTTTTTAATTCAATGGAAATTTATGCAAGGAAATATTTCTCCTTTTTTGGCAGGCAGGTTATAAAAAAAATAAAGGAACGTTATTCTAGGCGATACCTTTTACCTATATTTAGTAGGGGATTGAGTATAACCGTACCAAATATGTATAAGGAGAACTTACGTGACTTTTTTGCCAATAATAAAAATTTTTTGTCTTGTATTCCTGAACTTATCGTGGTTACTTCATCTGTAGATAACAAAGAAATTTGGGACTGGCGAAAAAAATATCCTGGTATACGTTTCATAAACATAAAATACAACCCGGGTTTTGCTACGACAGTTAACCTCGGTTTTCGCGTTTCATCCGGCGAATGGATCGGTACTGTTAATGACGACGTAATTCTAAATAATGATTGGCTGAAAAACTTACTTTCCTGTAAAAGCACCGATATCGGATCACTAAACCCTGTAATTTATAATACCTCAGGTGAAATTGAAAGTGCAGGAATTGATATCCTGCCGGAAGGTAAAGCCGTCCCTAAAAAAACAGCTTCTGCAAAACATTGTATTGAGGTTGATTCAACCAATGCAGCTGCAATTTTATACCAGAAAGAGGCATTAAACACCGTCGGTTTATTTGACGAACTCTTCGGTTCGTATCTCGAGGATATAGACCTGTCTCTTAGGCTTAGACGCAAAGGATTCAAAAATATCGTTTGTACTTCTTCAAAGATCACTCATCTCGGCCAAACCACTTCAAAAAAATTCAGGCAAAAAAAAGCTTTTTTAGACTTTAAAAACTGGATTTTGGTAATATTAAAAAATTGGGGTATTAGAAAAACTGTAAAATATTTGCCTCTGCTTTTTTTGGAGAGGCTGAGAAATATTTCAGGGATTATGAAAGCTTATTTTGAGTATAATTAATTATAATAATGAAAATTATTGAAATAAAAAATCTCGAACTCCCGGAAGTTAAGGTCATCAAATTCCAGCGTTTCTCGGATGAGAGAGGGTATTTTACAGAAACCTTCCGTAAAAGTGAAATTTTTTTTGCCGATAAGGAATTTATCCAGGCCAATGAGAGCCATTCCCAAAAAGGGACAGTGCGCGGACTGCACTTACAGTTTAATCCCTTTATGGGAAAACTAATTCGTACAATCCAGGGCCACATGGTAGACCTTGTCCTTGACGCGAGAAAAAACTCAAAAACATTTGGTAAGATAATCGCCTACGATATGCCCCAAACTTATGATAAAGACTTCGGAGAATGGATTTGGGTGCCTATCGGGTTTGCTCATGGTAATTTTTACCCAAGTGAAACAACTATCGAATATCTATGTACAGGAGATTACAATCCCGCTGGAGAAGTCTGCATCTCACCGATTGCCAATGATATTGATTGGACGCTTTTTGACCCTGGTCTAAAAGAACAGTTTAACGCGCTTGTCAAAAATCAGCCTCTTTTTTCGGAAAAAGATAAAAACGGTCTGTCCATAGCTACTTGGAAAACTGATCCGCGCTCTAATAATTTCATATAATTCATAATTATGAATGTCCTTATTATCTATGCAACTTTTTCGGGCAGCACGCTTACCGCCGCGCAACTTATAGAAGCGGTGTTAAAAAGAAAAGGACACGCCGTAACTTTGAAAAGTGCGAATGAGGCCGACCCCAGCGAGATGAATAATTACGATCTTGTCGTTCTTGGCTCTTGTACATGGGACTTCAGCGGGTTAGAAGGTCAACTTCACTCTTATTTTGTGGATTTTGCCAAAAAATTACAAGGTAAAGATTTCTCACAAAAAAAGTTTGCAGTATTTGGGCTCGGAGATAAAACCTATACGCATTTTTGCGCCGCGGTTGATCACCTCGAAAAGATAGTTGCAGATGTTAAAGGACAAAAAATCAAAGATTCGTTACGTATTGACCGATTCTATTTTAATCAGGAAGCCGAAACTAAACGCTTACAGTCTTGGGCAGAAAAATTGGTTTCAGAATAACTATTTCGCGTTATATCTTTTCAAGTCCGCATCAACCATCATCTTAACTAATTTATCAAAGGATAGTTTGGCTTTCCAACCTAAAATTTTTTCTGCTTTAGCAGCCTTTGCCCTTAATACTGGTACTTCGGCAGGTCTTTTAAAACGCGGATCGATAACAACATACTTTTTCCAGTCAGGAATATCAGCATATTTAAAAGCTAATTCAACAAATTCCTGAACGCTGTGGTTATCTCCTGTACCAACAACATAATCACTTGGTTTAGATTTTTGAAGCATCAGATGCATTGCTTCGACATAATCGCCGGCGAATCCCCAGTCACGTTTGGCTTCAAGATTACCAAGATGTAAATCTTTTGCTAACCCAGCTTTAATGCGAGCCACACCGTCGGTTATCTTCCTTGTAACAAACTGGATTCCTCTAAGTGGTGATTCATGATTAAATAGGATACCGTTGCACGTAAAAAGACCGTAAGACTCTCGGAAGTTCACGGTCATCCAATAGGCATAAACTTTAGAAATACCATAGGGACTTCTGGGATGAAAGGGCGTAGTCTCGTCTTGATATCCTCCAACGTGTTGCAATCCAAACATTTCTGAAGTTGAAGCCTGATAGAAACGTGTAGTCGGGCTAAAAGTTTTAAGTGCATGCAGAAGGTATAAAACTCCGAATGCATTTATCTCCGTAGTAAGTTTTGCTTGGTGCCATGAACCCCCCACAAACGACTGGGCGGCTAGGTTATACAACTCATCTGGCTGGATGATTTTGACTATGTTCATCAAAGATGCTTCATCTATCAAATCTCCTTCGACAAACTCAATCTTATTTGTTAATCCCAGATAATCCAAATTCTCAAAGTTTGGGTTAGAATATCTGCGCATCAACCCGTAAACCTTGTAATCGTTTTTAAGTAGCAATTCAGCAAGATAAGGCCCGTCCTGTCCTAGAATTCCAGTTATCAAAGCAACTTTTGCCATATAAGGTTTTATTATACAGCAAGAATTTTTAAAATGTTACAATATATCCTATGCTCTCAAAACTCTGGCGTTTTCTTAGGCATCCAACCAGCATTGACGTTATTATTAATACGCTTGGGAATTATCTCAATATATTTTTTACCGCTCTTTTTGCGCTTATTCTGGTTAGGATTTTAAATCCTGAGCAATATGGTGTATTGAGTGTGCTTTTGGGCATTGCATATGTTCTGGCGAATGTTTTGGATTTTGGTACAACTGCAACTATTTATTCTTATCTTCCGCCACTTATTGAAAAAAGATCGGAGAATATTTATCGCTTCATCAAAAGTATGTTTTTTTATCAATCTCTTTTCTCGGCAATTGTTATTGGAACGCTCCTTATTACTTTTCCTTATCTAGATAAAGTTTTTTTCAAAACCGATGCCCCTATTTGGGAACTATATCTTACGGCCCTTTCCGTATTATTCTTTATCTGGCAAAACTTTGTGTCAAACTGTCTTTTTGCCGCAAAGCGCTTCTTAAAAGCTAATATTTATAATAATTTGGCAAATGCCGCAAAAACGCTTGTTCTATTTGCGTTAGCTTTAACACATTCCGTATCTGTTGGTACGGTTATATTTACTTTCGGTATTTTTGGTCAATTAGTTTTTTTCCTCCTGCTTTTCCTCGAAAAAAAGGATCTCATGTTTGTGCTTTTAAAATCGGAGGTGAAACGCGAGGAGTTTCGTTTTGGATACACGCTCACATATTTTCTTGGTTCACAGTTTATGAATCTGGGTCTTCGGATGGACCTTTTTCTCTTATCATTTTTTAAGCTCCGTAACGATGTAGGATATTACGGCTTAGCGCAAAAAATAATCTTGGCAGTCATAACTACAGTCGCAAGTATCACTCAGGTATTGTCGCCGGCGTTTTCAAAGGCAGAAACTAAACAGGAAATTTTATCCCAGCTTAAAAAAGCTTTCTTGTATCTCCTTTTGCCCAGCGCAATATTCGTAGCTTTATTTATAACGCCAAACCAAATATTTTATCTTTTTTTTACAACAAAATTTGCAAAAACCGCTGATATTACGCGGGCTCTAAGCTTACCGTTTATTATCTATACGCTGATAAACCTGCCTACCTTGTTTCTTCTCTACACCGTAAGAAAGCCCGGATATATATTAGTGTCAAATGTTGTTTTTTTTCTAGTTTTTTCGTTTGGGTGTCTGTATCTCATACCAAAGATTGGAGTCTTTGGCCCACCTTATGCAGCATTTATATCTTTAGCGATTACAGGCTTGATACAAGCCGTTGCGGCGGTAAAAGAATTTCGCTCGCTACCTATAAATGCTTCCAAACTTCGTAGCTCAAACCTCTAACGCTTTTTTCACTTTTAAGGCTGAAGCCGTTTTCTTTCAGCGCTTCTTTATAATTAAAACCATAAATGTCTGCCGTGTAAGGTACAACTGTAATTTCCTTAGCGATTGGCCTGATTTTCCGAACATCTAGTAAATTTTTAATTTTTAGATTCGGACTATAATAAAGAAGCGGATTAGAAGATGAGGGAACCATGTAAACCTCATTGCCCGGTAATATCTTGACAAGATTCTTCCAGTCCTCTCGCCAATATACCGGATCTAAAAGATAAACTAAAGATAAAAATACAAAACCGGAAATAATAATATAGCGAAATAATTTATTTTTATTTGTTCCGATAAATACAAGCATCGACACCAACGGAACAAGATATAGGAATCGGAAATACTGGAGCAGGGGAGAGAAGAACGAAAAAATTATGCCTAAAAGAATTGGTCCGATTAATAAAAAAGCTAGGAATTTATCTTTAAAACTTCCGCGAATTACAAAATAAAAAATAAATAAAGTCCAGATCGCTGAACTGAAGTAATAAACTATCTTCGGGCTAAATGAAATCCTTCCGACTGCGAACTTTATGGGAATAAGCAGTAAGTTTTTTAAATTAACACCGCCTAAAATCTGATGCCAGTTAACGACAATTTTTAAAGCCTCTCTTGAATGAATAAATTGCGCAAGTAAAAGGGGTGAAAGACTCAAACAAATAGCGCTAAAAAGGATACATGAAATGATAAAAGCCTTATATTTTTTTTTATAAAACAGAACTATAAACATTGGAACTATTAAAAAAACCGCGCCGTAAAATGTAAGAAAACTAAAGCTTAAAAAAAATAAGAATAAAACTAAATCGCAGACAGTATCGTTTTTACGCAATAATTTAAATAAATAATAAAGTGCTGCAGTTAAAAAAAAAGTTGCCATCATATACATACGAGCTTCTTGGGAATAATAAACAATGAGCGGATTGAAAAGAAAAAATGCTGCAGACCAAAAACCACCTAAGAGATATACAAACCATCCGGCCAAAAGCGAAAATATAACTGAAGGGAAGCGAATAGCAATTTCTGAATTGCCGAAAATACTCATCCAAGCTTTAATCGTCCAATAATATAAGGGCGGATGAAAATCAAAGGGTGAGAACTTAGTAACTATATTTAAATAACTAAAGTCTTTTGCTACTCTAGCAGTAGTTCCTTCATCGAGCCACAACGACTGATTTAAAGCGATTAATCTTATTAAGAATGCTACAATAAACAAAGCAGCTAATTTATTCTTCATGAGCATTATTTTATAATAAGTTAACTTATGATTAAACAGTCAGCGTCAATTGAGTCAATTGAAAATGAAATACCGCAAATTATCGTTCTTTATGAATTGATTTCAGGGATATTGGAGCTTGTCCTGGGCTTCGGAATACTTATCTTTGGTAGACAAATAATTCAAATTTATCATGCTTTTAAGGCGCAGGAACTTTTAGAAGATCCACATGATTTACTAATACGAGTAACGCAGAAATTTGTTCCTTTTTTTCTGCAACACCGCATATATGTAATTACTTTTCTACTTTTATTAGGAGTAACAAAAATCGCTGGAGCTCTCGGTCTTTATTATAAAAAACATTGGGGAATGGATCTTTTAATTGGTCTCATTCTTGTACTTCTGCCTTTTGATCTTGTTGACTTTTTTCTACATCCAACTTCACTTAAGGTAGTTTATATTGCAATAAATATTTTAATCGCCCTTTATCTTGTCCATTTTAATCCCCAGGTATATCTGCGTCTTGCTCAAAAATATCTACGAAAAATAAAATTATTAAGATAACTCGTTTGATATACTTAGAGTATTGCGGCGGTAGTTCAGTGGTAGAATGTCTCCCTTCCAAGGAGAAGGTCAGGGGTTCAAATCCCCTCCGCCGCTCTGCTTATTTCTCCCACCCTTTTGGGTGCACTTTATACCAAGTAAGAAGTGTCTCAACGCTATCCTCAAGCGAGTGTTTGGGTTCCCAATCCAAAACCTCTTTGGCTTTTGCGGTAGATGCAATTAGCCTCTCCGGATCACCGATTCTAGTAGGCCCTTTTTTAAAATCAATCTTTTTTCCTGTCATTTCTTCGACTTTTTTAATTATTTCCAAAACCGAATTACCCGAGCCCGTTCCGAGATTAATTACCTCGCTTTTCCCACCTTTTAAAAGATATTCTAACCCCAGGATATGGGCACGGTTCAGATCGACAACATTTACGTAGTCTCGAATTGGGCTTTTGTCAGGAGTATCAACCTCCGGATAAGTTAGTTGAAACGGTTCGATACCCAAAACACCACGGATTGCATTTTGCATCAGATGAAACGAGGGTTTTTTTGAGTCGCCAAACATTCCGTCGTCAGACGCTCCACAAACATTAAAATAGCGAAGCAATAAAAATCGCAGCCCCTTTAACTTACCGTACCATTCAATAACGCTTTCCGACATTCTTTTTGATTCACCGTAAGGACTTATCGGATTTATAGGATGCTTTTCATCTATCGGAACATATTTTGACTCGCCATAAACCGCACAGGTAGAAGAAAACACGATATTTTTTACGTTAAATTTTGTAAGAGATTCAATTAAATTAACACAGCCTAAGGTATTGTTGAAAAAATAAAGTCCGGGATTAAGGGACGACTCGCCAACATTACAAAGCGCAGCATAATGCAGCACTGCATCTATGTTTTTCTCCCGATCAAAAACCGCTGAAATGTCTTTGGTTAAATCAGCCTCATACCAACGAAACTTTTCTTTTCCATATTTTTGTTGTAAAGTTTCCAAAGGTTGTCTGAATCCTCTTAGAAAATTATCCACTGCCGCAACTTCATAACCGCCCTGGAGCAGCATATATGTGGCAATAGATCCTATATAACCGCCCGCACCTGTGACTAAAATTTTGTTTGCCATATTCATATTTTATCAAGTTAGGTAGTGGTTTTGCTTTCCTTCCGAAACTCTAGCGTAGGAGAGAGCTTTAAGCTTTGATTCTTGAGCTTATGAAATGGGTGCCAGTGAATCCTTTTTTCGGCAACATAAATACCGCCAAAAACCAAAATGCTGCCTAGATAGAAATATATGTTTGGATATTCATTAAGAAGGGGTATTGCTAAAATAACAGCCACTACGGGATCAATATAAGTAAAAATGCCCACTTCTTGACCTTCTATTTTCGCTACGGCATTATAGAAAAGATAATATGCAAGCGCCGAAGACAGAAAAATCCCAAACACTATGCCCGAAACTCCCTGAATATTCAACTCCGAGAAGCTCCAACGTTGCAATTCACCGAGCATAAAAGGCAGAAAAGTAACGGCCCCAAAAAGAAAACTAACAACAAGCGCCTGGTAGGAGTTAATCGTTTTTAACATTTTGTTTCCGATTACTGTTTGTATCACTGCTCCCAATGTCGCAATAAGAACAAGCGCGTTACCCTCTATCTGACCAAGGACCAGCCTTTGTCCGTCTTTAAATATCGGGGCAAATATTATAAGCAAAACACCCATCAGAGCCCCTATCATTCCAAAAAAAACTCTTAACTTTGCTTTTTCACCAAGAAAAATCAAGGAAAAAAAATAGATAAATATCGGGCCGGAGCAGGCAATGACCGCTGCATTGATGCTGTCGGTTCTTTTTATTCCCAAGAAAAAAGTTGATATGTTTATCGTTATTCCGAAAAAACTGAATATTAGAAGATCTCTCCACTGTTGTAAAGTTAATTTCTGCCATTTTCTTACGACCAGAGGTATAAAAATCAAACCAGCAAAGAAGAATCTGATGAAAGCCAAGGTGAAGGGTGGAATGTTTAATAGAGCAAACTTAAATATAGGAAAGGCCGCTCCCCAAATAATATTTACAATAATTAAAGCAAGAACAGGATTCATTTTTTCTTCTTATGTAAATAGACCAGCAGTTCGCCAATAAATCCGCTCATGATAATTTGGACTCCTATAATGACTAATACTATACCGACAAAAAGTATTGGCCTCCGGTACAAAAGCATCCCGAAAAAAATCCGCTGGATTCCTAATATCAAAAGAATAACAAATCCAATTGCAAAAATAAATGCACCAACAATCCCGAAAAAATGTATCGGGCGATCAAAATATTCCAAAAGAAAGAAGGTTGTCAAAACATCAAGAAAACCAAGAAGCCCTTTTGTGTATCCGTATTTAGAAACGCCAAACCGCCGCGGATGGTGATTGACAACAATCTCAGTAGTGTTAAATCCTTCTTTCTCAACAATTGCCGGAAGGAACCTAAAATTATCTCCGTAAAGAGAAATCTCTTCTAACACTTCTCTTCGCATTGCTTTAAATCCGCAGTTAATGTCATGAAATTTCGAACCAAAAAAAAGCTTTAAAAGAATGTTATTAAGGATATTTGAAGGTATCGTTTTTGTCAAACTGTCTTTTCTGTCTTGGCGCCAGCCATTAACCAAATCGTATCCCTCATTTATTTTTGCAATAAACTTTTTAAGATCGGACGGGTCATCCTGAAGATCTGCATCCATGAAAATAATAATATTCCCTTTGGATTCCGTGAAACCGGAGGCCAAGGCTTTTCCCTTGCCTAAACGTTTCCTGTGAGTAACTAGGATCGTATTTTTTTTGACAACCGGTTTCAAGTTATCTGTCGATCCGTCATCAACAAGAATAATTTCATAAGATTCCTTAAGCTTTGTCAGTTCAGCAATTAGTCTGTCGTAAAGCTTTGGAAGACTTTCTCTTTCATTGTAAAACGGTATAATGATGCTTATCATATTGCTTTTATTTTTTTATACACCTCAAGCTCATGGCTTTTATAGATCAACTTAAAATTTGTGTCTTTTTGCAGCCTATTATACACCGGTATGAGCTCATGTTTCTCCGGATAATCATAGATCTCGGTCGGCCGCAAAACAACATAGTCGGCATAAATGTAATTTGAAGAAAATATATAGAAATAGCGCCTCATAGTAAAGTAAGGTGCTAGTTGTCCGGTCGTAGAGACTTTCGTATTATCGTCTCTTAAAATCGCTGCCCAGATCTCAGCTTCCTTATAGGCAATCTGCGGATATTTGAAAGGATGGATGTCGGCCTCTCGAGAGTAGGGTAATGGACTCTTAAAATAACTGAAAATAAAAGAAATTATCAATATGCCAAGGGAGATCGTCTTTAAATATTTCGTATTTTGACTAAAACTTTTGAACTTTGTTAAAGCTCGAGCTCCATAAATTGCTGAAATAAAAACAAACGGCTGAATAACTGAGGTGTAGTGAAAAACTACATTCCGCAAATTGTAGTTATTAGACAGAAGATTAATTGCTAACTCAGGTAGAGAAATAAGAAGTTGGATCGGGGAAAAAAGTGATAAAAAACCTAACGGCCCCAAAAGATATAAAAAATATGTGAAGGTATCAAAACGGAAGATATACTTTCCAATACTATAGGGGTTTTTGAATATACCTATAATAATTCTTATGGGTGAATCACCAAAATCTCCATAATATTCAAGGGCAAAGGGGTGACTGCCTCGAAAGTATGGTGTGATAACTGATACAGATAAGTCAAACCAGACAAGGCTCGTTATAATAACAATCAGAGAAAAGATTAAATTTTTATGATTTTTCATGATATCTTGCAAGATTTTTTTTGGCTTTTTAAGTCTATTTAGGGGTAGAAGAGTTGTATTTGAAAAAAGGGCATAAACACCAAAAAATGCTGTTGTTAGACCCACCTCCTCTTTAGAGAGAAGACTTAAAACAAAAAATAAGTAACTTAATACGAAGCGTTTTTTTAAAAAAAAATAGAACATAAACAAGAGGAACGTCGTTGCTAAAACAACGGCATGAAAGTCAAAGCTATTGGCCCGTTGCATAGGGCTATAAAATAAATAAGCTAAAGAAAAACTCAGCGCCAGAAAATCTACATGCTTTGCCTTAGCAAAAACAAATTCAGTAATTTTGAATACGGCTAAAGCACCAAGCGCTAAAACAACTGTTTGAATTATTAGAAGCGTCTCGGGTCCTTTATAAATAAAATAAAATACTGACAGCAAGGCGAGAAGAGGGTCGTTATGGATAGCCATCCGTTTGATCTGCATTGAGCTATCAGTATCCGTAAGTTCCAAAAGGCGCGACGGATCTTTTGTCTTAATTGCCATATAGCTGTTGTAGACAACCTGATTCATGATACCCAAATCATAATAAGAAGCATAAAGAGTTTTATAACGAAGAACGGTAAAGTAGGAAAAGTAGGAGATATATGCAAGAATAAAAAACCACAGGATAATTTTGATCTTTGATCTTTGATCTTTGATCTTACTACTTATTGCCTGAATGATATTTTTCATGTACTTCTTTAAGCCTGAGATTGGTAATATGCGTATAGATTTGTGTGGTTGCTATATTTTTGTGACCAAGCATCTCCTGCACAGATCGCAAATCTGCCCCGTGTGTAAGCAAGTCCGTCGCATAGGAATGTCTTAGAACATGCGGACCTATCCGAAAGAGTATTCCGGCTTGTTTGCGGTATTTATCTACCATCCGTTCAACCGAACGAGCCGACAAACGAAACTTTTCATCGCTTAGACCCTCCCCGGGTTTTGGCCCGGAATAGCGGATAAAAAGCGGTCTATAGGGATCCTTACGTTTTTGTAGATAACGACTTAACCAATCTTTAGCATGTTTTGATAAGAAAACAACTCGGGCTTTTCCACCCTTTCCGATAACTCCAAACTCACCTGAATCAATATTAACTTGTTCGCGATTAAGCGCTACAAGTTCGGAGACACGAAGACCTGTTGAAAATAAGACTTCAAGAATCGTCCTGTCTCGAATTCCCATCAGATCGTCCACAGCCACAATTCTGAACATCCGCTCCAGATCTTCAGGCTGGAGGAATTTAATGTTCCGGTCTCGAAGTTTCCCAAGCTCGATCATCTCTGGAGAAATGACATTAAATTTTTGTTTAACCAGATAACGAAAAAATGAACGGAGTGCAACTAAAAAATAGTTTTGCGTCTGTCTTTTTAAATCACCTTTAAAGGGATTTTTATATTGATGCGAAAGATAGAGACGAAAATTTCTTATGATATTGTCATCAATCTTTTCTACTTCGAAATCTTTTAATCCCTGAGTTTTAAGCAGCCAGCCTTTAAAAAATTCCAAATAATAACCATACATTCTGACAGTTCTTATTGAAAGATTACGGTCAAGCTCGCTATATTCAAGAAAACGTAAAATGGCTTCGTTTATGCCCATTAGTTTTGAATTTTCCCTCGTGCTTCTTAAAACCAGCTTAAATATATAAAAATAACAACTACGACACTCTTATATTAAACGACTCGAGTTGGAAAATCAAGGATTAGGGGAGAAACCATTTGACCGCGTAGGCTACCAATACAATAGCTGCAACTACTACTACAACCGCTCCTAGTTTTATGATCTCGCTAGGTTCAGACTTTCGTGACACGGATCTGGTTCTTTTAGACGCTTTTCTTTTTGGCATGAAAGAATATGTAACTTTTAATATCGATAATTTCAGAATATTTGAAATCCGGTTGTTTGTCAAGTAGATTAAAGACCGATGGTATAATATATAGACAGTAGCCGGGGTGGCGGAACTGGCAGACGCGCAGGGTTTAGGACCCTGTGTCCCTAACCGGACTTGGAGGTTCAATTCCTCTCCCCGGCACCAATATATTTAATCGTAAAGTCCTTTGTGTAAAAATCTGGCCAGTGCAAAGGCAACGCCGTGTTTTACTCCTTCGGATCGGGTTACCACGTTTTTGGTGAAAAGTCCGAACATTCCAATCCCTTCACCGATTTCTTTGGTCCCAAAAAGTTTATCAACCGCCTGTTCCAGAGTTTTTCCCGCCATTATTTGTTCGGTAACTTTTCTGGGAAGCGCCAGTCCGCCCGAGGCTCCAATTCCAATATCGCCTTTTTTGTCAATAATGACAATGATCGATCGCTCAAACCAACCATAACTGTATTTATGGATTCCGCCTTCGATACCAACCCCGTAAGAAGCTGTTTTTACGGCTTTTAGAGCATTTTTGGCGCGATTGAGCGCCCCTTTAAACATTTCATCGTCGGATCGGGGTTGGTCGGTCACACCGGGGTCGACTTTAACACCCACGACCTTGACGTTTTTAAAATGGTGGGAAAAAACTTTTTTAACCGGCGTAATTTTTGTTTTATTGAGAGAGCCAACTGCCACAATTAGTTCTACTTTTTTCATAGTTTTCCCGTGAAAAAATCAGATCACATTTTTAAAAGTTGAAGGACTCTATACATGATCATTGCTGGCCAGAAGACGGCTTTAAATAGACCTAAAATAACTCCCCAAAAAGTTGTAGCGTGCTGAAGGTAGTAGACCAAGGCACCGATGAAAGCTAACCCGTAAATTCCTCCGAGACCCGCGTTATTTTTCATTTATTTTATTATAACTAATAATTTCTTCAATAGTCCCCTTTATAAATAATGAGTATTTTTTAGATTCTGGCGGAATTGTTAAGCATACAAAAATAAGATCTTCCTTTGAATCATTTATCACTTCGTGAACTTCACCTTTCTGATAGACATAAACCCATCCTTAAACATAAAGAAAAAATATAAAAACATAGGGAAGGTTGCAATGGATTACATGCAACAAATAATGCCGGTCACATTCTTAAGTTGAAATAAACCTCATTGAATTAAAGGCAGATTTATCTCGCTGAAACCGAGCCGACAAGAATAAACATTAGAAACAAAAAAGTTTATATTATTAAGAAGCCCGCCTTCGCTTAAAAAGCTCCGGCGAGGTGAAAGCGGTGTAGCCGTGTCTGGAACCAAACGTCCCAATAGTTCTCATACACTCCTACACTGTAATTGTACCAAGTCTACAGGATGAAAATGGGTTCTGTCCCATAATCTGAAGCGAAATGGAACAAATGGTACACTATAAAAAAGGGCGTTCCATTTTAAATGATGATATAGTTTGATATATTTATCTTTCCGGCTTAGTTTTTTCTTCTTTCTGCCACAAATCCACAGCTCGTTTAGCTATTATTTCAAGATATACGTCACAATACAATTTAATCGCAAATATCTCTGTTAAAGTAATTGGAGTTTTTGTGGTTTTTGTAGGAGAATTTTCTTGCTCTTCGCCAAGAAGAATGGTTTGATCTAAATGATCAAACGTTTCCATCTTACTAAACTGTTTATGTACGGCTTCCTTAAAATCTGATTTTCCATCCCAATCACCAGAAATCATAAAAGCACTCTTAAAGGCCTTATAAAAAGAATTGAATGCATTAAGTTCACACCTAAAATGAATGTCGTTTTTAGCAACAAAAGTTAACCCTGTAACATAGTAATTAAATGGTTCGTTTTCCTTTTTGTTTTTAATTTTTGTTAAATAATAGAAAATATAATTTGCTCTCGCTAATTGTTTTTCATCAAGGATCCAGTGTAAATCCTTGAAATTAACTGTTAATTCTGGATTCATCTTAACGTCTAATTTCATATTTCTCTCAAGATCAAAAACTTCTTCATAATATTTTGATCTATCTTTTGGTGTATGCCACCAAAAAAAACCTTTTGTTGCGATATTGATTGCTGTTGTAAAAGCTCTACTCATACCCCAACCAACTTCCCATAACCCTTGAAGTGGTAATGAGGCTGGTAAAAGAAACTGAATAATTAAATCAGATTTATTATCAGTAAAAAGTTTTATGAAGTTGATGTTTTTATTCCATTCATTCAGTTTCTTGGCTCTAATTGAATGAGATTCGCTGTTTATCCTAATTTTGATTCTATATTTTGGTTTTTTTGCTTGTTCGCCTCCTGGTTTATTGCGATGCAATTCCTCTTCAATTATTTTTCTTATTTCTTCGTCATTTTTATCAAACTGCTCTTTTAGCCAGTGAATCCAATCGCGCACGTTACCTAATTCTATAAGTTTACTTTGAGATTTTTGACCAAAAATTAAAGTAAATTTTTCTTTATCTGCCGTTGCTTTCATAAACCATGATAATTCTTCCTTATTTACAGAAGGGTCATCTGGTTTAAGCATTGTTTTACCTTTCTCCATTCCAAGTCTTGCTTCGGCTAGATTAGTTATTTCATCTGCTTCTTTTTGACTTAGTTTATTTTTTGGAGCGTATTGATCTGAAATGTTTACATACAATGTAGATAAACGTCGTATATGAATAGCTGTCGCTAGTCCTTGAAGTTGCTCTATTTCTTTTTTAGTCACAACTTTTTTTCCAAAAGAAGAACCCCAAAAAGCCCAAAATAGCTTTTTTATATGATTTTCCATGCTTGATTCTTCAAAGGAACTATCTCTTGAGTTTAAACCAGCAACGTAAGACATTTCTATTAGTTCAGCTTTACCTATTTCTTCAAGAGCAAGAGCCGCTAGATGATATTGAATATGTTGTAGATTAGAATTTGCTAATTTTTTTGCTGACATTATTAGATCTTCAGCATTATCTAAACATATTTTTCTTATATTTTCGTATTTTTTATAAATTTCTTCTGTATCCATACGATAGCATTTTACAAGATCCTGATTGTTTTATTAAATGAACTGGATCATCTGGTTTCATAAGTGAATTTTAGCGAATTAACTTGAGATAATTTTATAGTATGGAGCCCAATTTTAATAGTACACGGGTAGCATTGTTTACTTTTTCATATGCAGGCCACGCTTTAGCAGGTAATGTTAAGAAAAACAAAAATAAAGACAGTGTAATTCTGAAACTCTCGCAGATATTATTCATGGACGAAGAAATAATTCGTTGTTTTGTTCTCCACAAGACCTGTTGTAGTAAATTCTCTAGGATCATAAAAAGTATTACTGAGGATAAAGAAAAGGTGAAAATTTATCTTGCAATCGAAAAGGAATTGTTGACTATTATTGAAGAGAAACGAGATAAAGAGAGTTTTGTTTTAGAAGACTATAAGTGGGCTCTTCTTGATCCAGCTATTGAACGAGTTGCCGGCAATGATTTATCTGAGATAGAATATGACCGTGTATTTGAAAGAAGACTCTCTAAGCTTCAGAAGACTTACCACCGCAGGTACTACTTTATAGCATATAAATATAAACTCCCAACAATAAGAATTGTTCCATTCCTTCTTCGACTACTGTCAATTAATCCCTGATATTTTTATATAATACTGTCACATGGCAAAACGAAGGCTAACTCGAATAATTTATGACGAGGAGTTTTACATTTTTCAGGCATTCCTTCTGTCAAAAAAGTTTAGAAAGATTGAAGAGCAGATTCGTCAAGAGTTAAAAGAAAACGGAACTCCTCTTCCTGAAAAAGGATTTCAATCTGTTAAAGAATATCATAATTTTATTGAAAAACTTCACGTTAATGAAAAGGTCTTGGAGTTACAAGAGAAAATAGAAAATGTGCTTGAAGAGTTTGGCCTTAATAGAAAAGATGAATTGTATGAGTTGGGTCTTCGCTGGTACTTTCTTTTTGGTTTCAAAAAACCTCCACTAAGACCACCCTACGGATGGAGTTTTGACTTACCTGAAGATAAGAGGAGTGCGAAAATAACCTTAACAATTTTTCCTTGGACAACAAAAGATGACGTTGTGGATGATGTTTGGAGCCATATCAAAAGAGTCCAAAAAGACCTTATCGGATACAAGCCACGAAACCGCGAGTGGAAAACATTTGAGCGGGATTTTAAAATCTATCAGCTTTTTCTCAAAGTAAAAAGCAATGTAAAAAGAGGTATAAAAATCGATCCTACTCAAGATTCCAAATCACCTTATTCACATATATTTGATCACCCAGAGTTTAAGAAAATAAAAAGAGAATATGGACCTAAAAGCTTAGATGATTCAGTAGGTTTTATTATAAGCAGGTGCCGAAAAGCCCTTCACAAGCTTAACCTTTCATAATAAGTAGATAAGCGCTCTTCCTAACGCCCCATGAAATAACCATAAATATCCCTAAAATGGTGGTAAACCTATGATAAACATGAAGTCAAAATTAAACGATAAATATGGCAAGTTGAAAGTGGAATATGTTTCAACTAGTATTCTTCTTCCGTTCGAAGGAAATCCAAGAACTGCAACTCAGGAACAAAAAGATCAAGTGAAAAAAAGCCTTACTGAATTTGGGACTGTTTCGCCACTTCTTATAAACTGTGCTCCTGGCCGTGAAAACCGAGTAATAGGTGGAAATCTACGCCTGCAAATGCTTAAGGAACTTGGAATAAAAGAAACTCCTATAACTTACATTTCAATAACCGATCCTGAACGTGAAAAGGAGCTCAATATCAGGCTTAATAAAAATACTGGCGATTGGAGTTGGGAACTTTTAGCTGAATTTGATGAAGATTTATTAGTAAACATTGGATTTTCATCAGAAGAATTAGATAAAGTTTTTGACTGGGAGGAAAATCCAGAGGAATTCGATCTTCAAAAAGAGCTTCAAAAACTTAATATTCAAAAGATTGAGTTTCAGAAAGGTGATATTTACCAGCTAGGATCACACCGGCTAATGTGCGGAGACTCAACGATTGAGACTGATATTTTGAAACTCATGGATGGACAAAAAGCTCGTCTCTGTTTGACCGATGAACCATATGTCCTTAATTATCTTAAAGGAAAAAAGCGTCACGGTAAAGCAACTGAAGGATTTGGTTTTAAAAGAGATAGAAGATATTTGGAAACAGAATCGTTGTCCCCAAATTTCATGGATCTTTGGATGACGAACATTCATAAAATACAAAATGATGATTTTTCAATCATCTCCTTTGAGAATTGGAAAAATCTAAAAGATATGTGGGTCACTATGGAACAATATTGGAAAATACGAAATGTCATCATATGGCATTGTCCAAACAGAACCCAAGGATTTGCAGCAAAGTATAAATTTTTCTCAAAATATGACGTTGCTGTCCTTGGAACGTCAGGAAAAATTAATGTGAACGAAAAACCAGAAATAGAGCTTCTTCAAAATGATTATGAGGCTGCGATATTTGCCACATCAGGAAAACCACATTGGGAAAGTTACGAAAAAGGCAAAAAGATTTGCCCAACTGACTTTATTGAGTTTAAAACTGAGGACGAGAAAAGTTCAGGTCAAGGCATTATCTTCGGCACCAAGCCTTTGCCCAT
>JAJYOJ010000019.1 GCA_021796235.1 bacterium | reverse complement strand
TAATATTTCTTCTTGACAGTTTTTGTATCTATTGGTATATTTTTCTGCTTAAAATATGGGAAATCTATGGCAAATGGCGTTAGGTGCTTTGGGAGTCGTTTACGGTGATATAGGGACCTCTCCTTTATATACGATTAATGAAATATTTTTTGGCCATGCTAATCTAGTTAGAAGCAGCTTAAACATACTAGGCGGTATCAGTTTGGTGTTGTGGTCACTGACGATTATAATTTCTTTTAAATACATTATCTTCGTTCTTCGGGCTGATAACGATGGTGAAGGCGGAGTTTTCGCCCTGTATGGACTCTTAGCCAAAAAAAAATTTGCAGCCCGAATACTCATCATCACTTTACTTATTTTTGCAGCAGGACTTTTATACGGGGACGGTATCATCACTCCGGCAATCAGTGTCATATCTGCGGTTGAAGGACTTAGAGTTGCAACAGCAGCTTTTCAACCTTACATTATTCCGATCACAATATTAATATTGACTGGTTTGTTTGCTGTCCAAAGCCGTGGGACAAGCAAGATTGGTAGCGTGTTTGGACCGGTGATCATTGTCTGGTTTATGTCTATTGCCGGATTTGGGGCTTTACAAATAGTAAAACATCCGGCCGTTTTGGTAGCTGCCAATCCTTATTTTGCCGTGGCATTTCTACAAAGTCATACCGTTTTGACCGATTTTTTGGTTTTGGGAAGTGTCATGCTCGCCGTCACCGGGGGTGAGGCGATGTATGCCGATTTGGGTCATTTTGGCAAACGTCCTATCAGATTTTCTTGGTTTGCTTTGGTTTATCCGGCTTTGATGTTAAACTATTTAGGTCAAGGGGCTTATCTTTTGTCGGGAAACAAAGTAATTTTTGGTAACATTTTTTATAGCCTCGTTCCAGGGCCATTTTTAATTCCGATGGTGATCGTGGCAACAGCAGCAACAATCATTGCGTCTCAAGCACTCATTTCCGGAGCCTATTCATTAACGACTCAAGCCATGGCTTTTGATCTTTTCCCTTTCATGAGAGTAAGTCATACTAATAAAGACCATCATGGTCAAATTTATTTATCAATTGTTAATTGGCTACTATATATTGGTACGGTTATACTGGTCTTGGTATTTAAAACTAGTGCCAGTTTGGCAGGGGCATATGGTCTAGCCGTTTCTGGTGTAATGCTCATGACAACCGTGGGCATGTATTTTATATCAAGACTTTACTGGAAGTGGAACAAGATCAAATCCATTGTTCTCTTTGGGTCTTTGGGATTATTGGAAGCATTGTTCTTATCGGCTAACAGTTTAAAGATTTTTCAGGGAGGGTATATACCATTATCGATTGCCATCATCATCCTCGTAATCATGCTCATTTGGAACTGGGGCACCCAGGTAAAAGAAAAGATTCAGCAGTCAATGGTTAAAAAAGGCATGACAGTCTATAATTTAATAAAACTTAAGACCACAATGACGGAAATCAATACGATTGCCAGATCGAGCATATTTTTGAGTACCCGTTTTATCAAGGGAGTTAATGACAGAATTCCAGTTATCTTACAGATTTTTTATGATCGCTACAAAGAGTTGCCTAAAGACGTTGTGATCTTGAATATCCATATTGACCATGAAAATCCTCATCTTCATGAAGAAAGATATAATATCATCAAATTTTTTGAAGACGACATGAGAGGAAGCATTTTTTCCATCAAAGTCAATTTCGGCTTTATGGAAGAACCAGATGTCGAAAAAATATTAGAAAATTTAGCAGCACATCACCAGATAAATCTTGACATCGGCGCAGAACATTGGCTAGTCCACGCTATTAATAAGAGGCTGATTTATAAAAGAAACGTCAATCTATTTACAATGATAAAATTTTCTATCTATAACTTTTTAGACAATATCTCACTTAAGGCCGATCATTACTTTGGTCTAGGTAATGAAACCGAATTAACAGTCGAAGTTGTTCCAGTCAAGTTCGGTCAGTATATTAAAGCATAATCAAGTATTAATTTTCTTGTAAATTATTTTTTAATAATTTAGAATTTACCAATATGATCCTGGGACCAAAGGAGCTTTTAAAGCTAGTCAAGACTATAAAATTAGTTGATAATCTCGATCAGCGCGAGTTGACGACTCCGGAAGGAGCAGGGTTTGATATCAGGCTGGGCGAGGTTCATAAGCTTGACGGCGGAAAAGCATTTCTTGGAGTGACACACCGCGAGACTCCAAACATCAAGACGGTTGCAAAATATGATGCTAAAAGATTGACTTCGTATCGGATCAAGCCAGGAGAGTTTGTTCTCATGTCTTCGATCGAAACCTTCAACATCCCTCTAAATTTGACGGTGAACTTTAAACCCAGGACAACAACCTTTCGTTCAGGGTTAATCATCAGGACTGGAAACGTCGCTCCAGGATATCATGGTAAAGTCACATTTGCCGCACATAATGCGGGAAATATTCCTATTGTAATGGAGTTGGGTTGCCGGTTTGCTCACGCGCAATTTTTTGAAGTTAAAGGCGGGGGAACGCAGTATAAAGGACAATGGCAGGGGGGGAGGGTGACTACTAAAAAGCGCGAAAAGCAAATTTAATATATTTTTAAAGCTTGATGTCGAAATTTTTTAGCTCCGTGGGCGTGCTCATCCCGCCAAGGCGGGATTGCGCACCTCCCAAGTCGCAAAAAATTTGACATCTTCGCTTTTTTGCCTTCATGATAAATAATTTTCATCAAGCAGAACAATACCTTAATTCTCACGTTCGTCAAGGATCACGCCAGATATTTCAGGGTGCCAGGGGACTGGAAAAGATGCGCTATTTTTTGTCCCTCTTAGGTTCACCGCAGAATAAATTAAAAGTGATCCATGTCGCAGGAACGGCCGGCAAGGGATCGACGTGCTATTTTATAAGCTCGCTCATGGCCGCTCATGGATTTCAAGTCGGTTTGCACCTCTCGCCGCATCTGACCGATGTGCGGGAAAGATTCCAGATCAATAACAAGATTATCCCCAAAGAAAAATTCGTACTTTATTTAAATAAAGTGATTCCGTCCATCAATACAGTCGAAGATTCAGAATTCGGAAAACTTAGTTATTTCGAAGTTTTGGTCGGGTTGGCGTTTTACATTTTTGAAAAGGAAAAGGTTGACTACGCGGTTATCGAAACAGGTTTGGGAGGTTTATATGATGCTACCAACGTCGTCGACAGAAAGGATAAAACTTGCGTCATCAACAAGATAGGCTTTGATCATATGGAGATATTGGGCAAAACTCTAAAAGAGATCGCATTCCAAAAAGCAATGATAATTCAAAAAAATAATTTAGCGGTTTCAACCACCCAGGAAAACGAAGCAATGAAAGTTATAAAACAGGTGGCGAAAAACAATAATTCAAAGTTAATTTTTGCGGGGGAGAGGTTTGATTTTTTCGTCAATCTAATAGGGGATTACCAAAGGGATAATGCTTCCCTAGCCTTTACTGCCGTCAAAGAGTTGTCAAAAAGAGACGGTTTTCTTTTGGATAGGGATAAGATAAAAAGAGTATTCCGGCAGGCTAAATTCATAGGAAGGTTTGACATAAAAAATATCAATGGAAAAACAGTTGTCTTAGATGGAGCTCATAATCAACCTAAAATGGAAGCATTTTCAAAAGCTTTGACAAAACAGTTTCCCAGGCAGAGATTTAATTTTTTGCTGTCCTTTAAAAAAGGCAAAGATTATCAAAGCATGCTTCGTTATCTTGTGCCTTTGGCGTCTAAAATTACGATCACTAGTTTTTTTACCGATAACCAAGATTTGATCCAACTGTCGGAAAAGCCAGAAACTATAGGTAAACAATTGGAAGTAATAGGATTTAAAGACTATAAAACTATTACCGATCCTAAAAAGGGCTTGACGACGGTTTTTGATGAGTCAAAAGGGATCGTGGTTATTACCGGATCCTTATATTTGTTGGGAGAAATTTACCGCTTGCTAAAAATGAAAAAAAGTTAGAAAATATTCACTGTTTAAAGTTCGATATATAAATTTTTTATCTCAGTGAAATTTCTTTAATCATTTAGTAAGGACGAAATTTCAAGTCGAGAAAAATTTTATATCTCACTTTGTCAATGAAATATCATCCAGAATATCAGTATCTTGACTTACTAAAGGACATCATGAAAAACGGTGAGGATAAGCCAGTTTGGGGCAATCCAGGAGTTAAGATAAAGACCGTTTTTGGCAGACAGATCAGGTTTGACTTGTCACAGGGATTTCCGCTTTTGACGACGAAAAAAGTCTTCATGCGCGGCATTACCCATGAGTTAATCTGGTTTTTGAAAGGCGACTCAAATATCAAATACTTGGTTGACAATAACGTCCATATTTGGGACGAATGGGGATACAAGCAATACAAAGTTAAAAGTGAAAAATTAAAAGTGAAAAGTTTATTAACTCAAGATGAATACGTAGAAAAGGTTAGAACTGATGGAAAGTTTGCTAAAAAATATGGAGAATTAGGGCCAGTTTATGGCGTGCAATGGCGGCGTTGGCCCGCCTCCGCCGAGGCTTCGGCGGGCAAAGCCCGCACCATTGACCAACTAGGTTGGGTTATTAAAAAATTAAAAGATCCAAAACAGCGTTTTAGAAAACATTTGATCGTTTCCGCTTGGAATCCGGCCTACATCTACGAAATGGCGCCGAGCCGGGAGCAGTCGGTCGTATTGCCTCCTTGTCACACCATGTTCCATTTCAACGTGATCGGTAAGAAATTAAATCTTCAGCTTTACCAAAGGTCAGCCGATATTTTTTTGGGCGTTCCTTTCAACATCGCTTCTTATTCTCTACTTTTGGTGATGGTTGCCCAGGTGACTAATCTGGAGCCAGGAGACTTTGTCCATACCTACGGCGATGTCCACATCTATTCAAATCATTTTGACCAGATCAAAGAACAGCTGACAAGGGCGCCAAGGCAGTTTCCGACGTTGAAATTGAATAAAAAAATAAAAGACATCGACGATTTTAAATTTGAAGACATCACAGTCGAAAACTATAATCCTTATCCGCCCATTAAAGGCGAGGTGACGGTAGTCGGAGGTTTCTGACGAGCCGTGTACAACCTCCGAGGTTGTACGGCAAATAATCATGATATCAATCATTGCTGCAATTGGGAAAAATAGAGAACTTGGAGTAAAAAACAGGATTCCTTGGCACATCAGGGAAGATTTGCTTCGTTTTAAACACCTGACAACGGGTAAAATCGTCATAGTCGGCAGGAAAACTTTCGAATCCTTGGTGATTTACTATCAGAAAAGTCAACGTCCGTTTCCAAAACGTACCTATATCATCGTAACAAGGGACAATGAGTATAAGCCAAAATTAACAAACGTCGTCGAGACTCAAAGCAGTCAGTTTATCAGCGCAGGATCTGTTAGAGAAGCGATAGAAAAAGGTAAAAAGATAGACAGCGGAGAAATTTTTTTGATAGGAGGAGCCAGCATTTATCAGGAAGGAATAAAGTACGCTGACAAACTATATTTGACTTTGGTTGATATTGAAGTCGCGGATGCCGACGCTTTTTTTCCAGATTATTCTGATTTTAAAAATGCTAGTATTCAAGAAGTTAAATCTTCCGATGGTCTCCAGTTCCGATTCGTTGAGCTTATAAGATAACTCTGATATTATTTATATAAGTATGGATTATTTCACTCCCGTTACAATCCCGAATAAAAATGATAATAAAACTAAACTTAAAAACATATTTTTATTGACGGGAATTTTTTTCCTTTTAATAACTGTTTCTTATGTTGGATATTATTTGCAAAGTAATTTGATTTCCTCGGTACCAAGAGCCAGCAAGCCAGCTTTCCAAAATGGTTATGTCGCTCCCCATAAAGCAGGCTCTTCTTGTGGCCAAGCAGGGGCAACCGCCGGAAGCCAAACATGCGTTTATGGCGGAGTTGGCGGAGTCAATTATATGCACTGGACGACATGTGCTAATGGATCTTTAGGAAGCGCTAATTGTACGGCAACTAAAAGTAAGACGAAGACGATTGCCTCCAATATCACTAGTCCAACCAATACACCAACACCAACTACCCCCGCGAGTACTCCAACCCCAACCCAACCAGCCAGCACTCCAACCCCGACGCCGACGACAATCGTTACCAATACACCAACTCCAACCGGAACGATCGCTCCAACATTGACTCCTACATTAACACCAACTACCCCTCCTGGACAACCGACCAACACGCCGGGTCCCACCAATACTCCTGGTCCGACGGCAACGGGAGCTCCTGGACCTTCAGCGACGCCAACGGAAATAATCCTGGCAAAAACGACCATAACTACGGTGACTACGTTACCGGTAACAGGTAGGGTGCCTTGGTTGGCTTTTATTGTTCCTACGTTAGTGATATCTTTAGGGTTTTTAATATGAGTCATTTATTAAACAAAAATAAAAAATATATCAATATGTTATTCTTATAAATAAATATCACACTATATGATTGACAACTTTACTCCATTAAAAACTTCTCAAAAGAAAAGGAAAACTAACTCTCTATTAATTATTGGCAATTTATTTCTGGTGGTTTTGATTGCTTTGATAGGAGTGGTTTACTACAATAAAACATTAATTACGACTCAGCAGCAAGCGGCAGCTCAAGGATGTAAATCTTACGATAACGCTAAGGATTGTAATGCGGCTTGTTCTCCTCCAAAATCAGACGGACAGAGTTTTTCATGCAAATGGTTTTCCGCCTCACATTCATGCGGTGAGTCAAGCAAGTCATGCGGTTATCCGGGCGGCGGTGGAGGTACTACAGGCAGTTGTCCGGCCGGTACGACCGAGAGCGGCCAATTTGACCACTGCAATAACTGCTTAGCTTTGTGTGATTGTAAAACAAGCGGTGGGGCTAATAATGGGACTTACTTTTGTTCCAGCAA
>JAJYOJ010000004.1 GCA_021796235.1 bacterium | reverse complement strand
TTGCTATTCTTTTTATTCCAAAATCAATATATAAATAAAATGGATAAAACAATGACCAATGAGGAGTTATTAGATTTAATTCTTAATATACCGGCGGAAAGTCAGACAGTTGAGTTTAAAAGACTTTCTCAAGTTAAAAATGAGGTTGATCGGATCGTTGAATCAATCGTGGCTTTAACTAATAGTGATGGCGGTTCTGTTATTTTGGGGGTTGAAGATCCAAGTAAAAGAACTGCTAATCCACTTGATCGAATATATGGGATTGAAGAAAATCCGGCCAATTTTGATTTGTTAGGGAGAGAAATCACGAGAATTATTCCCCCACTTGGTAGTATTTGGCCACCTCAAATTTTACCTGTCCCCAAGGTCAATAAAAGGATTGCTATTCTTTTTATTCCAAAATCAATAGATAATTTTCACTCGATAAATAACCACGTCTATATTAGACAAGAAAGGAGTAATAAACTTTTAACCGCCCACGAATTGATCAAGTTTGCTTATGCAAAAGGCTTTCAGAAAGCAGATAGGGAATTGGTCGATATTGATTTTAAGCTTTTAAAGACCTCATATTACGAAGATTGGAAAGGTTCCAGAAAAATTACCGGTAGCTCGATTGATGAGATTTTAGAAAAGACCGGTTTGGCTCGCAAAAATGACAAAGGAGAACTAAAACCTACACGAGCTGCTGTTCTTTTATTTGCAGAATATCCTTCTGATTTATTGGATACTAAATGTACCATCAGGGTTTTTCAGTATACAGGTAAATTGGAAACAATCGGCGAAACTCCAAATTTGATTGGGACACCAAAAACAATCAGTGGTCCAATTATCAAATTAATTAAAGAAGCTCATGAATATGTTTTGACTCTACTACGCTCTGGTATCAAAATTCCGTCAGGTTTTGTTACTAAATATCAGGTTCCAGAACGTGCCGTAAAAGAATCAATCACTAATGCTGTCATTCATCGAGATTATTTTATGAAAAGAGATATCGAAGTTAAAATATTTGAGGATAGAGTAGAAATTGAAAATCCCGGATTATTGCCTTATAACATTACACCTTCAAATATTGGTTATATTCGATCAGACGGTTACAGAAATGATTTATTAGTGAAACATCTTCGTGAATTTCCATCTCCTCCGAATTTAGACCAAAACGAAGGAGTACGGGCAATAAGAGTAGAAATGAAATCCAATAATTTATATCCGCCGATTTACTGGACATATCCTCATCTTACTGATGCAGTTAGAATAATCTTATTAAACGAAATAGTCGCTTCCGAATGGGAGAAGATTAGTCATTACTTAAAACAAAACAAGTATATAACTAATGAAATAGCAAGACAGATTACCGGTATTCAGCAAAGAGATAAAATGACACAGATTTTAAAAAGATGGGTGGATAAGGGTCTATTAATTCAAATAAAACCGTCTACAGGTTATGTAAAAGCTACTAAGTATCGACTTTCTGATACAGCTGAAATAGGCCAACACACTTAATTTTTACGAGAGAACAGTAAAATCTTGTAAAACATATTAGCTTGTCAGAATAGGCTAAAGCACTAATTCTACAAGAGTTCATTAGAATATAGTGGGTATTTTAAAAAAGCAGATTTCGTCGGTTTTATAAGCTATAAATGCAAAAAGGATCCCGTTTTTTGAGACCCTTAAGCCAACGTTTATGTGTTGATTTCTCAACAAATAAAATTTTATCAAATAACTAATAAAAATTAACTAATCATTTCGGAACGGAATTCACGCCCCCCTTACCCCCCAAATTTTGAGAGATAAATCATTTCGTCTACGGATTACCCTTCCTATTAGCCGGGCAATAGGCATCAGCCACTTCGAGCCGGTTAATTAACATTTTCGTGATGTCACGCAAATGGTCGGATTTACACCGATTTTTGATCGCTTCCGGCTGAACCCTTTACGATCTTAAAGAAAAAAAAATTGATTTAATTTGTCTGGTAATCAACTTTTTTCATGGTTTTTTGTTTGGATTCCTAAATACCCTGGTAACGATAAACTGAATGTTTTGACTTTTAAGCATGACAAAATAAAAGTGATAAGCTTCTTCACCGGAGTCAAATATTTTGTAATAAATGGGGTATTGTGAAGAATCATTAAACGCGCAGATAATTATTTTCTCACCTTCATTTAGCCTCAATTTGTCGTCCATAGTAATATAGGTTGAGTAAATACTCTTTTTTCGTCGTCCCCCATATACGAGCGGTAGTGGTTATTTTTTAGAACGGTATGTCGTCGGGATTGATATTTTCTTTAAGCGGTTTTGTCGGATCTACCGGTTCATCAGTCGGAACCGGTAATGTTTCCGCTGGTTTTGTATCAATGAAATCTTCTCCGCCAGCCAGTTTGCTCAAGTATTCGTATTTACGGGCTTCCTTTTCCAAAATCTCAAGGGTTTTTGGTTCGTTTTCCTTATCGACAATGCTTATTACCGGAGTCATATAGTTTCCTTTTTCTCCTTTTTTCTGTTCGGTCTTAATTTGGATCTTGAATGTGTAAACTCCTCGGAGATTGGCAAAGACATTGCCTAAAAGGTTTTTAACGGTATTGATTGCTCCCCGCCGGAAGTACATCACAAAAGGAGTCAATAGGTCGGTAAATATCCCAATTACCCGATACATTTTTTCCGGCTGACCGTTATCTTTGTTGTTATAAGGATCATTGACTTTGCTAAATTCAAAATGTATCCTTCAATCGAATCGAGAATACTTTTATCTCCGTAAAAGAAGAATTGACCAACTTTAGCCGAAATTCCTTCGCTATCTTTTACACGATCAAGGTCTGTTGTGCCTTGGACTAACTTGACCATCGAAGGCATAACATCGGACGGATCAACACCGGTTGTACCAAGGGAAAAGTTTTTTCTCATTCTCATTTGATCGTAAGTTGCCAATTCGGTTTCTTTTTTGACCGTTTGTTTTACTGTCATATGATTAATAAATATTTGCCCCAAAATCCTTATGGAATTTTGAGAACTTGTAATGGGTAAATAAGATTGGGATTTTTGATCTTGTCGGTGTTGACGTCATAAATTCGTCGCCACTCGGCGCCATTTCCGTAGAATTTCTTGGCTATATCAAACAAAGTATCGCCTGGTCGGACAATATATGTTTTATTGATAGGGGATGGAGGTTGGGGAATGGTAATAACATCTTCAAAATAGGGCTCCGGATCAATAAATCCCCTGATATTTTCACAATCGGGGTTATTTACACGAATACCAAAATGAAGATGGGGACCGGTGGCAAAACCGGTCGCACCGGAATACCCTATCGGGTCGCCTTTTTCGATCTCTGTACCATATTTAGCAAGTTCTTCGCTAGTGTGCCAGTAATATGACTGACCCCAGCTGTGGTTTAAGATGATTCCCCTACCATCTAAGTCTGGTAAATGATCCGCAAATAGTAAAGTTCCTTTATCACAGGCTAAAAGCGGAGTGCCTATAGGCATACCATAATCAATACCGTTATGTGCTTCAAAAAAAACTTTATGATACCAATCGGGATCTTCGCCGAATTTGAAGGTAACAGGATAAGAGCCGGAAAATGGCCGAGCGATTTTAATGTCCATAGGATTAGTACCCCCGTTTGATAATTTTTAATATCCGGGGTTGCGACATTCTGAACTTTCTGGCGAGCTCATAAGTAGATTTTTTTCCAGTAGAATACAGTTGAAGGATTAGCTTATTCCTGCGCGCTTTAAGATGTGACATGGTATTGACAAGGGGTAATAACCGTGATACCCTAGGTAATGAAAGATCTTTGAATAGGAGATTTGTTTTTTAGAAGTTTAATTCCTTTGACATCCCCGCTTTCTTAAGGAAGAAGTGAATTTCATTTTACATACTTTTGTATATTCACGTTATGACCATCTAGCGTCCTGGCAAAATGCAGATGACCCTGTGAATCGGAAACATAAAAAAGATAAGGAGTGTTGGGATCTGCATTTAACACAGCTTTTATAGAAGCCAAACCCGGACTATCGATTGGCCCCGGAGGAAGACCGATATGAATATAAGTATTGTAAGGTGAAGCTACCTGTAAATCAGCCTGGGTCAGCGGAGTTTTCCACCAGGTATTGGTTAAAGGCTGATAGCCTAGGGCATATTGAATCGTCGAGTCAACCTGGAGCGGAAGATTACTATTGAATCTTTTCAATAAAACGCTTGCTACTCCCGCTCTCTCGTTGTCAAATTTTGCCTCACGTTCAACCAATGAAGCCAGAACAATTATTTGATCGGAGGTTAACCCCAAGGTTGCTGCCTTTTTTTGCAGTGTTTGATTGTATTTTTTATTAAAATTGTCGGTCAAGATTTTAATGATTGCAGAAGCTGTCGCATTTTTGGGGATAAGATACGTGTCGGGAAAAAGATAGCCTTCTTTTGCGTACTTTAAAAATTCCGCTTCCGGTATATTAAATTCTTTGGTTATAAGTTGGGCAATCTCTTCTTTACGAAGACCCTCAACAATCGTGATCCAGGTATCCAGAGTCCCGTGGGTTAACGCTTGCGCAATGGTTAGAGCATCTTCCGAGGGTGAAAGGCGAAAGTCCCCATATTGAATATCTTTATCAATTCCGAGTCGTTTAACCAAGATAAAGAACGCGACTTTACTGCGGATAAGTCCAGCTCCGGCAAGATCGTTTGTTATATTAATCAGACTCTCGCCTTTTGGAATAACTAAAATCTTGTAGGACGCATCATTTTTATCAACCGGTAAAAGCCCTTCCCGATAGTATAAAAGAAATCCTCCACCGAAAACCAGAATAAAAATAATCAGAACAACTATTCTTTTCATGGCCAATTTATTCAATTTTATAGATCGGAAAATTTTTCAAAGTTGTAACCGCTTCCGTCAGTCTGTATTTATCATGTGAATAGAATTGGAAAAGGGGCTCATCTTTACTGACTCTTTCATCGAGTTTTTTAAGGAGATAAATACCGGCGTGCTTATCAGCCGGTGCGCCTAAAATTTTGGCAATCGCATTGAGATTATAATTGTTCATGTCTTTAATCTTACCAGATTTAGGAGAAGTCAGCTCTTTCATATGCCCCTTTATTTTAAAAGTCCTTGAACTGATTTCAGGATCGCCGCCCTGCGCTTTTATAATTTCTCTAAACTTTATTAGCGCTCGGCCGTCAGAAAGAATCGTTCTTGCCTCGTCCTCACCATTTTTGTCAATTTTTGCATCTTTAAAACAAATGTCTAACAGCTTTCCGGCCAGTCGTAAAGCCTTTTCTTCCAGTAACAGCGGTCTTTCTTTTTGTTGTTCGAGAACGTATAAAACATCACGGACTTCAAGTGCCGGTCCAACTCCCCGGCCAGCTGGTTCGAGAGTTTCGTTTATATCTGTAACAACCTTAATATGAAACTTTTCTCCCAAAGTTATAAATTTTTTAGCAACTTTTTCGGCATCGGCATAATGACGGATTTTCATGGTTTTCCCAACCGGGATATCAATAACCAAATGATTGGCTGCTACCGCGACCTTTTTAGCCATTATTGATATTATGATCTTGTCAAAAGACTCAAACGATAACGGTTCTTCTACTTTGATGATGATATCGTCAGCCGGAGCAATTCCCAAAAAACCATTCCAAGCAAAACAACCGCCTACCTCGCCGACAATTTTTTCTATCTGCCGCGGTGAAAAATTAATTTTGGCAATTGCTTCGACCACATCGGCAGTACCGGCCGGAGTCGTAATCGCTCTTGAAGAAACTTTAGGAATTTTGAAACCCGCGGCTGCAACTATCGGCACAATAATAAGAGTCGTACGGGTTCCGGAAACTCCTCCGGTTGAATGTTTATCGGCAACAATTCCCTTAAAGTTCAATTTATTACCCGTTTCTACCATAGCCTTAGTAAAGTGATAAAGTTCATCGGGCGAAAATCCCTCCTTAAAGGAAGCGGCGACAAAATAAGTGGTTAAGACATCGCTCAGCTTTTGGTGAGAAATTTCATCCATCAAATTATAAATTTCCTGGTAGGTAATTTTTTTTCCTAAAAGTTTTTTTTGGATTGTTTTTACCGCTTCGAGTTGAGCAGTTTTTTTATCACTCATAGGTTGTATACATTTCAACTATTTTTTTGCGAAATTCACTGGCTTTTAAAATAAGTCTACCGATAAGATAAATTTCTTTAACGTCTAAAAGCCAGGTTAGAAAAATATAGAGCGAAATATAAACAAGCCACGCGGTTCCCAAAAGCAAGAAAACATTCAGAGTCCGGCTTGTATCGAAAACTAGTCCATCCAAAAACTTCATCAGATGATAAACAAAAAATCCCGGAACTAAAGATGAGATGCCCATTTTAAGAAACTCTATGCTTATGAAAAGACGGTTGAACCCTTTAAGTTTACGATCCAAAACGAAAAGAAGGACTAATACATTGATAGTCATCGAAATTGAAAATGAAATCGCCAGAGCCCAGACAGGAAACTTCAAAATGATAACAAACAAAATGCTTAAAACCGTATTTAAAACAACCGAAGATGCGCTTATAAAAAAGGGCGTTCGAGTATCTAAGAAAGCGTAGAAACAGCGCGTAAGAAAATAGTAAATCGTATGAAACGGCAGGGAAAGTGAAAAATAGGAAAGAGTAAAAGCCGTTTCAACAGTTGCCGACCAATCAAACTTCTGCCCTCCGAAAAAAAGCCGTATTAACGGGGTTCGGGCAAATGCAAAAAAAACTGCAATGGGAATACTGAAGAAAAAAAGGTTGAGCATTGATTGGACAATTATGCTTTTTAGATCTTCAATCCTTTTCTCCTGATAAACCTCGGACAGATACGGCAGTGACGCCTGACCGAAAGCAACACCAACAACCGAAACCGGTAAAAGAGCCAAATGTTGGGCAAAATAAAAAACCGTGTAGCTTCCCGAACCTAAGAGCGATGTAAGAGTAAGATCAACGGTTGCATCGATTTGCGAAACAATAACCGTAAGGGTACGCGGAAGAATTTGCCGAAAAAACTCAATTAAACCTTGCGTTTTTTTTATTAGCAATCTATACGAAAATCCAGATTTAAATAAAAGCGGGAGCTGAACCAGCAGGAATAACCAGGCGCCGACATCTACCCCGACAACCGGCGCGAGAAGTCCAAATGCCGGAGCAAAAAAAATTGTAGCTAGAATAATTGAAATGTTATAAATAATTGGAGCCGCGGCAGTAAGGAGAAAGGTTTTATTGGCCTGCCCGATTCCGGTTAAAAAATTGCCGACGATAAGAAACGGTAGTTGTCCGAGAAGTAAAAAACGAGAAAAATAGACAATTTTATTAATCTTTTCCACCGAATAACCAGGTGTAATCAATGTCATAACCTGATCTAAAAAAAAGTTGAGTACGAAAACGAAAATCAGCATAACCAAAAAAATCAGATTCATTATCGATGAAATATTTTCGTCAAGCTCTTCCTTATTGGCCTTGTATTTGATGTAAATCGGTATGAAAGTTGAGGTCAGAGCGCCTGTAATCAGTACTTCAAAAATAAGATCGGGGATTTTAAATGAGGCC
This sequence comes from bacterium, assembly GCA_021796235.1. GTDB lineage: Bacteria > Patescibacteriota > Microgenomatia > UBA1406 > GWC2-37-13 > JAJYOJ01. The sequence continues at coordinate 74,557 of JAJYOJ010000004.1, read as the reverse complement.
AAAAAAATATCGAGATCGCCTTTTCCGAAAAATCCCGAAAGAATACGGTAGCGGATAAAGCCAAAGAAGCTTGACAATATGATCATTCCTGCCAAAATTATTGCCGAAGAAAATATCGTTTTCTGCTTGGCGAAAACAAATTGAGTAGTTTTTTCAAAAATCTTGTTCATTATTCTTACTCAATTATACGTTCAGTTTTTTAAAAAGAAAAGGAGAATAACTAGTTTCTACCCGTGGTGTTCCAGTTTTTTTTATTTACTACCTGTAGTCCTTGACAAGTGGCGGGAAATGGCGTTAAATGGTTTTATATGCTATTTCTTGGGGAATATCGGGTAACCTTTACCGGTCAAGGACGCATAGTCATTCCCAAGAAAATAAGAGAAGCTCTGGGTGAAGCCCGGACATTTACTTTGACAAAAGGTTTTGACCGCTGTCTCTCGGGATTCAGAAATGAAGAATGGGAAAAAGGTGCTTCAGAACTTATGAGCAATTCCGTACTTGAGATGCAAAAAGTCGAGATGAAGCGTCATCTTTTTTCATCGGCAACGACTCTTGAAATAGATGATCAGGGCCGGGTCGTAATTCCTAAGAATTTACTGGAATATGCCGATCTCGCAGATAAAGAGGCGGTTTTAATTGGTGTAGGTACATATTTTGAAATCTGGAGTCCTTCCCGTTGGACCCCATATATTAAAGAGGTAGAGGGAAACATCAAAAGTTACGCAAATAAACAATAAGTGCACCACGCGGTACTTTTACAAGAAGCTATTGAAGGTCTAGGGGTAAATTCAGGGGGAAGTTATATCGATGCGACCGCGGGTGAAGGCGGACATCTTAGCGAAATCGCCAAACGTGCGAAAGAAGTGCTCGGCCTGGATCGAGACGACGAACAAATTAAGAATTTAGAATTAAGAATTAAGAATTATAAGAACGTCAGGTTGGTTACGGAAAATTTTGCGGATATTGAAAGAGTCGCAAAAGAAAATGGATTTTTTCCGGTGGATGGCGTGCTTTTTGATCTTGGACTATCGATCGCGCAGATAAAAAACTCAGGCCGCGGTTTTTCTTATAAAAACTTAGAAGAGCCGCTGGACATGAGAATTGGCGGAGAAGAAAAAACTAGGGCGGCGGAACTTATTAACGGTTTAACTGAGCAAAAATTATATGAACTATTTGCCAAAAATTCTGAAGAACTCAATTCTCGTAACATTGCTCAAGCTATTGTTCGCAGACGTACCTTAAAAAAATTTAAAACAGTCGGGGATCTTGTCAAGATAATAAATAAGACGTTAGGAAGTGAAAATGAGAGAAGTTTAGCACGTGTTTTCCAAGCTTTGCGGATTGAGGTAAATAACGAATTTGAGGATTTGAAAAAGGGTTTGCGAGGCGCAGTTAACCTTCTAAAACCCGAAGGGAGAATTGCGGTTTTGACATTCCATTCGCTTGAGGATAGGATAGTTAAAAAGTTTGTACGAGAAAACGCATTTCGGGCGTTGACAAAACATGTGATAAGCGGTGACCGAAGTTTGCCTTACGAGCGATCGGCAAAGCTTAGAATATTTATAAAATCATGAAAAAATTCGGAGTACAGCTAATTATTTTGGTCTTTCTCGCGCTCGTTGTCGTTAATATTGGTATTTTTGTCCACAGCATTGTGCTTGGCGCAGATATGAACGCCTATGAGCTGAACACCCAAAAGTTGCATCAGGAAAATCTTGATTTGGAAAATCAGATGTATGAAGTTGACTCCCTCTCTTATGCTGCCTCCCAGGCGGCAAAATTAAATTTTACACAGCCTGCTAACCCAATTTATCTGGAAAATCTCAAGTATGCGCTTAACCGTTAGATATGAACAAATTAAAACTGGTTGCAGGAGCATTCTTCATCCTTTTTCTGATAATCATTATTAAATTATTTTATCTTCAGGTTCTTTCGCCTTTTTCTGTTTCGCAAAATAATTACCTGCAAAGCAATATTATTGAACCGAATCGGGGTAAAATTTTTGATCGGTTTGGCTCACCTTTAGCGACAAATCAAACCCGGTATCTTCTGTATATTCAACCAAAACTTGTTGCTGATAAGGATAACCTCGTGCATTCTCTTGATTCTGTCCTTTCTTTAGGTGAAGCTACTTTATCCGGCCTGATCGATATGAATAAAACTTGGGTAGCTGTTAAAACAATTGATAAAAACACGAAGCAGAAGCTTTCAGGTTTGGGATTGAAAGGTATTGGTTTTCAAGATGAAACCGCCCGTTCCTATCCGGAAGCATCTTTGGCGGCCCATCTTTTAGGCTTTGTCGGAAAAGATTATCAAGGAAACAATATAGGTTATTTCGGTGTTGAAGGTTTTTACAATCAAGATCTTACCGGTCTGCCGGGAATTTTTAAAACTGAAAGAGATATTTTAAATCAGCCCATTCTCTTTGGCACCCAAGAGAAACTAAACCCGCAAGACGGGCGCAACCTCTATCTTAGCCTGGATAAATCTGTTCAAACAATCGCAAAGTCCGAGCTGCAAAAGGGTTTGGAAACCTATAAGGCCCAAAGCGGCTGTATAATCGTAGCAGATCCCAATACTGTACAAATTCTGGCCCTCACCTGTCTTCCCGACTTTGATGTCAGCAAATATTATCTTTTTTCGGAAAATTTCTTTAAAGATCCTGCTATCTCCGATACCTACGAACCCGGTTCCATTTTTAAACCCTTAGTTATGGCCGCAGCCATTCAGGAAAACAAGATCAGCCCCGAGGATTTGTATGATGAAAACGGCCCGGTCAAAATCGGCAACTATCAAATTAAAACCTGGGACAATACTTATGAGGGAAAAATTACGATGACCCGAATCCTTGAGAAGTCATCCAACACCGGGATGGTTTACGTTGGTTCAAAACTAGGCAGTGATCTTCTTTACCAGTATTTACAAAAATATGGTTTTGGGCAGCCGACCGGAATAGATCTCCAGGGCGAGGTAGGAGGATATTTGCGACCTAAAGATCAGTGGTATCCTATCGACTTCGCTACAGTTACCTTCGGTCAGGGAATTGCCGTAACTCCTATTCAAATGATCCGAGCTTTTTCGGCTGTAATAAATGGCGGAAAACTTATGAAACCATATGTTGTACAAAAAATTTCCTCCGGAAACGAAACTATCCAGATCCAACCCAAAGTTGAAAAACAGGTGATAAGTCAGTTAACCTCAGACATTCTTAAAAAAATGCTGGTTTCAGCGGTTGAACACGGCGAAGTAAAGTGGGCTCGACCGGCTGGTTATGTAATCGGAGGAAAAACTGGAACAGCTCAAATACCAATTCAGGGACACTACGATCCTTCCAAAACGATAGCTTCGTTTATAGGTTTCGCACCGGCCGACAACCCAAAATTCATTGCTTTAGTTATGCTTAGAGAACCGAAGACCTCACCCTGGGGATCAGAAACCGCAGCTCCGATGTTCTTCGATATCGCAAAGCAGTTACTAGTTTACTATAATATACCTCCAGAGCAGTAAAATAATATGCCCGATCTATTTCAGAAATTAAAAAATATCTACCATCTTCTTCAAGCTATCGCAGCTAATGCCTATTATGGTTTCCCTGCAAATAATCTAAAAGTAATCGGCGTAACCGGCACTGACGGCAAAACAACAACCACCCATCTTATCTATCACATTTTAAAATCGGCCGGTAAAAAAGTTTCTATGATTTCATCGGTCTATGCCGAGGTAGGAAATAAAGTTTACGACACTGGTTTTCATGTGACAACGCCCGATCTTTTTGCGCTTTTTAAGTTCCTAAAAATAAGCGCGGACTCCCATGACGAATATTTTGTTTTAGAGGTAACTTCACACGCTCTGGATCAAAATCGAGTTTTTGGGATTGCTTTTGCAGCTGCGGTGGTGACAAATATCACCCACGAACATCTTGATTATCATAAGACCTATGAAAATTATGTAGAAGTCAAAACGAAATTATTGACAAGCGCTAAAACGACTGTCGTCAATAAAGATGATCGTTCCTTTAGTCTTCTAAAAACAATTCTAACTAAGAACCGAAAAAAATTTCAGACCTTTGGATTTAATTCAAAAGATGCGGATTTTAGAATCGATTTAGATTCCAAGGCTACATTATTTAATAAATATAATTTTCTGGCAGCCTATAGTGTCTGTAGACTCCTGGGAATTTCTGATCAGGAAATAAAAGAAAGTCTCGTTGACTTTAAGCTTCCGCAAGGCAGACTTCATCTTGTTTATGACAAAAATTTTAAAGTAATGATTGATTTCGCCCATACTCCTAATGCGCTTGATCAGCTTCTGGGTTCGCTCAAAAAACAATATTTAAAAAATGCTGGAAGGCTTATCCATGTTTTCGGTTCTGCGGGACTACGCGATATTTCAAAACGGCCGATTATGGGTGAAATGACCGCTCAATATTCTGACGTTGTGATTCTGACCGAAGAAGATTATCGAACCGAAGACCCCCTGTCTATTTGCAAACAGATTGCCGAGGGTGTCTTGGACAGCGATTTTAAGGAAGTTGGCTCCGCCGATTTAAATAATCAAAGCAGAAAGGTCTACGCCATAATACTGGATCGTCAACAGGCAATAAATACGGCCTTAAAAATTGCCGGAAAAAACGACATCGTCGTGCTTACCGGCAAAGGCCACGAAAAAAGCTTGGCGCGCGGCAAAACCGAATTCGACTGGAATGAGGAAAAGGCTGTTAAAATTGCATTAAAAAAATTAAAATGATTAATTACGATTCCGGTTTAAATATTTTTTCTTCGACTCTTATTAACGATAGAAAGTACCTGGCTGATTTTGCGACTCGCGCCCAAGGCGACGCACGGCAAATCGCCCGGATCTTAGAGTTTATCAAAACCAGCAATATTCCTTACCAAAAAATTGTAACTCTGGGGCAAATTCACTCGACTAACATTGCTTTTTTTGACTCAAAACTGCAAATGAATATTGAACATCTGGATGACACCGACGGAGTTATAACTAAGATGAGTAATGTAATCCTAACCGTGATAACTGCTGACTGCGCCCCGATTATTTTTGTCGATAAAAAATCCGGTATAATCGGCATCTCACATCAGGGCTGGCGCGGTTCGTTAAAAAAACTTGCAGTTAAGATGGTTGAATTGATGCTGAAACACGGTGCAGAAAAAGCTTCAATAAAAGTGGCAATCGGGCCATCGATAGGCTCTTGTTGCTATAGTATAGATGACGACCGATATTATAGTTTTCTGGAAGAGTTTGACGGCTATTCGGCTAAAATTTTCCACATGCATGCCGGAGTCCGCTATTTAAATCTCATGCTTTTAAACTATCTTCTTTTAGTGAACGCTGGTTTGAAAAAAGAAAATATTGATTTTTTTCCGTTTTGCACGCGCTGTGATAAAAAAAGATTTTTTTCCTTCCGCCGTGACAAAAAAAGCGAGTACGGAGAAATGTTCAGTTTTGTAACAAAGCTATCATGATAGACAAAGTAAAAAATATTTTTTTTATCGGAATAAAGGGGGTTGCAATGGCCAATCTGGCAGTAATTCTTAAAAAAATGGGCAAAACAGTAACCGGAGCAGATGTTTCCGAAGAGTTTATAACAGATTATCTTCTCAAGTCTGGCCATATAACCTACGCGGTTGGATTCAGCCCGGCCGATTTACCAACCGATATCGATTTGGTTGTTTATTCAGCTGCGCATGGCGGAACTTCGAATCCGATAGTTCTGGAAGCAGAAAAACGCGGCGTTAAAATTATTGCGCAAACCCGACTTATTGGCGAAATGATGGAAAAATTTAAAACCAAAATTGCAGTCTGCGGAAGTCACGGGAAAACCAATACTGCTTCTCTACTCTCTTTTGCACTAATTAAGCTGGGAGTTAGGCCTAGCTACTTGGTTGGCGCACCAAGCTTCAATAATATCTCCGGCGGAGATCTTGTTGGTTTGGATTACTTTGTCGTCGAAGCTGACGAGTACGGAGTGAATCCGCCCGAAGACAAAACGCCAAAATTCAACTATCTCAACCCGGACTATATCTTGACAACCAATATTGATCTTGATCACCCCGATATGTACGAAAGTTTAGACGACGTCAGCGCAGCTTTCCGTAAATTTTTTGCCGGTAAAAAATTAATTCTTTGTGGAGACGATCCGCCATCGGAGCAGTTCGTAAATGAAATAAGTCATGATCAGCTTAAGACTTACGGTTATTCTGCACGATCTGATATGTTAGTCAAAAATGTTAAAACAACCGAGACAGATTCAAGTTTTGATCTCTATTTTAACTCTAAATTCTTAGGTCAATTTTCAATTAAGCTTTTCGGCAAAAAAATCATTTTAAATACAGTAGGGGCAATTCTACTTCTTCAGGAATTAGGTTTCAAATCTTCCGAAATTAAACAGGCTATAAAAGATTTTTCCGGTGCCAAACGCCGTTTTGAAAAAATATTTTTTGCTAATAACACCTATCTCTTTGATGACTATGCCCACCATCCCAAGGAAATTGAAACAATTCTTTCTTCCGCAAGAGAACGTTTTCCTAAACGCCGAATTATTGTTCTTTTCCAGCCGCATACCTATTCCCGCACCGCGCTATTCTTAAGCGAGTTTGCAAAAAGTCTTAGCTTGGCTGATTATTCGATTATTTTGCCGATCTTTGCTTCAGCCCGTGAGAATCCTAAAAACTTTGCGCTAACCTCCGCTGACATCGTAGCTAAAAGCCAAAATGATAATCTGGCGGCAGTTGAAACCAAGTCGGAAGGATTAAACAAGCTTAAAGATATTTTAAGAAACGGGGATGTAGTTTTTACGCTTGGGGCAGGTGACGTCTATAAGCTTGGAGATGATATAATTGATCTTATCTCAAAAACCAAAATCGTATGAAACAGCTTGAGGAAATTTTAGGTAAAGACAGGCTAATAACAAATAAGGATTTGTTCCCCAACCTGACGCTTCGGACAAAAACTAAGGCTCAATATTATTTTGAGGCTAAATCGCGTGCTGATCTGGTAAATGCCTACAGGGCCGCCTTAAAATTGAAGCTGCCATTTCTTCTTTTAGGTGGCGGATCAAATTTGGCAGTTATTTCGAAAACGATTAAGGGTTTAGTCATCAGAAATCTGTATCAGCATAAAGAAGTAGTAAAAGGAGATGAAAAAAACGTCGAAATATCGATCTCTTCTGGCTATCCGGTAACTTTTTTGATAAATGAGCTTACTCTTTTAGGTTATGCAGGGTTGGAATATCATCTTGGTCTCCCGGGAACAGTGGGCGGAGCGCTTTATATGAACTCTAAATGGACTCGACCGCCCAATTACTTTGGCGATCATCTATTATATGCTTTTTTACTTGACAAAAACGGGAACGTCAAAAAAGTCGATAGAGACTATTTCCAATTCGGTTACGACTCAAGCGTCTTGCAAAAAACCAAAGAAATCCTTCTCGAAGCCGTGTTTCGCCTGAAAAAAGAAAAGCCGGAAGTTTTGAAAGAAAGAGCTCTGGCTGCGTTAAATTACCGCAAAGATACTCAACCCTTTGGCGTTGCCTCAAGCGGCTGCTTTTTCCGCAATATTTCAGAAGGGGAAAAGAAGCGGTTAAATCTTTCAACCAGTTCGGCCGGATATCTCATTGATCGGGCCGGTTTAAAAGGCTATACCGTAGGTAGTTTTTTTATTTCGCCCAAGCATGCCAACTTTATATTAAATAAAGGTCAGGGAAATCAGCGGGACCTAAAAAAAATCTTGGCCGACGTTAAAGCTAAAGTTAGAAAAAAATTTGGGGTAGAATTAGAAGAAGAGGTCTTAGTAATTTAAAGTATGGAAGATTCTTATATCATAAATGGCGGAAAAAAATTGACCGGGACAGTTGAGATCTCGGGTGCTAAAAACGCTGCTCTAAAGATGCTGATCGCCTCCCTTTTATTTAATGAAAAAATAACGCTTCATAACGTCCCAAGAATTGCCGATGTTCAGGAATTAATTAATCTCATAAACTCGCTTGGCGCTGATGCCAGGTTTATAGCCAAAAATACGGTTGAAATCGATCCGCGGGAACTTGCAATCAATCGGGTTGACCTTTTATACGCTGCGAAAATCCGGGTTTCTTTTATGCTTTTTGCCCCGCTTCTAAAAAAATTTGGACACTGTTTTGTTCCCAATCCCGGTGGCTGCCGAATTGGCGCCCGACCGATTGACAGAATTATTTTCGGTATGAAAACCTTGGGCATTGAGGTAAATTATGATTCGGAAACCGGGTATTATGAAGCTCAGATGGATCAACCCGTCAAAGGATCCTATAAATTTGACAAGCCAACCCATACCGGTACCGAACTTTTAATTCTTCTGGCGCTACACGGTAAAGAAACTATACATATAGATAATGCTGCTCAAGAACCGGAAATTGATAACTTGATTGAATTTTTAAATGAATCAGGAGCAAAAATTAAAAAAACCGGAACAAAAATAAGCATCGAAGGAGTAAAGGAACTGAAATTTAAAAAACCTTTTTATATCATGCAGGATCGCAATGAAGCTGTAACATTCAGTTCTCTTGTCTTAAGTACCGGTGGTCAGGTCGAGATAAAAAATATTGCAACATATCTAATTGAACCCTACCTAAAAAAGCTAAAAGCGGCGGGTGTTTTACTTAATATCTATAAAAATGGGTTTAGCTGTGCAAACAATGGATTAATGCACGCCACAAATATTGAAACATCGCCCCATCCGGGTTTCATGACCGACTGGCAACCAAGCTGGGCTGTACTTATGACTCAGGCCGAAGGAACCTCGATAATTCATGAGCGGGTTTTTGAAAACCGTTTTTCTTATGTTGAAGAACTGAGGAAGCTCGGCGCGCAAATCGAATATGTCAAACTTCCGGTTAAAAATCCCGCCGAATATTTCTTTTTTAACTTCGACCCGAATAAAATTTATAATCAGGCGATTAAAATACGCGGGGTACAAAAGCTCCACGGAGGAGCTCTCAATGTCGCCGACCTGCGAGCCGGTGCAACTCTAGCTATTGCAGCGCTTACCGCCGAGGGCGAGTCGATAATAAATGGCGTTTCTATTCTTGAACGCGGCTATGAAAACTTTGTCGAAAAAATTAAAAATTTAGGCGGTGGGATAGAAAAAATATGATCCATTCGACAAGCGGAGGATCATAGTGAGTATAATCGAACTATGAAAAAATTCCAAAACATCATTATTCTTTCAGCCGGTAAAAGTACGCGTTTTTGGCCTCTGGGTGACAAAAATCTATTTACCTTTTTGGGTAAAACCGTAACCGAGCATCAGATCGAGAGATTTTTACCTAATGCGGAAAAATTGATAATTGTAGTCAATGAAGGAAACGGATCGCAGATTCAACAAATAGTCCAGAAGCTTAACGTAAAAAATATACAGATAGCTAAACAGGAAGGCGAAGGACAAGCTTCCGGTCTTCTAAGCTGTCAGGGGCTGGTCACAGGTGAAGCATTAGTTCTCAATAACGACGATTTTTTTGATTACCAAAACCTCTTACCGGTGATTTTGGAGAATAAAGATAAATACAGGCTTATCTTGACAGCCAAAGAAGTTACCGAATATCTGCCGGGCGGATATTTGCAAGTTGACGGCGACGTTGTAAAAGAAGTTATCGAAAAACCGGGGGAAGATAAAATGCCGTCCCACCTTTTTCGACTGGTTGTTGATTATTTTGGGGATTTCGCAACGCTAATCAATGCTTTAGCGTCGATTAAAACCGCCCGCGACGATTACTATGAAAAAGGAATAAACAAATATATCAGCGCTTATATCTCAGGAATTAACAAATATGCCGCAGCTGGAGACGAAAAAAAAAGCGTTTATATTCAGTACGACGGCTATTACCGCACTCTCAAATTCCCCTGGCAGGTCCTAACTGTCATGAATTACTTTTTAAACGCTTTAAAAAAAGATCAGATCAGAGTTGGTAAAAATGTTAAGATCGCAGCAACTGCTAAAGTGGTTGGACCAACCGATATTGGCGATAACACCGTTATCGGAGATTTTGCGCTGGTGAGAGCCAGCCATATCGGCAGTAATTGCCTTATCGGCGGTTATAGCGAGGTGACCCGCTCCTATTTGGGCGACAACGTAATGCTGCATCGGAATTATGTCGGAGACTCTGTTCTCGACGAAAATGTCTTCATGGGCGCAGGAGCGCAAACCGCTAACTTCAGGTTTGATGGTAAATCGATAGCATCGGCTGTTAACGGAACAAAAATCAATACGGGATTAGTAAAGCTCGGGACGTTAATTGGCGAAGCTGCAAAAATCGGAGTTGGAGCGGTTATCCTGCCGGGCGTTAAAATCGGAGCCGGTACATACGTCGGACCAGGTGAAGTAATAACCGAAGACGTAGCAGAAGACCGTTTTATCTTCCAAGGAAAAAACAAAAAAAATAAACCATGAAAAAAGTTACGGTACTAGGAGGAGGAACTGGAACATTTGTCGTCCTCTCCGGCTTAAAAAATTACAATGTAGATTTAGCAGCTGTTGTCAGCATGATGGATTCAGGTGGATCAACCGGACGACTGCGCGACCAACTTGGGGTCCTGCCACCCGGTGATCTGCGCCAATGCCTGGTAGCTTTATCTGATGCTCCTCTGCTCTGGCGTAAACTATTTCTTTATCGTTTTGAGTCGGGCGATCTGGCCGGTCACAATTTTGGCAATATTTTTTTGTCGGCCTTGGAAAAAGTTTCAAGTAGCTACGATGAAGTTATAGATTCGGCAAACAATGTTTTAAAAACCAAAGGGAAAGTTTTTCCAATTACCTACGAAAAAACCAATATGTGTGTACGGTATGAAAGCGGCGCCTTGGTTAAGACCGAAGGCAATATTGATAAAAATTTTTCCGAAAAAACTAAGGTTATTAAGGCTTTTCTTGAACCAAGCGTAGCAGCCAACCCAAAAGCTCTTAAAAGAATTCTTTATTCAGACTATCTTATAATTGGCCCGGGCGATCTTTATACCAGTATCATACCTATACTTTTGGTTGAAGGAGTTAAGGACGTAGTGGAAAAAGCCAAAACAAAAATAATTTATATTATGAATCTTATGACCAAATCGGGACAAACGACTCATTATAAAGCTTCCGATCACTTGCAAGATATAGAGAGGTATTTAGGCAGAAAGCCCGATTTTTTAATTTTGAATACTGGTAATATTCCTGATTCTATTGTAGACTGGTATAAAAGGGCTAACGAAGAAATTGTCGTAAACGATATTAACTCACAGAATTTTAAAGGAAAAACTATGAAAGCTGATTTGGTTGATATACGAGAGCATCAAAAACCTCAAACCGAGAAGTTTGTTGATCCAAGAGTACGAAGCATTTTGCGTCATGACACGTCTAAGCTTGCAAAAGTTATTGAAAAACTAATTTTATGATTAAGGAACACGCAATTTCATTCAAGAATGCAATTTCCGGACTTATCTGGGTGATTACAACCCAGAGAAATTTCAAAATTCATCTTGCCCTTTCTTTTTTGGCTCTAGCTTTTGGTTTTTTTTTGAAAATATCTTATTATGAATTTTTAATTATTCTGGTGTTGATAGGTTGCGGTTTAGCAGTTGAGACAATAAATACAGCAATTGAAGAAACCATTGACGCAATCCACAAGGACTGGAATCCCGAGATAAAAATTGCCAAAGACGTCTCAGCCGCCTCCGTACTGGTTTTTGCAATTTTTGCCTTCTTGGTGGCCTGTGTTATTTTCATTCCTAAGATCATCTAAAATATGTCAACCTATCTATTCCTGGTGTTTGTTTCTTTTATCGTAAATTTTGCCCTTATAGTCCCTTTTATAAATTTTCTTTATCACCTAAAATTCCAACGCGTAGCCCAAACAACCCGGGATATATTCAACAAGCCGACTCCGATTTTTGACAAGTTTCACGAGCATAAAAAAGGTGTCCCGGTCGGCGGAGGAATACTGCTTATAGTGACAACACTCGTGCTCTTTAGCCTGTCTTATCTCATGTTTTTCCTCCTTCATAAAAAAATCGCCTCAAACTATGCGGCGGCAGCTTCGGAAATAAAAATATTATTATTTACTTTTATTTCATTTGCGCTTCTTGGTATATTTGACGATCTTAATAAAATTTTTTTCTTGAAGAACCGCCAGTTTTTTGGTCTGCGATTTCGCCACAAATTAATCCTTGAAATAATTCTTGCCCTGATTGTTTCTTGGTGGATGGTAACCGATTTAAAAATTAAATTTATTAATGTTCCCTTTTTTGGGGTCTACGATATCTCTTATTATTTTATTTTATTTTCGACTTTTGTTATCGTTGCCTTTGCTAATGCCGTAAATATTACTGACGGTCTGGATGGCCTGGCAAGTGGAGTTTTGGTGATTGCCCTAGCTTCTTTTTGGGTTGTGGCCCGCAGTATTTTGGACGTTCCTACCAGTTTATTTATTGGAACCTGGCTGGGTGGATTAATTGCGTTTTTGTACTTTAACGTTTTTCCAGCGAGAATAATTTTGGGAGACACCGGAGCGCTTTCTTTTGGAGCAACCTTTGCAGTAGTTGGGCTTCTCTTGGGCAAAACTTTTTCCCTGCCAATCATCGGAGGAATTTTTGTCATCGAAGTTGCAACCTCGCTTTTCCAGATTCTTTCCAAAAAATTCTTGAAGAAAAAACTGTTTCCGGTTGCTCCCCTTCATTTATTTTTCCAGCTTAAGGGCTGGGAGGAACCGAAAATAGTCATGCGCTTCTGGATTTTTTCTCTGCTTTTTGCAACCCTGGGTCTCATGATCGCGTTTTTGAAATAATCTACTCTTGCGGAGTCTCAACTTGAGCGCTGCGGCGAAGTACCTCTCTTGGTTTTGATCCCTCGGCCGGACCAACATATCCTTCCGCTTCCAGCTGATCAAGCAGCCTCGCGGCCCGCGAATAGCCGATTTTAAACTTGCGCTGAAGCAAGGAAGATGATGCCTTATCCATTTGCGAAATAACTTCAACTACTTGATTGAAATACGGATCTTTTTCGTCGGATGCAACAACCATTGTCCCTCCGCGACCCGGGACAAAATTTATGTCCTGAGTGGTGATTTCTTCGGTGTAATGAACTTCCGGAGTTTGCGTCTTTAAGAATTTAACAAGTTGATTTACCTCTTTTTCAGTGATGAAAGGACCTTGAATTCTCCTAGGCTTGGCTTGATCAGGAGGCAAAAATAACATATCACCTTTGCCTAAAAGTTTTTCCGCACCCGGCATATCAATAATAACGCGCGAATCAATCATGGAAGAAACGTTAAAGGCAATCCGACACGGGATGTTGGCCTTCATAAGACCGGTGATTACGTCAACCGATGGCCGCTGAGTTGCTAAAATCAAATGGATGCCGGTTGCCCGCGCCATCTGCGCAATTCTGGTTATCAAATCTTCTGCGTCACCCGGCGCAAAAATCATCAGATCTGCCAATTCATCAATAACGAATATTATGTAAGGTTTTTTTTCTACGCCCGGCGTTAAGTTGAAACTTTCAATGTTTCTCGCTCCAACTTTGGCAAACTCTTTATAGCGGTTTTCCATTTCCAAAACCGTCCAGCGAAGTGCCGATATAATACGTTCGGGTTCGACAACTACTTCGGTAAGAAGGTGCGGGATACCATTATAGGCTGTTAACTCAACACGTTTTGGATCAACTAAAATAAGTCTCAGATCTTCCGGTCTAACCCGAAAAAGAAATGTGCTTATCCAGGCGTTCAGGATAACTGATTTTCCGCTTCCGGTTGTTCCGGCGATAAGGACATGCGGCATTTTGTCGATACTCGCCGCCTGGGGTTTTCCGGCAACATCTAATCCTAAAGGCACAAGTAGTGGGTCATTACTCGATATCATCGTCTGATCGGCTAAAAGCTTTTTTAAGGTAACAATTTCCGGTTTGATGTTCGGAATCTCAATGCCTACCATCGAGCGACCAGGAATTGGCGCCTCGATTCTTACCTGACCGGTTGGGGCGGCCAGTGCCAGTGCCAAATCGTTGGACAAAGCCGTGATACGCGATAGCTTGGTACCCATTGTGATCGATAATGCATATTGAGTAACAGTTGGACCGTAATTAACGTCGGCAACCTTTGCCCTAATACCGAAGCTATCTAACGTCCTTTCGATTTTGCCAGCGTTCCCGTTTACATCGCCTCTATCTGCTTTTTCTTGAGCAACATCGGTAAGAAGGGATAAGGGAGGATAAACCCAGGTTGACTTTGAACTGGCACTGATTGGCCGAATTGTAATCGGCTTTGCCGTTGGAGAGCCGGCTAGCACCGGCAGATCTTTTTTTTCAAACGGTTTTTTTTCAAGAATGAACTCCTCTTTAGCCCTGCTTTTTTCTTTCCCTTTCTCAACCTCTCCCGCGCTCCGGAAAAAATAGTTTTTAAAAAATGAAAAAACTCCTTTCACGATATCGATAACAAAAAGCAAAAAAACATCGATCGACGTGTCCAGAAAAAGTATCAGACCGATAAGAAAGGTAGCCGCAAGAATTATAATCGCTCCGGCCTGCGTAAGATCGGCAGATAAATTGCTAAAAATTAACTGACCGAACTGTCCGGACTGGGTAATCCCGAGCAGCGCGATAAAAACCAATAGCAGTCCAAAACTTATATTGGGTTTTACAAACCGCAATTTTTTTGTGTTAAAAAAATGCGCCGCAAAAAGAAAGATAAGAAAGGGCAAAAAGATCGATAAAACTCCAACTTTTTCGATCAAAATATTATTGACCGGATTAAGTAAAATGCCGTCGGCTGGGGTCGAAACAAAATCTTTTATAAAAGAAACCAGAAGAATGAGTGCACAAGCGACTAAAATGAAGCCTAAAATATTAAATATCGTCTGTTTGTTGATCTTAAATTTGAGAAAGGGCACGCGGATTAATCTCTTGGTTCGTGGCATATAAAAGATTGTACCTATCCGAAGAAATAAAATCAACCTTGAATATTACTGAAATTTCTCACCCGTAGGGTGAGAATTGAGAACATATTTTTCGTGTAGTTTGTTAAAACAATCTAAATTTAAATTTTGTGGGCTATAATCGATTGACTTAGTTTATTTACACCCGTAGGGTGTAATTATGTCCCTAAAAAGATGTCCTCTCTCAACCAATGAGTTCTACCACGTCTACAATAAAGCAATTGCTGATGAAAAGATTTTTTCCGATTTGGAATACCTTCACAGAATTTTGCAGACAGTAGATTTTTATCGTTATAATCAAAGAATTCGTTTATCTCAATTTAATAAGTCTGCTAAACCACTACAATACAACTATTTAAAGGAAGTCTCCTCATCGATTCCTCTAGTTGAAATATTTGCTTTTTCTTTTATGCCTAATCATTATCACTTTTTAGTCAAGCAATTGCAAGAAAACGGCGTCAGAAAATTTATTAGTAACACTGAAAATAGCTTCGCAAAATATTTTGATTTGAAAAAAAATAGGAAAGGCTCACTTTTCTTAAATAGTTTTAAATATAGACGAATAACCTCACGGGAGGAATTTATCCACCTTTGCCGTTATATCCATTTAAATCCTGTGACATCATGCCTTATTGAATTCAAAGAGTTAGCAACATATCCATTTTGTTCATTCTCCTGTTATTTAAATACAAACCGTAACAAATTTATTAAAACTGACTACATGTTTAACCATTTTAGATCCAGGAACAATTTTATAAAATTTCACGAAGATCAAGTTGATTACCAAAGAAAGCTAAGAAAAATTAAGAAATCACTTATCGATTAGTCCTCTCACCCTACGGGTGAGAAGTCACTAACTGAAGATTTATTCTGCCTTGGTTATCGATCTGGTAAACCTTAACTTTGACAATCTGGCCGATTTTAACGACATCGTGAGGATCTTTGACAAAGCCTTTTCCCATCTTAGAAACATGCACCATGCCATCTTTACCTGGTAGGATTTCAACAAATGCTCCAAATGGCAAAATACGTTTTACCTCGCCTTCAAACTCTTCACCGACTTTAACTTCGCGGGTGATATTGCCGATATAATTAACTGCTTCGTCGACTTTCTCCCGATCCAAGCCGGAAACAGTAACTTTTCCATCATCTTCAACGTTAATTTCGGTTTGAGTACGAGCAATGAGTGCACGGATATTTTTTCCACCCGGCCCAATGATATCGCCGATTTTATCCGCAGGCGGGGTTAAAACCACAACTTTAGGCGCATAACGTGAAATTTCTTTTCGCGGTTTGGCAATAACCTTATCCATCGCAGCTAAAATCTGGAGTCGCGCTTTTTTCGCTTGAGCAAAAATATCTTTAATCATTTTGGCAGTCAATCCTTTGTTTTTAACATCAAGCTGGATTGCTGTAATTCCCTCGGCGGTCCCGGCAATTTTAAAATCCATCTCTCCAGAAAAGTCTTCCATTCCAACGATATCTGTTAAAACCACATACTTATCGTCCGACTTTGACATAATTCCCATTGCAACTCCGGCTACCGCCGCCTTCAGGGGAACGCCTGCATCCATAAGCGACAGAGAAGATCCAGAGACGCTTCCCATTGAGGATGAACCATTCTCCGACAGGATTTCCGAAACAACCCGAATAGCGTAAGGGAACTCTTCCGAAGACGGAAGAACCGGCTCTATCGCCTTTTCCGCTAAAGCACCGTGGCCAATTGCCCTACGTGACGGGCCCATCATCCGACCAACCTGACCGTAAGAATAAGGTCCGTCTGAATAGTGGTGAATATATCTTTTTGCTTCTTTACCCTCAGGGCCTTCTATAAGCTGTTCTAAAGTTGTTGAACCTAAGGTCGCAATTGATAGAACCTGCGTCTGACCGCGTTGAAAAAGTGCCGAACCATGAGTGCGAGGTAAAACCGACACCTCAACTAAAAGATCTCTTACTTCGTCAAACTTTCTTCCATCCGGTCTTTTGCCTTTATCTAAAACATTTTTTTTAATCGTTTCATAATTATTTTTGGTGATTGCCGCCATAATTTGTTTGCTGTCAAATTTTTTCTCTAAATCCTCATAGATGGCTGAAACAATTTCCTGAAGCATTCTGTCTTCACTGCCGGCAGTTTCCGCTGCTTGTTTTACAGCATCTTCAACTGGTTTGGCGTATTTGGTTTTAACAAGTTTAAGAATTTCTGAGTAGTCTTCATCGCTTGGAATTGCAGCCTTTTTTTTGCCGATTTTTTTGGTTACTTTCTCGATAAATTCGATTATTTTTTTATTCTCTTTTTTGGCCATCTCAACTCCCTCTTGAATTATTTCGTCTTTGACCATATTGGCTTTTGTTTCAATCATGATAACCTTATCGGCAGAAGACGAAACCACGAGATCTAGGTCAGAAAATTCCTGTTCGTTCTCGGTGGGATTTAGGATAAATCCGGTTTCTTTGTTCTCGCCCGCCGTGACATAACCGATACGTACGGTTGAGATCGGACCGTCCCAAGGAACTGAAGACACAGAAAGCGCCGCAGATACGGCAATTGCCGAAAGAACTTCCGGAGCATTGATGCCGTCTACTGATAAAAGCGTAACAACAACCTGCACCTGTTTTTTATAGGTTTTGGGGAAAAGCGGCCGAATCGAGCGGTCAATAAGTCTTCCGGTTAAAACCGCTTCGTCCGACGGTCTACCCTCTCTTTTTATCCAACGTGAACCTTTGATAAGTCCGCCGGCATAGAGTTTTTCCGCATACTCGACCGACAAAGGGAAATAGTCAATGTTGGGATTTTCCGGTCCAACCGCAATAGTCACAAGAACCGCTGTGTCACCCAAAGTTGCGTAAACCGAAGTGTCTACCGCTTGGGCAAGTCTCCCGAACTGCAATTTCAGTTTCTGTCCGTCAATCTCGGTGGAGTCCTCAAAAATATTCATTTATATAATAAGTAGTTTACTTTTTAAGTCCAAGTTTTTCTACCAGTTTTTTATAACGTTTTTTATCCAATGACTCAAGGTACTGAATAATCCTTCGTCTCTTGGCAACGACCTTGAGTAGTCCCCGCCTTGAGTGATTATCTTTTTTATTCTCATCCAGATGCAAAACCAGGCGTTCGATCTTTTGAGTCAGGAGAGCTACCTGTACCTCCGGAGAGCCTGTGTCACCTTTGTGCTGCGCAAACTCTTCGATAAGCTGCAATTTATCATCGGGAAGTTTCACCATAGTTAAATATTATAATAGATGCATATGTTTCTTGCAACCGAAGTTCTTATCTTTGTCACACTTGTAGCTGTAGTTATGTTTGTCCCTCCCAGCAACCTTTGGCTGATACTTTGTGTTAATACTCTTCTAGGTATTTTTATCTACCTTCTTCTGTCGCCGCTTCTTAAAAAAAAATTTCGCCTGCTTCTGGCTTTATTGATTTTATTTATCACAACGCTTAAAGCCTTCCAACTTTTAGACTTTTTGAACTTTTTGCTAACCATTAGTCTTTTTGTCGGCCTGGCTATTCTGGTAAAATAGAACCTGTAATGGACAAAAAATTTTATATCACAACTACCGCTCCTTATGTAAATGCTGATCCGCATATCGGTTTTGCTTTAGAAATTATTCAGGCTGATTGCGTTGCGAGATTTAAACGACTCCAAGGTTTCGACGTAGCATTTGGATTCGGTACTGATGAACACGGCCAAAAAATTTATCAAAAAGCCCTCTTAGCCAAAAAAGATCCGCAAAAATACTGTGACGAATACGCCAAAAAAATTTGATGAATTAAAGATTGCCCTGAATTTAAGTTCAAACTATTTTATGCGAACCACCGATCCGCGCCATCTCGAAGCCGCCCAAGAATTTTGGCGACTTTGTGATAAAAACGGGGACATCTATAAAAAAAATTATAAATTGAAATACTGTATCGGTTGTGAACTGGAAAAAACTGACTCGGAACTCCAAAATGGACGCTGTTTAATCCATCCTAATCTCGAAATAGAAATATTGGAGGAGGAAAATTATTTTTTCCGCTTCTCTAAATATCAAAAAAATTTACTCGCTCTTTACGAAAAAACTCCGCCGTTTGTGGTTCCCGCTTACCGATTGGAAGAAATTCGCAGCTTTGTAAAAAAAGGCTTACAAGACTTCAGTATCTCGCGCCTAAAATCCAAAATGCCCTGGGGAGTCGATGTCCCCGGCGATCCGCGACACGTGATGTATGTCTGGTTTGACGCTTTGGTCTACTACATTTCAACCTTAGGCTGGCCAAAAAATTTAAAAAATTTCAAGGACTTCTGGCCTGGTGTTCAGGTTGCCGGAAAAGATAATCTGCGGCAACAAACCGCCATCTGGCAAGCCATGCTTTTTTCGGCAGGCCTTCCAAACAGTCAACAGGTTTTTATCCACGGTTTTATAACTTCCAGCGGTCAAAAGATGAGCAAAAGTCTGGGCAATGTTATCAATCCGTTTGATCTGGTTAGTAAATACGGAACCGATGCCGTCCGTTATTATCTTCTGCGAGAAATTCCGGCTGCCGATGACGGTGACTTTTCGTTTGCTCGAATGGAAGAAATTTATAACTCGGATCTGGCAAATGAGCTGGGCAATCTGGTTTCGCGGCTAACTACACTTGGAGAACAGGACGAATTAAATATCGGCACCGCTACAAAAGAAGAATTCAGTAGTGAAATTAAAAAACAGTTTGCCTCATTCCAATTCAATATTATTTTGGAGCAGCTTTGGACTCGGATAAAAGACCTAAACAAAAAAGTCGATACTTTTGCTCCTTGGAACAAAACTAAAGATAAAAGAAAAGATTTTCTCTTTCAATGTTTTAACATATTAAAATCAATAGCATTTCACTTACAGCCTTTTATCCCTGAGACTGCCGAAAAAATATTACAAGTGACCAGTGGAAAAATCAAAAAAATTTCTCCACTTTTTCCCCGATTCTCTTCGGTAAAATAACTCCATTTTTGTTACAATAATTACATGGTCGAAAAGTTAAAAGAGTCATTGAGAAATCTGTATCTTAAGTTCAAAACCTCCAGATTTAATAATAAAAAAATTTTAATTCCTTCCGGAATAATTTTATTCGTAATATTTATCTATTTCTTTATCTTCTTTAATCTCCCAACTCCCTATCAGCTCAAAAACTTTCAGGCGACTCCCCTTTCTACGCATATTTTAGATAGAAATGGAAAACTGTTGTTTGAAATCTATCGGGATCAAAATCGGACCCCGATAAAACTTAAGGATCTGCCGCCCTATATTGCGCAAGCGACAATCGCTATTGAGGATAAGAACTTTTATCATCACGGCGGAATTTCTTTAGTTTCGGGAATTTTACGGGCTGTGAGAGACATGATCATAAGCCGCTCGCTTCAGGGCGGTTCGACAATCACCCAACAGTTGGTAAAAAATGCCCTGCTCAGTCAGGAAAGAACAATCCGGCGCAAGGCGCGTGAAATAATTTTAGCGATGTGGACCGAAGAGGTTTTCAGTAAAGATCAAATTCTTGAAATGTATCTGAATCAAATCCCCTACGGTGGCGCCTCCTACGGTATTGAAGAAGCGGCTAAACGCTATTTTGGGAAAAATGCCAAAGATCTGACGCTGGTCGAAGCCGCAACCCTAGCAGGTCTGCCTCAGGCGCCATCCTATTACTCTCCCTACAACGATCCAAATCTTACGATCCAGAGAAGAAACGAAGTTTTGAAAGCACTTAATCAACAAAATTATATAAATAAATCTACTTATGAATCCGCCCTCAATACAAAAATGCAGTTTAAACCGCTTACCAACAGTATTCTCGCTCCTCACTTCGTTTTTTATGTGCGCTCCCAACTTGAAAAAATGTATGGCGTAAATGCTGTCGAAGAGGGCGGTTTAAATGTCTATACAACTCTTGATTTAAATATCCAGGAGCAGGCGGAAAAAGTCCTAAAAGAAGAGCTGGCAAAAATTGCCGATCTGCACGTAACTAACGGTGCAATCTTGGTTACCCGACCGCCAACCGGTGAGATTTTGGCAATGGTTGGATCTGTAGATTATTTTGCCACTCCGAGCGGAAGTTTTAATGTCACAACCGCACTTCGCCAACCCGGATCTTCGATAAAACCTTTAAATTATGGAATTGGGCTGGAAAGAAGGCTCGTTACCCCGGCTACAGTTTTTTTGGATGTCCCGACCTGTTTTGAAGCGGCCGGTCAACCAGCCGCCTACTGTCCGGTAAACTACGACCGCAAATTCCACGGACCGGTGCAGCTTCGTTTTGCTCTGGGCAACTCTTTTAATATTCCGGCGGTAAAAATGTTGGCGATCAACGGAGTGGCCAACTTTGTTGCGTCGGCTTCTGCCTTCACAATTTCAACTTTTAAAGATCCCTCGCATTATGGATTAGCTCTAACACTTGGAGGCGGTGAGGTCCGAATGACCGAAATGGCCCAGGCTTATTCAACCTTTGCCAATCGCGGCGTTGCCAAAAAATTAAATGCTATTTTAAAAATCCAGGATAAGTACGGTCATGTTTTATATCAGTTCAAGGATCCAAACTACATCCAAAATCTCGAGCAGCCGCTTTATTATCCTAATTTCTTAGCAATTGTTGGTTCCAAAGCCCTTTCACCCGAATCAACCTTTCTGATCTCGCATATTCTGCTTGATAACAACGCCCGTTCCCAGGAGTTCGGCGCCTCTTCTGCTCTTGTCATTCCGGGAAAAGCGGTGTCGGTTAAGACCGGTACAACCGATGATAAACGTGATAACTGGACAATTGGCTATACGCCGAATTTCCTGACTGCGGTTTGGGTTGGTAATAATGACAACTCACCCATGAATCAGTATTTAGCCTCGGGCATAACCGGAGCTGCTCCAATTTGGAATCGGGTTATGAGCTTTGTTTTGCGAAAACAACCCGATCTTTGGCCAATAAAACCGGATGACGTTGTCGGAAAACAGGTCTGTTGGGATACAGGAACATTGGCCTCTCAAGGCCCTGATGGTAAAGATAGCTGTCCGGCGCGCTTTGAATATTTTATTTCCGGCACCGAACCTACTGCTACTCCGTCGGCGCAGGAAACAGTGGCTGTCGATAAGTCAACCGGAGCTTTGGCCCCGGCTTCCGATACTAATGTCGATCTGAAACAGGAATCGATAATTAAAGATCCTTTAGGATCAATTTACTGCATTGGTTGTAACCACGATCACGACGCGGTACAAAACGTTGTACTTCCCTAAAAAAACAACCCACCGCTTTAAAAAACGATGGGCTGTTAGTAATAATTTAATTCACTCTTTTACTTACCTCCGTAACCATTCGGTGTCGCATGGGCGTTTGAATAGTGGGTCATACTGTTTTTATCGAATCCTTGATCCATTATTACCTCAAACTGTCCCCAAATCGGATAACCTCCAGCTCTCCAGTATTGACTATTTTCAAGCGCTGAACCCACCCAGATTATTTTCACGTGTTCTGATACTTTTGATCCATTTTGGAGCATCCCATTCCATTCATTGTCGACCCAAGCCTCGGGTGTCCATGCAGCTTGGTGGAAACGGGCATCATCCCAGGCTTTTGACCATTTCATAACTAGATGGTCTTTCGCATATGTTGGGTCACCCCAAACATTTCCATCAAGTTCTCTATCGACCCCGTCTGCCGGTCCAACAAATATACGCGCCTGGTAGTTGTAACCATATTGGTCAAATCCGCCGCTGGTATTTGTTCCCTCAACTGTTGGCGGATCCGTCGATTGGTTGGAAAATAAAACTGTTTTACCGACAAAAAAAGATACGACGAATACTCCTAAAATCAGAAGACCATAATAAAGAACTTTGTCGTAGTTAACCTTTTGTCTCGCATGATGATGCGTTACATGTTTTGTTGTTCTTCTTTTTTTCAAATTAATTCACCTCCTTTGTCTCGCCGCAGTCCCGCTTGAGCGGGACGAAGGCGGACTATAAAATAAAGGTAACAGATTTTTTTCATTGGTTCAAATCATTTCTCTTTCTCACCCGTAGGGTGGCATGGCTAGACTACTTGCTTAACTTTTCACCTTTGGCAAAAAGGCATTTAGACGCTTGGCAGATAGCAATAGATCGGACTCCCGAAGGCTCTTTCCAAGCCTCAATTATAACTTTGGTATTTATACATTTGACTTCCGGTTGATCAAACTTCGGATCAATAGCTTTTCCGATTGGTCCTTCAGTTTCAACTTTCAAACCTCTTAGGGCTTGAGTCACTGAATTTATAATAAAAGAACTATTGCTCTTGTCCTCATAAAAATCTTGGGGAAGTTTTCCTAGTGTTTCGGGATCCACAGGTCTTTGAAAGCTGCACTCAAGTCCGGCTGGCATAGGTTAAGAAATAAATTATAGAATATTTTGGAATGGTTTTACCTTAAAATTTTACGAACAACTATTAATTTTTTAACACTCATGTTTTTCACCCCTTTTCTCTTATTTAAAATTCATTAATTATGAACTACTAAATTACCGCTTACGATTGTCCATGCGAAAGACGGATTATCAGTAATTCCCCATTCAGAGCTAAAAGTATCATTCCCTGCACCTGGAGAGCCACCATCTGTCATTTTAAGACTAAATGGTGTTCCTGCGCTAGGGTTACCATCTGCAACACCCGACACAAAAGTTCCATGTAGAATCGCTTGTTGACCTCCTACTGTAACGCTATTAATATCGCCGTACCAATCGATATTTTGTCCGAAAACAGAACCCCAGACATGGTAGTTGCCTTTATCAGGTTGAGTGGCGGTGGCTGAAATCCCATTGAAATCTGCGTACAAATGAACTGCTCCGCCATACATAACCGCTTCAATCGAACCAGTAGCTTTCGGCGCTGCTTTTCCTGCTGCTGAAACTTTTACAGTTAGTAATAAAGCTAATGTTAAAAGCGCTGCGGAAAAAATAATTTTCTTCACCCCTATCATTTTTTGAAAAGTTATAAGTAGAATTTCGGCTTTCCAAGAAGATAATCGCGGAAGATTGTGGATTATAGACCACATGTTGAGAATATACTAAGACTTTATGTAAAAAATATCAAGTAGATGGTGATCAATATGTTATTGACTTTTTGTAAACCTATTGTATATTAAGGTCATGCCAGAAGATCAAAAACCCCTTACTCAAACCTTTACGCTTCGTTCGCTTGAAGGCGCAGTAGATGTAGTTGATGGTCAAAGGGTGCCTTTGAAACAAGCCCATTCACGTGTTGGAGCCATGGGTAATGTCTTTAAAACTGTAGAATGCGAAGGCAAATTCGCTATTATTAGAGTAAAAAGTGGATACCCGGTCAATACTGAAATCGTATCTGCCGTATGTGAAATGAGTGAGTCCACAGACGGAAACAAACAGTGCTTCAAAGAATGGCAATAGTAAGGCGTATTATTATTTTATTGGATTTTTCTTCGGTTTATCGATTGGGGGAAGATTTTTTTACAATATTCCGCTGCTGATAGATTCGTGTGTATTATTTTTGCGTCTGTATTCACTAGATTTATACTATCTCCTTCCCCCACTAGTACATCTTGCTTACCGCCTGGTTGTATAACCAGCGTCATTCGTACTGCGATATCAGCTTCCGGATTAATCGCTTTGCCGTCAATAGCCCTGACCAACCTACCCTCAACAATTATTGATAAAGGAGTATTTTCAGGATAATGTCTGTCGCGATCATTTAAAAGTGTATAGGCAGGTGTACCAGCGCGGCTGGGTTTTATATCGGCTTTTCCTGGACTCAGAACAAAAGCGCTAAAGAATATCCATCCGGCGAAGTTTCCGGCGGCATTTCCTAAATTATGCAATAGTTCGCTTCTTACACTCATAAGCCAACAATTTTAATACTTTAAGATATTAAAGTCAAACAGTGAATAGATAATCATCTATTTAATTAATGTTTTATCCACAATTAGTTATCAGATCGAGGCACGCTGTTTTTATCGACGTACGTAGCTCTATGACCTGGTTTTGAGTTATGTATATCTAACCAATTTCTAACTAATTTTTCGTTCGTCGAATTGAGCCTGTTATAACCAAAATAATCTAGGTATTTTAGTACACCCTTAGGGTGTACGGAAGAATTCCGCTTGAAATCTGTTTCCGCATAATATATTCTATTAGTGAACAAGCGTTCACAGTAAATATGGATACTCCACTTGCCGATCGGATGCGACCCAAAACTTTGGATGAATTTGTAGGTCAGGAACACCTTGTCGGTAAAGGCAGGTTTATAAGGAGGATGCTTGAATCCGGCCAGATAACATCGATGGTTCTCTGGGGACCCCCGGGGTGCGGAAAAACTACACTCGCCCGACTTATTGCCCATTATGTCAATGCAGATTTTATACCGTTTTCTGCTGTTACAAGTAATTTAGCCGAGGTCCGAAAGGTTATTGCTAAGGCAAAAGATGACAAAACTCTATTCAAAAAACAGACGGTACTTTTTATTGACGAAATACACCGTTTCAATAAGGCCCAGCAAGATGCATTTCTTCCTCATGTTGAAGATGGGACCATAACCTTAATTGGAGCAACAACCGAAAATCCGGGATTCGAAGTCATTGCGCCTTTGGTTTCGCGTAGCCAGATTTATGTTCTCTATTCCTTAAACGAAAAGGAAATTGCAACAATAGTAAAAAGAGCTCTTACATATTTTCCGCAGCACAAATGGGATAAAGAAGCGCTTGCACATATCATCAAACATGCCAATGGAGACGGTAGAACTGCAATCAATGCGGTTGAGTTGGCAGCGAGTTTGAATAAACATATAACACTGAAAATTGCTGAAGATGCGGTTCAGCAAAAAGCAATTTATTACGATAAAAAGGGCGACTGGCACTACGACACGATTTCGGCATTTATAAAAAGCCTGCGCGGTTCGCAGCCCGACGCAACCTTGCATTATCTGGCGAGAATGATTAAGGCCGGAGAAGATCCAGTCTTTATTGCCAGACGAATGGTAATTTTTGCGAGCGAAGATATAGGTAACGCCCAACCCACGGCTTTGGTTGTTGCTACTGCCGCAATGCAGGCGGTTCACATGATCGGTATGCCCGAGGCTTCCCTGATCCTGGCTCAAACCGCCACTTATTTAGCAACTGCCAAAAAATCAATTGCTTCGACAGCCGGTATCTCTCAAGCTTTATCCGACATCGACGAAGAAAACCTTGACCCGATCCCTCTGCATTTAAGAAACCCCGCCAATAAAGTAATGAGATCCTTAGGTTATGGCCGGGGCCACGTCCGCTACCCCTGGTTGGTTGAAAAAGAAACCGGCCGAAAAATTATCCAGGAATATATGCCGAAAAATTTAAAAGGTAGAAAGTATTACGTACCCGACTGGAAATGATTATTTTTTTAAAACCTTTTGATATCCTCCGCAGCCTTTGAAGAGCCAATGGGCAACGCGAGTAACAGTTGTTGTTGATACCCCTGTCTGTTTGGCAATTCGTTTATAAGAACCCCTTTTAAGAAGTAGTCTAGCAATTTCAAGTCTGTTTGCAAACTCTTCTATTTCCGGCAGAGTTAATAAATCCCTTAAAAAATCAGCCATGTCCTGCTGCGTTTTTAATTTTAAGAACGCATCAACTAAAAGTTTTTCCTTCGTATTTTTTGGTCTGTAAAATTCGGTTTTTTGCATAAAAAATTATATCACTAAAATCTCTCTTGACAAACTTATAATATCATGTTAACATACTAATACAATAATATAACTGTATTCATCTTTATGAAAAAAATGAATTCCATTAATGGCTCTCTACATCATCACCCGCTTTTTGCGGGGTAATTTAATATTTATCAATTTCTCGTTCCTACCCCGCTTTATAAGGCGGGTTTTTTAATAATTTAATTTTAAAATTATGGAAATACAATCAAAAGAAAAAAAGGTCGCGGGTATTTCTCTTTCCGTTTTTGTTTATAACAATCCTTCGGAAGCCATAAGAGCATTATCATCTATTGCACCGAGAGAATTGGAAGAAATGGCCTCGGTTTATCAGTTAGGTTTTGGCGGGCCACCCTGGTGGGAAAAATTTAAATGTGCAGATTGCGGAACATTTTCTTCCGTAGATACCTGCTGCCCAAACTGTAAGGGTAACTCTCTAGGCGAAGCATACCCAAAAGATGGACTAATAAATAATTATTTTCCTAAAACACTTTCCGAATTTACTCCCGGCACGTTAATTAAAGCCAAAGAAAACGGAAAAGTTATCGGGTTTACAACTGGAGGAACGACTGAACTAGAAGAACTGGTAAAAATCAAGTACGGAAACAAGAAGGAAATCCTTGATTCTATAGTAAACACTATGGAGTTAGCCCCAAACATTATGGTTTTTTACGACAACGAAACCTGCGTGACTCCGACAAAACAGCAACAGGGCGCAGGCAGAATATTAAGTCAAGTAAGAATAAACTCGGCGATTGATTTGGGAACGGAAGTGATTGTCGGAAGAACTATTAATAAACCCTGGTTGTCTTTAAAAAAAGAGCAGCTGGATGTGATCGGATATGACTTTCAATACTTCGTTCCCGGTGGCGACACTTATATGGTGGAAGGAAATCCGCGCATGTTTTATGTTGCGCGAAGAAAATAAATATGAATACCCTGAATTTACTTAAGAAACTTATATCAATCCCGAGTTACGTCGATTCCGTTAATAATGAAGTACAAATTGCTAAATTTATATTTCGATATCTAAAAAAAAATACTAAATTGGTCGTGGAAAAATCTCCGGTTGAAGGTAATCGCTTTAATGTAATTGCTTACTCAAAAAGCTGTAAAAAAAAAGATTTTTTGCAGGTTGATATTCTATTTATCGACCACATAGATACGGTCCAGCCTAAACAGGGTTGCTTGACAGAAAAATATGTAGCCACACGAATAAAAAATAAGCTCTACGGATTAGGAACGGCTGATACCAAATCCAATGTTGCAGTGCTTATGAAGTTGGCGGAAAGGATTAAAGACCAAAAAATTATGTTTTTGTTTTATGTTGATGAAGAATATGAGTTTAAAGGTATGTATTCTTTCATTGGTAAATATAAAAAAATCCTGAAGTCCGAAAAGATAATTTCAACTGACGGTGAGAACCTTAAGATAAGAAACTGCTGTCGAGGTTTGATCGAAATTGACATAGAGTGTCTTGGAAAATCCGGCCACTCTGCCAATCAAACTAATGGAAACAATGTATTGATCGGATTTAATAAAACTATAGGAAAACTTGAGGAATTATTGAAAAAAAACCCGGACAAAGACCTCGGTAGTTCAACTCTGAATATTTCCTATTTAAGATCCGGTTTATTTATTAAACGAAATAAAGACGTTACGCTAGGAAAAAACGGCAATAACATTCCCGACTTTCTCGAGGCAACCTTGGAAATACGTACCAACCGAAAAATAAATCTGCAGCTCGTCATTAATAGCTTAAATAATTGGTTTTTGGAACAGAAAATAAAGTTTATGGTTAAAAAAATCACCCACAATTTAAATCCTTGGTACTCATATAGATCAAAATTAAAGTATATAACCGACAAGGTAACTGAATCTATTGGGAGAGCGGATTTTACCGACCCTTCTAGGTCTGGCTACGTCGATTTGGCTTTGCTTGTATCCCAATTTAAAAGCACTTCCTGTTGTATCGGGACGATCGGAGGTAATCGTCACGGCGCCAATGAATGGGTACAGATAGATTCTATTAATAGCTTGGAACAAATTCTGGAAAAGCTTTTGTAATCTGTGTCAGCAGCAGGATTCGAACCTGCGACCGATCGCTTATGAAACGATTGCTCTACCACTGAGCTATGCTGACTTCTTTGTTATAATTATACAATGAGTGAGCGAAAAATTGAACTTTCGATCATTGTTATTTCTTACAATACGAAAACCATAACCCAGAACTGCCTTGATTCGATCGTAAAATCGCTTAAAAAATCTCAAATGCATTACGAAATCATTATGGTTGATAACGCTTCAACCGATGGCAGCCAAGATCAAATATCAAAATTCAAATCTCAAAACCACAACCTAAATCTCAAAACGCTTTTCAACAAAAAAAACGTGGGCTTCGCAAAAGCCAATAATCAGGCAGCTAAAGTTGCTGAAGGTGAATATATACTCTTTCTTAATTCAGATGTTCTGGTATTAGAAGACGCAATAGAAAAACTGTTAACATTTTATAAACAGCGGGAAAATACGATCAACTTTTTAGGTGGAAAGTTATTGAACAAAAATTTAACTTCACAACCATCTTGTGGACCGTTTTACTCATTGTCTGTTATTTTTGCAGCTTTATTTTTGCGCGGTGATTACTGGAGTTTAACTCGTTACTCACCAGCTATAACCAGAGAAGTTGATTGGATTTCGGGCGCTTGTATTTTGACAAAAAACCACTATTTCAGCGAGCTGGGCGGCTTCGATGAAAATATTTTTATGTACATGGATGAGATCGATCTTTTATATCGGGCCAAAAAACGGGGATTTAGGGTATTTTTTTATCCGGAAGCACGATTTATACATCTTGGTTCGGCTTCAAGTCAAGGACGAACCTATCCAATCCTCCAGGTCTATAGAGGTTTTATCTTTTTCTATAAAAAGCATTACTCCCAGCAAAAACTCTATATACTTAAAATTATGTTACAATTAAAAGCATTGGTTGGAATTTTTCTAGGAAGAGTATTAAACAATTATTATCTAACTAATACATATGAAGAGGCTTTCAAAATCGCTCAAATGGCTTGACGATAATATTCTCGTAATCCTGACGATAATTTTTATTTTTTTTATCCCACTTTATCCCAAACTGCCTCTCCAAATGATCACCTATACGTACATCGCAGTACGTCTAGAAGATATTTACGTTGTACTTTATGTACTAATCTTTTTTATCCAACTTGTCAGAAGAAAGGTTGTATTGAATCAAAAATTTTTATGGCTTTTTTTGGCATTTTGGGCAGCTGTTTTTATTTCTTTTCTGTACGGAGCTTTCTTAAAAAAGAACCTGCCCTACCGGCAGGTTGCATTCCTCAATGCTGCACGCAGAGTTGAATACATGTGTATTTTCTTTATTGGACTAGCCGTTACAAAAGATAAAAAACAATTATTAACTTATTTAAAATATATCTTAATCGTATTGGGACTGGTTGGAATTTATGGCGTCGGTCAAAAATTCCTAGGTTGGCCTGCCGTCCAAACGATGAACCCAGAATATGCAAAAGGATATTTACTGTTTCTTACGCCAGAGGCGCGAATCTCCTCGACTTTTGCCGGTCAGTATGATTTAGGAGCCTATGTAGTTTTCCTTATCCCAATTGTCAGTGCGGTTTATTTTTATTACAAAAAATCGCTTCGTTACCTTTTATTATCGGTTCTAACAATTTTTATTCTTGTACTTACTGGTTCACGATCTTCATTTGGAGCGTATGTAATCTCAACTCTTTTATTTTTGCTTATGTTTAAAAAATATCGCTTCATTTTAATCTTAATTGTAGTTACTATCGGCCTTAATCTTGTGAGTAACAATTTGACGTCGCGCCTCTCCCGAACCTTCCAGGTAAAGCAAATTTTCATCAACCAAAATACCGGAGCTGCAATAATACCGCAGAAAATAACCGCCAAACAGTTACCGGCCGGCAGTTTTTATCTCCCACTCGCGCAACAGGTCCAGAACAAAGTCCAGGCGACGCTGCAAAATCAACAGGTTTCGGCAAATACTGAAGCCCTCGTTAGACAACAAATTATTGCAGAAGTCCAGCAACAGGCTTCGCAATCTGGTAAAAAACTAACGTCGCAAGAGGAAGATATTTTGGTTGCATCGTTGTCGGCAGCCTTAAGACCGATTACGACTGTTGTTTCCGACATCTCTTTCGCAACTCGTCTGCAGGTTGAGTGGCCACGGGCGATCAAAGCTTTTTTGACCAACCCAGTATTGGGAACTGGTCCATCTTCAATCACCGAGGCAACGGATAACGACTATCTTCGTTCTCTGGGTGAGTTTGGACTCTTGGGAACAATTCTTTTTGCTCTGATATTTTTGTCAATTATACGGTTTATCTGGATAGCGGGGCGTAAACTTAAGGACGAAGACAAAATGCTTTACTACAGTTTTATCTTTGGTCTTTTGGGTCTCTTCATTAATGCCGGTTATATTGATGTTTTCGAAGCCTCTAAAGTTGCGTTTTATTTCTGGTTAATGGCGGGATTTTTTGTCGGCTCATTGCTTCATTATGAAAAAAGTTGATTTTTTGCTATTGTCACTAATCATTTTTCTTGCATTAGTCTGCCGTTTATATAATATAAATACCCCTCTGGCTGATTTGCACTCGTGGCGCCAGTCAGATACCGCTGCAGTAGCCAGAAATTTTATCACCCAAGGTTTTGATTTGTTGCATCCAAAGTATGATGACCTTTCCAATATTCAATCGGGTAAATACAATCCTCAAGGCTATCGAATGGTTGAGTTTCCTATTTATAGCGCAATTGTTGCAGTTTTGTACAAATCTTTTCCGGTTGTTCCGCTGGAAGTTTACGGCAGACTGACCACAATTTTTTTCTCCCTTGTTTTGATTTCTGTAATTTATTATCTCTTGTTAAAAGAATCGAATCGGCTTTCTGCCGTTATCGGATCGCTTGTCTACGCGATTTTTCCTTTTTTTGTATTTTTTTCCCGAGTGGTTCTTCCCGACACGGCGGCTTTATCGCTTGCGTTCCTGGCAATTTTCTTTTTTTATCTCTTTACCCATAATAAAGGCGCAAAAATTTGGATTTTTTATCTTCTGTCGCTGATACTTTTTGCGGCAAGCTTACTTGTTAAACCTGTAACGATTTTTTTCGGGTTGGCTTTTTTGTATCTTTTTTTTATTAAGTACGAATTCAATTTAGTTAAGAGATTGGATACGTATGTTTATTTTATTCTTGCCGTCTTGCCTCTTGTTTGGTGGCGGTTTTATATCCAAAACTATCCAGAAGGTATCCCGGCCAATAAATGGCTTTTTACCATGGTAAATACTTCGGCCGGGCTGCAACCGATTTTTCTAAGACCGGCTTTTTTCCGCTGGATTTTTTTTGAACGGATAAATAATATCATCCTGGGTGGTTTTGGAGCAACTTTATTAGTCATAGGCTCTCTTATCAAAAATCGCCGGCTGCTTCTTTTCTCTATTTTAATATCTTCCCTTATCTATCTTTTCACCTTTGAAGGCGGCAACGTCCAACATGAGTATTATCAAATAATAATTCTTCCCGCCTTAGCGATGTTTACAGGTATAGGAGCTTCATATTTACTTACCGATAATAAAAAACAGTTTATTCATCAGGCAGTTCTGTATCCAGTGGTAGTTGCAATTTTTGCTTTTTCCTTGCTTATTTCTTTTTATCAGGTGAAAGGCTATTACGATTACTCAAACGACCTTGTTTCTATAGCCAAAATCGTCAGAACGCTTACCAACCCAAGCGATCAAATCGTTACTGACACAGTTGGTGACACAACACTTCTTTATTTATCGGACCGGCGTGGTTACCCGGCAGTGACCGAAGGCTTACCCGATCTAAAAAAACGTGGTGCATCTTATTTTGTAACGCAAAAATCTGATGTTATTGCCCAATTAAAAAAGGAGAAAAGATTCACAGTTATTTTCGAAAACGATAAATTCGCACTTTTCAAACTATGAAGATTTTGATGCTGACACCTTACGTGCCATATCCACCTTCCTCTGGTGGTCAAATCCGAACCTACAATTTACTCAAACATCTGTATAAAAATAATGAGATCACACTTCTCTGTTTATATAAAAATTCGTCCGAAAAAAAATATTTGCAAAAATTAAAAAAATATTGCCACGCAATCTATTTCTGTCGAAGAGCCAGATACCCCTGGCAGTTAAAAAATATTTTAAGATCTGTGTTTTCCAGAAAACCGTTTTTAATTGTCCGCAACTATTCTGTTGAAGCGGAAATTACTCTGAAGGAAATCCTGCGTAAAAAAAAATTTGACGTTATTCATGCCGAGACATTTTATATCATGCCCCATCTTCCCAAAACCGACATCCCAATTTTTCTAGTTGAACAAACTATTGAATATAAAGTTTATCAACATTTTATTAATTCTCTGCCCCTCATTATCCGGCCTTTTTTTTATCCTGATATTTTAAAACTTAAGTTTTGGGAACGCTCTTATTGGAAAGACGCAACTTTGGTTGGAACAGTTTCGGAAACAGACAAAAAATCGGTTACAGAGCTTGAACCCAATATTGATCCTGTCGTTATCCCGAATGGAGCCGGTGATGAAATGTTAGCTAAACGCCTGCCAAAGAAAGATTTTTTCAACGTCACGGTTTTATTTGTCGGCAACTTTTTCTGGCTGCAAAATGTTGAAGCCGCAAACTTTCTTATTCAAAAAATTTACCCGCGACTTAAGGAGAGACTGCCTTCAATTAAAATACTTATTGCAGGTCAATCGGCGACAAAAAAAATAAAAATTAATAATTCCGATAGTCTGAAAATAATAGATATCATGCCCTTTCAAGATAACGTAATAAAAAAAATATACCGCGACTCCACTCTTTTTATTGCTCCTATTTTTGGACCCGGCGGCACACGACTCAAGATCCTGGCCGCAATGGCTTCCGGTTTGCCAGTCATATCAACTAAAATTGGGATTGAAGGTCTGGCTGTCCGCGATGGTTACAATACCATTATCGCCAATAATCCCGAAGAATTTATCGAAAAAATAACTCTTGTTCTGAAAAATAAAAAATTATTTGAGGAGATAAGAAGGAATGCCTATTTGCTAGTTCAAGACATTTATAACTGGCAGACAATCTCAATTCAATTGGAAAGCGTTTATAAAAAAATCGCTCTGCCGAAAATATGAAAATTGGAATAGATATATCGCAAATCGTTTATAAAGGAACAGGCGTAGCGCGTTTTCTAAATGGATTGACCAATTACATTCTTGACTATGATCAATCTAATCATTGGACATTTTTTTTCTCAAGCCTGCGTGAAAAAATTGATCCGGAACTTGAAAGAAAAATAAATAGCAGGAATAGTGAATTAATTAAGTGGAAACTTCCTCCAACCTTGCTCTCTTTTGTCTGGAATGATTTACACATCTCAAAAATTGAAAATTTAAAATTTAAAATCGCACCTGATTGGTTTATTACCTCGGATTGGACCGAACCGCCATCTAATTCAATTCGCAAAGCGACGATCGTACACGATCTTGTATACTTACGCTATCCTGAAACCGTCACCAATAAAATTCTTCGCACCCAAACAAAAAGACTGAAATGGGTAGCTAAAGAATCGCAAATAATTTTCGCCGACTCGGAAACGACAAAAAAGGATTTAATTAAATTTCTTGAGATAAAAGAAAGTCGAATCGTAGTCAACTATCCGGGTGTAAAAATCGTAGAACCTAATGAAACAGAAACGCAAAAAATTTTAAATAAGTATAACCTCCATAAACCTTTTGTCCTTACCGTTGGTAAACTTGAACCAAGAAAAAATCTGCATCGTTTGATCAATGCATTTAATGATATAAAAACCGATATCGATCTTGTCATTGTCGGTCCTTCCGGGTGGGAAAATTATGATGAAGCATCACAGCAAAATCCAAGAATAAGGTTTTTAGGATATATCCCCGACAACGTTCTCTATTCTTTATATTCATCCTGCGTATTTTTAATTTACCCGTCCCTTTGGGAAGGATTTGGTTATCCAATTATTGAGGCAATGAAACTGGGAGCGCCGGTTGCCTGTTCAAATGACTCGTCTGTGCAAGAAATTGCTCAAGACGGAGCTCTTCTTTTTAACCCTCTTGACGTTCAGGAAATTAGTCACACAATTAAAAAATTAATTTCCACAAAAAAGCTGCGGCAAGATTTAACAGAGAAAGGTAAAAAAGCTGCCTCGTTATTTACCTGGGAGAGATATTATCAAAAAATGATACAATATCTCACATATGGTAATAGGGATTGACGCAAATGAAGCTAATGTTACCGCACGCGTTGGCGTTTCTGTCTACACCTTCAATCTCCTGCACGAGTTTAAAAAAAAAGCTTCCAGCTCTCTTAAATTTAGGATTTTCTTAAGGCAAGCTCCGCTTATTGATTTTCCATCTGAGACAAATAATTTTAAATACGAAGTAATCAAGGGCAATATTCTTTGGTCCCAAATTTTTATGCCTCTTAGACTTTTTAGCAAAAAAGACGTTGATGTTTTTTTTGCGCCAGCTCACTATGCTCCACGTTTTTCTTCGGTACCGACTGTCGTCACGATTCACGATTTGTCATATTTCTACTACCCCGCTGATTTTTTAAAAGGTGATCTTTTTAAGCTTAAAAATTGGACAAAATATTCCGTAAGAAAAGCAGCTAAGGTAATAACTGTTTCTAAAACCACTAAAAAAGACCTCTTAAGTTTTTATAACGTTCCGGAAGAAAAAGTTGAAGTTGTCTATAACGGTTATGAAAAAATATTAAAATCTAAAGCCAGAAAATTAAAGTTTACAAAGTTGCAAAAAAAGCCGTATTTTTTGTATGTAGGAACGCTTCAACCTAGAAAAAATATACCTTTGCTTCTTCAAGCCTTTGAAAAATATAAAAGCAATGCTCCGGATTTTGAACTTATCATTGCTGGAAAAAAAGGTTGGCTCTATGAAAAAATATTCGACCAAGTTTCTGAACTCGGGCTTAATGATTCGGTTTTTTTTACCGATTACATTCCCGATAGCCAGCTGGCCTATCTTTATGAAAACGCCTTCGCTCTTATTCTTCCCTCGCTTTATGAAGGTTTCGGAATACCAATTCTGGAAGCGATGAACTATGATTGTCCGGTTATTACTTCATTTTCTTCAAGCTTGCCGGAAATAGGAGGAGATGCCTGTTTGTATTTCGATCCCCAAAACGTAGATGATCTCCTAGAAAAAATGCTTCTTTTGCAAGGTGACAATAATTTGCGCCAAGAATTAATAACCAAAGGCAGAAGACGAATCAAATTTTTTTCCTGGAAAGCCTGCGCAGATAAAACATTAGAGATTATAAAATCTGTATGCCAGTAAAAATTCTTGAAGAACTTCTTGACCGGAAAAGATTTAACGAAATGGCCAATCATCCGCTTCAATCCTGGGAATGGGGTGAAGCGAGAAAGAAAATGGGAATTGAAGTTTTACGAATCGAAGCCCGAAAAAATATCTTTCAGTTAACCTTTCATAAATTGCCGTTTCTAGGATATAAGATCGGGTACTTACCCCGATCGGCTTTTCCAACAAAGGAAGTTTTAAACTTTCTTTATGAATACGGCAAAAAAAATCGAGTTATATTTATAAAAATTGAGCCTTATTTGCAAGGCTCTAAACCCCCAATTGAAAATTCCAAATTCCAAAAATCCGCTCATCCGCTTTTTCCCCGGTGGACGCAAATACTTAAACTCGCTAAAACCGAAGAAGAACTTTTAAGGAATATGAAATCTAAAACTCGCTACAATATAAAATTGGCGCAAAAAAAAGGGGTTACCGTCAAAGAAATGTCTAATGAAAAAGGTTTTGAGATTTTTTCGAAACTCTATTTTGACACGTGTAAACGACAACATTATTTTGGACACACACTTAAATATCATAAAATCGTATGGGATTCCTTAAAACAGAATATCGCCCATATCCTGATTGCATTTTATAAGGATAAACCGCTGGCAGCTTACGAGCTTTTTTATTTTAAAAATATTATGTACTATCCCTATGGAGGGACTACTCTTGAATATCGGAATCTAATGGGAGCAAATCTTTTAATGTGGGAAGCTGTTCGTCTTGCCAAAAAATTGGGAGCCGAAAAATTTGACATGTGGGGATCACTGCCTCCTGGCTACAACGACAATCATCCCTGGTCTGGATTTACCCGCTTTAAAGAAGGCTACGGCGGAGAATTTGTCGAAATGGTCGGAAGTTATGACCTTAGCATTAATCCGACTATATACAAACTTTACAATTTAATCTATTCACTGCGACAAATGTATTTAGGATTAAAAAAAATTATCTATTAAATAATGGTGTGAAACCTGGAATAGATTATCTAGGCGTTTCTGTTCAGGAAAGTTAAAATGTTTTTTGAAGAAATTTTTAATTTGCTTTTTTTACTTCGGCAAACTCCTTAGCAACTGCAGGGAATTCTACCTTGTGATTAGGGAATGATAAGGCAGCTTTCAAAACTTCATCCATGTGAGAAACAAAAATAAAGTTAAGATCTTTAAGAACATAGTGCGGAATATCTTCGAGATCTTTTTTATTATCTCTGGGTAAAATTATGGTTTTTATTCCGGCCCTGTGTGCGGCAATTACTTTTTCTTTAATTCCACCGATTTCAAGCACTCTTCCCCGAAGGGTTATTTCTCCGGTCATCGCAACGTCGCGCTTTACCGGAATTTTAGTCAGAGCAGAAACCATGGCGGTTGTGATTGCAATTCCAGCAGACGGTCCGTCTTTAGGTACGGCTCCTTCCGGCACATGGACATGAATATCAATTGATTGAAAAAAGTTTTTCGCAAGCCCGAAAAGCTCCCAACGCGGTCGAATGTAGGATAAAGCTGCCTGACACGACTCTTTCATCACTTCACCTAAGTGACCGGTTAAGGTCAGTCCGCCTTTT
This sequence comes from bacterium, assembly GCA_021796235.1. GTDB lineage: Bacteria > Patescibacteriota > Microgenomatia > UBA1406 > GWC2-37-13 > JAJYOJ01. Next base: position 36,971 of record JAJYOJ010000004.1, on the reverse strand, counting down.
CCAGGCATTTTGGCAACTTCGATAAACAGAATATCTCCTCCTGCCTGTGTCCAAGCCAGACCGGTAACAATTCCCACTGTATCTTTTTCTTCGATCATCTGGGAGGAATATTTATATGGACCTAGATATTTTTGAATGTCCGAAACACCAACAATTTTTTGTTTTATCTTGCCTTCAACAATCTCTCTACCAACCTTCCTAAAAATTGTAGCGATCTGTCGTTCAAGTTCTCTGACTCCGGCTTCCCGGGTATACCGTCTAATAATTGTTTTCACGGCATTATCGGTAACTTTTACTTCTTCCGGGGCCAAACTATGAGCTTCCAATTGTTTTTTTATTAGATGGTCGGCTGCGATTCGGAATTTTTCATCTTCGGTGTAACCCGGAAAATGAATAACTTCCAAACGGTCCAAAAGAGCATCAGGGATAGTATCTAAAATATTCGCGGTTGTTATGAAAAATACATCGGATAGGTCATAGGGTACCTCCAGATAGTGATCAGAGAATGCATGGTTTTGTTCGGGATCAAGTGCTTCCAAAAGCGCCGAGGATGGATCACCCCGATAATCTCTTCCCAGTTTATCTATTTCGTCCAACATAAATACCGGATTCTTGGCTGCAGATTGTTTTATTCCCTGAATAATTCTTCCGGGCAGAGCGCCAACGTAAGTCCTTCTATGACCCCGAATCTCTGCTTCATCGCGAATACCTCCCAGGGAAATTTTGACGAATTTTCTGCCCAGCGATCTTGCAATTGACTTGCCCAGTGAAGTTTTTCCAACGCCAGGCGGTCCAACAAAACATAAAATTGTCGGTTGCCTTTCCTTTGACTTAGTTTTTGCTTCCAGCTCTTTTTTCTTTTTAAGTCCAATGATTGCCAGATATTCCAAAATTCTCTCTTTAATTTTTTTTAGTCCATAATGATCTTCATTTAGAATTTTTTCGGCCTGCTTAATATCAACATCTATTTGCGACAGGGTAATCCACGGTAACTCAACGAGCCAATCAAGGTAGGTTCTTATATAAGAAGACTCCGGGTTAAACTGGGACATTTGAGATAATCGTTTAAGTTCTTTGATAGCTTTTTCCTCTACGTCTTTGGGCATCTTGGCCTTTTTAATTTTATCGCGATATTCTACGACGTCTTTGTCTTCACCCTTTCCACCTAACTCCTCCTCAATAGTTTTCATCTTCTCTCGTAAAAAAGATTCTTTCATGCCCTGTTCAAACTTCTGTTGAGTCTTGCTGGAGATATTCTTTTCTATCTCTAGAATTTTAATCTCGCGGTTTACATACTCGACTTCTTTTTTGAGAACTGTTTTCAAATCTGCTTCTTCCAAAAGATCCTGCCTCTCTTCCGATTTAACATCTAGAATAACAGCAATTTGGTTTGCAAAATCCTGCGGGTTAGTAATGTTTAAAATATTCATTAGAAATACGAAGTCTACGGCCTTGCCGAGATTGATTGCACGTTTAACCTGCGTAGATATATGGCGCACCATTGCTTGGACTTCTTCGTCGTTGATCGGGTTGTTGTGTAGCTCCGTAACCTCAGCTTCAAAGTAAGGGGTTTCTTTTTCGTACTTCAAAATTTTAACTTTGGCCCTGCCTTTAACGAGCGCATTTATTTCATCCTTTTCACCCATTATTGTTTTTTCTATTCCTACCAAAACTCCGACGTCATAAAGGTTTTCTTTCTTCGGATCGTCAATTGAAGGATTTTTTTGCATCACGAGAACTACTTGTTTGTCTTTTTTTAATGCCTCCTCAATTCCTTGGACGCTTTTTGGTCTACCAAAGACTAAAACGTTCTCGGTGTTAGGAAAAACGATTCCTTCCCGGACCGGAACTATTGGGAAAACAGATTGTTCTGACGCTCCAAGTAAAAATGCCATTCTATTTAGCAGTATAATACATCAATTGCTAATTGTCAAACCCAATTAAAACCGGTTCAACCTATAGTAATTTCAGCCCGTCAACTTCTACTACAGACCAATTATCGTTCAAAAAAATTATAAAAATTCTGGATAAAAACTTTCTAAATTTTCAAACCTCTCTCTTTCAAATAAAGTTTTTTCTTTAAGTTGAGGTATGGAATCGGTAAAAGATGGACGATCCGACTCATAGACAACACCCAACGGAAACTTTTCTTGATTCATCTCTACGGCCTTATTAACCGCCGCAGTAAAGCTATTTTTCTGATACTCGGGGGGCAACCTATAGATATGTTGCAGATAATACTGGTAGGTATTAATTTTATTAAATGTCACGCAGGGTTGCAGGATATTGATAAGAGAAAAACCCTTGTGTTTCATGCCAAGTTTTATCATCTCAATCGTGAAGTTGGCATCGCCGGCAAAACTTTGCGCCACAAATGTTGCGCCAGAAGTAATTGTTAGCGCTAATGGATTGATGGGAATCTCAATAATCCCACCCGGGGTCGACTTTGATTTGAAACCTTTTTGAGCGGTAGGGGCAACCTGTCCGGTTGTCAAACCATATACGCCATTGTCATGAACTATAACAGTTATGTCATGATTCCCCCGGCAGGCATGGACCAGATGATTGCCTCCCTCACCATAACAGTCTCCATCTCCAACAATTGCAAGCACCGGCAGATTGTGTCGTGCAATTTTAATACCAATCGCGTTCGGGATCGCCCGGCCATGGAGGGCATGAATTGCATAGGCATTCAAAAAGTCATTCATATTTCCGGAACAGCCTATACCAAATACGACAGCCAGAGAGGAAGGATCAAGTCCCATCTGACTGAAAGCCGTTTTAACAGCAACTCCAATTCCCCAATCGCCGCAACCCGGACACCAGGTTGGAGTATAACCAGAAAAATCTTGAACTGTTGCCATAATTTACTTTAAATAATTTGCAATGTCTTCCGACCAAAAAGGTCGGCCATCATATCTTAATAATTTTTCCTTTATATCGATTCCAGTTTCGGCTCGAAGCAATTTGCCAAACTGTGCCTGGGAATTATTTTCAACTAGGATATATCTTTTTCCCTCTGGAAAAAACGGCTTGATTATTTCTTCGTTCATTGGATAGACGTGGGTAAAATGGACAAATGCCGTTTCCTGACCTTTTAGCTTTAAAATTTTTTGCGCATCTAAAATCGCTCCCTTAACCGATCCCCAACCGACAAAAACTGTCTTAGAGTCCTTTGCTCCATAAAGTTTGGGTGGTTGAAAATGGGTTTTGAGATAGGTCTGATTTTTCTTATTTCTTTTTTCAACCTGGGCAGTTCGCGGACCAGCTTCTTCAGTCGTATGGCTGTCCTCTAAATGTTCGTAGGAATTTGCCTGGTAAAAAAAGCCTTTTGCGCCTGGAATTAAGCGTTCGGAAATGCCATCGTCTGTAACTTTGTATCTAAGATATTTTGTATCGGTAGGTGTCGATACAGTTTTTCCTCTCTCAACTTTGTAGTCAGCTTTCAATCTGTCAAGAAATTCGCGCGGTACGCTTTTATGGGATTCCGACAAAAGCATGTCGGAAACAACGATGACCGGGGTTTGATAAACATCGGCAAGATTATAGGCTTTGGCTCCCAATTCCAACATTTCCTCCATATCTCCCGGAGCTAAAACAATTTTCGGAAATTCGCCGTGGCCGGCATGAATTGCAAATAAAAGATCGCCCTGCTCTGTCCAGGTTGGCATACCGGTTGCAGGACCAGGTCGCTCCGCTAAAAATATTACAATTGGGGTTTCGGTTACTCCGGCAAGTGAAATTGATTCAACCATGAGAGCAAATCCGCCACCCGATGTACCAACGCTCGCCCGCACACCTGCGAAGGCTGCACCAATTGCGGTATTTATCACCGAGATCTCATCTTCAGCGTGACGAACAACCATTCCATTTTTTTCCTGCCAAGACGCTAATACTGTAAGGATCGTTGAGGATGGGGTCATAGGATAAGCAACATAAAGCCGGCAATCTGCCAAAACTGAGGCCAGACTGAATGCTTCGTTGCCGGACATAACTAGTTTTTGACCGGTTTCTTTTTTGGGAAGAAGCTGTTTGATCGACTGGCTATAATTTTTTTTCACGTGACTAAAACCTTCTTCGGCAAATTTTTTATTAAAGTTAACTACCGGTTCGCCTTTTTTACCAAACTGTTCCTCAAGCAATGTATTTAAAATCTCTAAATCCAAACCTAAAGCAGCTAAGGACGCTCCAAGTGCAATCGTATTTTTCATTACGGTCTGACCTTCATTAGTTTTAAGAATTTCTGCAAACGGAACAGCGATTTTCACAAACTCACCATCTGGTGTAAACTCGGTCGGATCAAAAATAACAACGCTGGTTGGTGTCAATCTTTCCTTATGAAACTCAAAAGTATCTTTGTTCAAGCAAACTAAAAAATCAACCGGTTTTTTTAAAGCTGTTACCTCTTCGTCGGAAACCATGACATCGATGGTATTATGACCGCCCCTTATAAGAGACGGGTATTGAATATAATCAAAAGTGTAATAACCCTGTCGGTTGATAATTTTTGCAAATACCTGGCCGGTTGTAACTATACCAAAGCCGGCTTCACCACCGATTTTCCAGAGCAGTTTTGTCATAAAATTAAATTATTTAGGAAAAATTCTATTACCTTTATCGTCCTCAATGATAATTGCGGCGACCGGGCAGCTTTTTGCAGAGTCGATGATGACCGAATCCTCTTCCTGATCAACACTATCCAGTATCACCGCTTTTGCCTGTGAATCCAGTAAAAAAGTCTTCGGTGCAACCGCTATGCATGTTGCTGCTCCGATACAAAGGTCGCGATCTACCCATATTTTAAGCTTACGAACCTGAATGGGACCTGAAGGTTTTGCAGGATCTTTGAGTTTTTGCTCGTCCAGTTTATAGTTATTGTCCATTAATGATTAGTTTTTTTAAGGCCTCAAGCGGTAAAAGCGCGCACTTTATCCGGTTGGGACCCAGATCAATTTCTAATAAATTAATAATAAACGCTTTGTCTAACTTCTTCAACTCGTCAATTTTTTTGTGTTTTGCATATTCGGTGAGAAGCGAGGCTGAAGCCCGTGAAATTGCACAACCTTTGGCCTCAAATCTTATTTCTTCAACCCCGCCTTCTTTAATAACAATGTCCATATCTATCCTGTCGCCGCAAACATGATTAAAAACTTCCGCTGTTTTGTCAGCATTCTTAATCCTCCCAAAATTCCGGGGATTTCGATAATGATCTAAAATTTTATCCTGATAGATTGACATGCAATTATCCTAAAACTTTTTCTACTTGTTTTAGTGCCAAAATAGCTTTGTCTATATCTGTTTTGTCGTTGTAGATATAAAAACTCATTCGGCATGAGGCATTTACTCCAAGACGCGTATGGACCGGCATTGCACAGTGATGCCCAGCTCTGATACAGATATTTTCGTCGCTGAAAATTTGCGCAATATCGTGAGGATGATATGGTTCAAATGTAAACGCAATTATTCCTTTGTGGTTTGGATACGAGGGGCCCAAAACTTTTACTTTTTTTCCCAGCTCGTACGCCATTTTTCGCAAAGCGTAATTTGTCAGTTCTTTTTCATGCGCTTCGACATTTTCCCAACCTAACTTTTCAAGATAGTGGATACTCTCCTTAAGGGCAATAACTCCTGCGATGTGGGGCGTACCGGCTTCGAATTTGTAGGGCGGGCTTTTGAATAAAGTTTTGTCGGCTTCCACCGACTCAATCATCTCTCCGCCAAAATTGAAAGGCAGCATGCTTTCCAAAAGATCGTACCTCCCCCATAAAACTCCAAGACCGGTAGGTCCCAACATTTTATGAGCCGAGAAAGCTATAAAATCACAGCCTAAATCTTGAACATCAACCTTAATGTGAGGCACGGCCTGAGCAGCATCAACAATGACAACGATCTTAGGATTTATCTTTTTTGCCTGACGAGCAATCTCTTTAATGGGATTGATATTTCCCAAAACATTGGAAATGTAAGTTAAGGTCAAAATTTTTGTTTTTTTAGTAACAATTCCTTCCAATGAACTGTTTTTTCCTAAATTAAGATTGCCGTCAGTAGTTATATCTATGATCTTGAAAACTGCTCCATTTTCGGCTGCCAACTGTTGCCATGGTACAAAGTTTGAGTGATGTTCTTCTATCGTTGTAACAACCTCGTCATTTTTTTCAATAATTTGCTGTCCTAAAGAATAGGCCAACAAATTTAATGATTCTGTCGTATTTCTGGTAAAAATAACTTCATCCGGAGACTTGGCGTTGATAAAGTCGGCAACTATCTGTCTTGTTTCTTCATACTCTTCTGTTGCTTTTTCTGAAATACCATATATTCCGCGAAAAACATTGGCGCTGTATTTTTCGTAGTACTCCCTAAGTTTTTCTATGACAACTCTCGGTTTAAGCGAAGTAGCTGTAGAGTCAAGATAGACAAGATTTGGTTTATCGGAAAAAATAGGAAAGTCACTGCGTATATGAGTTACGTTAAGCATCTGTGTAGTCAAATTTGAAATCCCCTTTCTTTTCCTTAATTTTAGCAAATAAATCTTGTATAAACCCGTCGATCAGTAATGACGTTGCGGCTTTTTCGGAAAAACCGCGTGATTTAAGGTAAAAGATTTCTTCTTCATTTAATTTTCCTGTCGTTGATCCGTGGGTACAAAAGACGTCGTTGGCTAGAATTTCTAGATAGGGTTTCGACTCGACAAATACGTCCGGTGATAAAATCAGATTCTGGTTTTTTTGGTAAGCGTGACTTTTCTGAGCCTTTTTTTCGATCCGGATCAGCCCTTTATAATTAAATTTAGATTTATCTCTAAAAACTCCTTTAATAAGTAAGTTGGAAGTCGACGCAGGATATTTGTGATTTTGAACTGTTTCCAAAGAGAACTCTTTAGCGTTTTTTCCTATAAAAAGACCAAAAATATCAAGGTTTATTCCGCTTGCCGCAAGATCAAATGTGAATTTACCCGAAACATTATAAAAGAAAATAATGTAATCGCCGGGCTTGGAGAATTTGACTTCTTTTTTCTTTTCCTTATTAAGGTTAATAAGCTGCATAATATTTATCCCACACTTCCCGACATTTCCAAATTGATTAGACGGTTAAGTTCAATTGAGTACTCCAAGGGTATTTCTCGGGCAACCGGATCAATAAAACCATTAACCAGTAAACTTTCAGCATCAGGTTTCTTAATCCCGCGCGATGTCAGATAAAAAAGTTTTTCATCCCCCAATTTTTCGACGGTTGCCTCATGCTGAATTGCGGTTTCGTTTTCTTTAATTCGCATCGAAGGATAAGTATCCGATCGGGAAGCTTTATCTAAAATTAATGCATCACAGGAAACATAGACTTTGGAATTCTTAGCTCCGGGAAAAACCTGTACCAGTCCTCGGTAGGAAGTTCTGCCGCCGGCCTTTGATATCGATTTGGAAATTATCCGAGACGATGTATTTGGGGCAAAGTGAAGCATTTTCGCTCCGGCATCCTGATGCTGATTTTTTCCGGCAAAGGCAATTGATAAAACCTCGCCCCGCGCTCCTTCTCCATACAGATAGACGCTCGGATATTTCATTGTTACACGGCTACCTATATTACAATCTACCCACTCCATAATTGCAGCTTGGTCTGCCCGCGCCCGCTTGGTTACCAGATTGTAAACATTAGTGCTCCAGTTTTGGACAGTGGTATAACGAACGCGTGCATTTTTTTTTACAAAAATTTCAACTACCGCCGCATGCAATGATTCAGATGTATAAATCGGGGCCGTGCAACCTTCAACATAGTGGACATATGATCCCTCTTCGGCAATAATCAGAGTTCTTTCGAACTGGCCGAATCGTTCCGAATTTATTCTGAAATAAGCCTGAAGAGGCAGATTCACATGAACTCCTTTGGGAACATAAACAAACGACCCGCCGGACCAAACCGCTGAATTTAAGGCTGCAAATTTATTGTCAGTCGGAGGAATCAGTGTACCAAAGTACTCTTTAACAATTTCGGGGTACTTTCTGAGACCTGTATCCATATCGCAAAAAATAACTCCCTGTTTGTTTAACTCGCGACTGATACTTTCGTAGACGACTTCACTTTCGTATTGGGCCGAAACGCCTGCCAAAAATTTTTTTTCTGCTTCAGGTACTCCGATTCGATCATATGTTTCCTTAATTTCTTTAGGCAGATCTGACCAAGAGGAAACCTGTTCTTTAGTGGGCTTGATGTAATAATAGATGTCGGCAAAATTAATTTTCGACAGGTCGGCTCCCCAGGTGGGAACAGTCTTTTTAAGAAATATATCGTAGGCTTTGAGACGGAACTGTAACATCCAGTGCGGCTCGCCCTTAAAGTAAGAAATTTGTTCAACAATTTCTCGGCTCAAACCTTTTTGAGCTTTAAAAACATAGTTCTGAGGCATCGAAAATCCGAAGCGGTATTCAAAATCAAGATTCGTCTGTGATTGCCGCATATCCCTCCTTTTCTATTTTTTCCGCCAATCTAGCATTCCCGACTTTTTTTAGTTTTCCGTTAATCATTATCAGGACCTCATCCGGTTTTAAGTAATGAAGTATCCGATTGTAATGGGTTATTACAATATAAGTTTTTCCGTTCTTATGTTTATGTAAAAAATTGGCAATTGTTTTTAACGCATCAACGTCTACGCCTGTATCAACCTCGTCAAAAATCTGCAGATCTTTATTTAAAACCGCAGCTTGCAAAACTTCCATTTTTTTCTTCTCACCGCCCGACGCTCCTTCATTCAAAGATCTTTTTAATAAATCAGAGGAAATTTTTAATTCTTGTGCAAATTTATCGGCAAGTTCACGGGTTTCAAGAGCCGATTTTTTCTTCTCCATAGCCATCTGCAAAAGTTGATACGCTCTGACGCCTCCTAAAGAAAGAGGATTTTGGAATGACAAAAAGATGCCGGCGTTAGCGCGTTTGTCGGCTGTTTCGTCTGTGATATTTTTCCCTTTTAAAAAAATTTCTCCTTTAGTTATCTTATAAAGCGGGTGCCCGGATAGGGCGTAAGCTAACGTGGATTTACCCGATCCATTCGGCCCCATGATTGCGTAAATTTTTCCTTTTTGGAAATCGAAACTAAAGTCTGAAAGAATTTCTTTCCTTCCGACCTTTACGTCAAGATTTTTAACAGTAAGCATCTTGTTGAAGACTATTTTTTAAATAAGTTAACAACCTTGATTGCATCTAGGTTCTTTTCAAGAATTCTGTTGATTTTGTTTTTCATTATACCTTTATGGGTACAAATGTCTTCAAAACGACAATCATAGTTTTCATCTAAACATTTTGCAAATAGCAAATCTCCTTCGAAAATTGCCAAAAATTTATAAAGACTCATGTTCTGGAACTTTTTACTCAGCTTGTATCCGCCAACTTTTCCTTCTCTACTTATTAAAACCTCTTTTTTGACCAATTGGGCTGCAATTCTTGCCAGAAAGCGCTGGGGAAGATTGGTTTCTTCAACCAAATTGGAAAGTGAAACATAATTATCTTTCCCCATTAAGTTGGAAACCAACACCAATGCGTAGTCGGACTGATTATTTATAGTTAACATATACTTAGCAAGTAATAGTTTACAAACTTTTAAGCTCGTTGTCAACCAGTGAAAGCCGGGGGACTCTGTCAAGTTTAGCCGGGTCAGAAACAAACAATTTTTTCTGAGCTTTGTAATAGGCGGCAACCCCTATCATTGCGGCGTTATCACCGGTCAGATACTGATAAGGCGGGAAATAAACATCGCCTTTATATTTTTTTGCAAGAGCACGAAATTTTTTGCGCAAATACAGATTGGCGATCACTCCTCCGCCGACAACTAATTTATTAATGCCTGTTTGTTTTATCGCTTTTTCCGTCTTAAAAATTACCGTGGCAAAAACCGCTTCCTGAAATGAGCTGACCAATTCTTTTATTTTTTTATTTTTTTCTTCCGACTTTAAGTCTTTTATGAAATAATAAAATGCTGTTTTCAAGCCGGAAAAAGAAAAGTTCAAATCTTTGGATTTAAGCATCGGTCGGGGAAAGTGGTAAAAGTCGAAGTTTCCAGCCTCCTTTGACAATCTTTCAATTACAGGACCACCAGGATAACCCAAACCTAGAAGTTTTGCCGCCTTGTCCAGTGCTTCGCCCGCCGCATCATCAATTGTTTCACCCAAAACTTGATATGTTACATGATTTTTAAAAAGAACAATTTCTGTGTGTCCACCTGAAATTACAAGCGCTAAATAAGGAAATTCAAATTCTTTTTTGGGATTACCCTGACTATTTTGAACGAAACTCGAATAAATATGCCCCTCGAGATGATTAACCGCAATCAATTTCTTCTTATATTTTTGCGCCAATTCTTTCGCCTTCCCGATCCCAACCTCCAAAGCAACGGCCAAGCCGGGACCATTTGTAACAGCAACCGTATCAATTGAGGCTAATACACCCATAGGGTGTACAAGCTTCTTGCTAACGGCCTGGATAACCGAATCAATTCTTTCTTCGTGTGCGCGCTTTGCCAAAGCGGGATAAATTCCGCCCCATTTTTTATGGAGCAGCGCTTGCGAGTAAATAACGTTGGATAAAACGCGGCGCCCTTCAGTAACAGCTACCGATGTTTCATCGGCTGATGTATCTATGGCTAAAATTTTCATAATTTTATTGCTATTTCTCTTTTCTTTTCATTAATATATTGCATTTTTACAAAAATAATTTTGGCTTTTTTCTTTAAAACATTTAATATTTCCGCTGTTTTTTCCCCCCATTCGAAACATAAAATGTTACCTTTTTTTAGGTAAGTTTCTATCCCTAAATATTTGAACTCTTGGGGATCGATAATGTTGTATAAGTCAAAATGAACTAGTTTTTTTGTATTGCCTATTTTAACATCGTATTCGTAGGAAACCGTGAACGTCGGTGAGATAATATTTTCTATTCCCAAATATTCACCTATGCCTTTAACAAACACTGTTTTGCCGACGCCAAGTTCTCCTTCGATAATAAAAACCAGCGGTCTAAACGAACTGGTTAACTGTTTTTTTAAAGTGAACCGGGCAATCTCTTTTGTCCGGTGAGGCGAGTCTGAAACAAAACTGTGTTTTTTGGAAAAAATGATGTCTCCTTGTCTAATTATCTTTAAACGATCGTTTGTAAGATCAATAACCGTCGAAGGTTTGTTCCTTGGTAAGGTCCCCGCATCAACGATAAGGTCAACCAAGTCTTTTTTCTTTTTGGGCAATTCATGCAATAATGTTTCAACATTATAATGAGCTGGTCTTCCCGATAAATTTGCTGAAGTTGCGGTGATCGGTTTATTAACCATATGCAGTAGTTTATTGATAAACGAATAGTCCGGAATTCTTACCCCCAACATACCTTTTTCCGATTCTAGAAGTTTTGAAACGCGCTGTTTTCCCGGAAGTATGACTGTGAACGGACCAGGTAGCAATTCGGATAAAACTGCTTTTTGCTTCTTACTAATTTTAACCAGACGTCCGAGCATTGAAAAATCAGAAACAAAAACCGAAATCGGTTTGCCCCAAGGTCTATTCTTAAACGCAATTAATTTTTTTACCGCCGCGCCGTTCGTAGCGTCGGCTAAAAGACCATAGACGGTATCAGAAGGTGCGACAATAAGTCCGCCTGATTTTATAATTTTGCAGGCTTCTAAAACGGCGCCTTCATTCAACCTAATGATTTTCATATATTTACCCTCCAATTCTAACAAAATTTCTGCTAAAATTGATAAATGGCAGCTAAAAAAAATGGGTCAAATAATCACAAGGAAGTCATTCCGAATGACCCGATCAAAAGGATTGCAGAGTTTCGCTTTAACTTTGATTTAAAAAATGTCTTTATAATCGTATTTGTCATCCTCTTTCTTTTTTTTGCTTACCAATCGATTTCCAGCGGATTAAAACAAGCTCTACCCCAAAAGTCTTTAACCCAGGTTGTTCAAGATATTAAAGCGGGAAAAATCAAAAAAGTTGATGTTATTGACAATAAAGTAATCGTAACTTACAAAGACAATAGTTTGGCTCTAACCTATAAAGAGCCCAGTGAGGGATTCATACAGGTACTAAAAGACTCAGGCATAGATCCCAACAAAGTTAATATTACAATTGAAGATACTCAAGGTTCATCTGGCCTTATTAATTTTTTGAGCAATATTATTCCAACCATTCTTATGGTCGCCTTTTTTATCTTTCTCTTCCGGCAGGCTAAAGGCGCACAGGACTCAGTTTTTTCTTTTGGTCAATCTCGCGCCAAGCGGTTTAACAAAGACATGCCGAAAATAACTTTTTCTAATGTTGCCGGAGTCAACGAGGCTAAAAAAGAACTCGAAGAGGTTGTTGACTTTTTGAAACACCCGGATAAGTATAAAAAACTTGGTGCCCGTACGCCCAAAGGCGTTCTCCTGGTTGGACCCTCGGGATGTGGCAAAACTCTTCTTGCCAAAGCCGTAGCCGGCGAAGCGAATGTTCCTTTTTTCTCAATTGCTGGATCTGAGTTTATGGAGATGTTGGTTGGCATTGGAGCGGCACGTGTACGCGATCTTTTTTCTGTAGCCAAAAAAAGTGCCCCTTCAATTATTTTTATAGACGAAGTTGATGCCATTGGTCGAGCCCGGTCGGTGGGAGTCATGCCGTCGCACGATGAGCGGGAACAAACCTTGAATCAGATTTTGGTTGAGATGGACGGATTTGCGCCTAGTGAACAAGTTGTGGTAATTGCAGCTACAAACCGTGGCGATCTTTTAGATACGGCACTTTTACGCCCAGGAAGATTTGATCGACGCATTATGGTTGACTATCCCGATGCTGAAGGCCGAAAGGAGATAATAAAAATTCATGCCAAAGGAAAACCGTTCTCCGAAGACGTTGATTGGGAAAAAATTGCCAAAAGGACGGTTGGATTTTCAGGCGCTGATCTGGAAAACATGTTAAATGAAGCAGCTATTCATGCGGCGCGTAATGCAAAGGATAAAATCACCATGGACGATATCGAAGAAGCCGCAACTAAAGTAAAACTTGGTCCGGAAAAAAAGCGGCTTCAATCAGACACCGATAAAAAACTTACTGCTTATCACGAAGCAGGCCACGCGATTGTTTCGCATTTTCTTCTTCATACCGATCCCGTGCATCGGATTTCGATTGTCTCACGCGGCATGGCTCTAGGATACACACTAATTCCCCCTGCAAAAGACAAACTGCATGAAACAAAGACGCATCTTTTGGAGGAAATTTCTGTAATGATGGGAGGACGAGCTGCGGAAGAGTTAGTTTTTGACGAGACGACAACCGGTGCTGCCAATGATTTTGATCAAGCCACCCAAATTGCCAAATCTATGGTAATCGAATACGGTATGAGTGAGCTTGGACCGATCAACTTTGGCCCGACAATGGATATAACTGAATGGGGAAAAAGCTATTACGAACAGAACCCTGTCTCCCAAGAAATGCAAGGTAAGATTGACCAAGAAATAAAAAAGATTATAACGAAATGTTACGATACTGCTGTAAAAACCTTAAAAGAAAAACAGGATCTTCTGAATAAAGTTGCCGAAGCGCTGCTTCAGAAAGAAAGTCTTGACGCAGAAGAGTTTGAAAAAATAGTCGGTACCAAAAAAAAACTTGATGCTTTGGCAAAAAACTCATGAAAACTCTTCTTATTATCGACGGTAATGCAATAATGCACCGTGCGTACCACGCCATACCTCCGTTTAAAACTAAAAACGGTATGCCAACCAATGCAATTTACGGATTTCTTACCATGCTTAATAAAGCCGTAGCCGATTTTAAACCAGCAAATGTTGTGGTTTGTTTTGATACTCCTGTCCCTACCTTTAGAAAAAAAATGTTTGCGCAGTACCAGTCGCACCGACCCAAGATGGAAGATAATCTCTCTTCGCAATTCCCAGCAGTAAAAGAAGCGCTTGATCGGGCTGGCGTAACTCATCTTGAAAAAGCCGGATATGAAGCAGACGACGTGATTGGAACGCTAAGCCGACAATTTGATAAAAATGAATATCGCGTTCTAATTCTTTCCGGAGACAAAGATATTCTGCAGCTTATTAATTCTAACGTATTTGTTATTACTCCGCAGATTGGTTTTACTAAACAAGTCATCTATGATGAAGCGGCGGTCGAAAAAAGATTTGGCATTAAACCTAATCAGATTCCGGATTTTAAAGCGCTCATGGGTGACCAGTCGGATAACTATAAAGGGGCTAAAGGCATTGGCCCCAAAACGGCAGCAAAACTACTACAAGAATATGGCTCAATAGAAAATATTTTTAAAAATTTAAAAAAAATTGACGGAAAAATTCAGGCAATCCTAGAAACACACAAAGAAAGTGTCCTTATGTCTCATAAGCTGGCAACAATTCTTAAAAACGTCGATATCAAAACTTCGGAAAAAGAATCCAGTTTCTCAGGTTTCAGACCAGATCTTAAAGATTTTTTAGCTGATTATGAAATGACATCCTTAATCCAGCGCTTTTTTGCGAATCAAGAAACCACCAAGATTGAAGCAAAAAAAGAAAAAACTTTAAAAGAAGATAAAAATCAAATAGGATTATTTTAATTCGTGAATTCCTGCACAAAAACCTTGCCGTAAATTCCACCATCAATAACGCCGATACCCATTTTTCCGTAACTGGTAGATAAAATGTTGGCTCGGTGACCAGGTGAGTTCATTAAACCCTGATGTGCAATATAAACATCAGGGGCATAAGCCAAATTCTCACCGATAACAGTGTAAAAAACTCCGGCTCTATTAGCACGATCTGCGGGCGTCGATCCGTCCAGACCCCGAAACGTGGGAGAACACACCTGTCGCAAATATTTGCGTACCGTAGTTTCTGGCTAAATCCTTAAGCTCAATACTTGCAGTCAAGGGGGGGATACCTCTTTGAGTCCGTTCTTTGTTGATAAGATCAAACATTACTTGTTCGGACTGCGGATCGACTGAAACTTGACTTTCCTTTAACTTAAATCCGAGGTTTACAATTTCAGAAGAATCCGGCTTAACAGTTAAAAAGTTTAAAGTTTCATCAATTGCACCCCCGAATATATTAGTTATCTGTTTCTCAAACGACTGCGAAAGATTGACAAAGAATGGTCCAGTACGTGAATTAAGGATATCATTTTTAATCTGCCCTTGTACGGGAAAAGCAAAAATTAGACTCACTACAAAAAGGAAAAGCAATGATGCTTGAAAAGCCGCGGCCAAAAACCCCAAAGAAATATTAACCGGATGTTCTTCCAGTTTTTTTAAATGCGGAATCAAAACTGTACCAATTATCAAATAAAAAAATGCTTCCGCTAGAAACCAGGCAATAAAGAAACCTGCTGCCTCGGCAATTCCTTTCGGGAAAGTAAAGTTGACAATTAATAGATTTCCAAATAAGGCATATAGTTTATAAGAAACAAAAAGTGAGACCAAAAAACCCATTCCTTCAAAAAAAGTATCGATGAATCCGTTATTGGTCAAAACAAAGTAAACAATAAGAAGTAAAAAAACCAAGTCCACCCAGTTTCCTTGCATCCTTCAATTTTAGCAGATTTGACAACAAGTTTTCCTTTTGCTATCCTTTGCTGAAAAGCTCTTTGAAAAGGCGTAGTTATTATCAATATTCAAGCGTGTGGCCCCGTCATTGGCGGGGATACGAAGTGGAGGTGTTCGAAATATCATCTGCGGGGACCTCCAAGTTGCGGTTGTCAACTTTAATGTTTTTTTGAAAGAAAAAACAAATAACCAACTACCCTCTTAAAATTAATATTTTTCATTGAGCTTCTTAAACCATTATGTGTGGTATTTTTGGTGTCGTGAATGATAAGTCGGGCGATGCTGCAAAAACGGTTTTATTGGGTCTGAAGCGACTTGAATATCGGGGATATGATTCTTGGGGAATCGCAGTCCAATCTAAAGGAAATATTCTGATTGCGAAAAGGGCGGGAAAGATTAGCGAAGCGGATGATTGGAAAAAATTACCGAAAAGCTCTATTGGAATTGGTCATACGCGTTGGGCAACGACCGGCGCAGTTACCGATATCAATGCTCATCCCCATTTCTCAACTGATAAATCATTTGCTCTGGCGCAAAATGGGATCGTTGAAAATTATGAGGACTTAAAAAAAAGCCTCAGTAAAAAAGGCTATAAGTTTGTAACTCAGACCGACACAGAAGTCATCGTGAGACTCATTGAAGACGAATTAAAAAAAACAGCTTATTTGCTTTCTGCAGTTCGAAATGCTTTTTTACAGCTTGAAGGAAGAAACACAATTATTATACTAGCAAAGCATTCCGGAGAAATCATCGCAGCGCGCAATGGTTCACCTCTAGTCATAGGAACTAATCCGCAAACTGCTGAGATCTTCTTTTCCTCTGATGCATTGTCCTTTGCGGAAATGACGAAAAAATTGATCGTTGTCGATAACGGCAAAATTGTCAGATGTTCAGATAACCGCGTTGAGTTATTTGATATTAAAACCGGCAGTAAAGAAAATTATAAACTTGAAGACATTAAAATTGAAAAAAGTAAGATCGATAAAGAGGGTTACGATTACTTTATGCTAAAAGAGATCCATGAAGAACCGTTTGCGATCAGACAATTAATAAAACAAAACGGATTAGATTATGCTAAATTGGCTTCTGAAATTAAAAAAGCCAAAACAGTTTACGCGATCGGTTCTGGAACAGCCGGAGTGGCTGCGGCACAAACAGCTTTCTATCTCAGAGAGATCGCCAAAATAAACTGCATTAGTCTAGTCGGAGCTGATGCCCGTGATTATTACAATTTATTTTCAAAAGGAGACCTGATACTCGCACCGTCACAAAGCGGGGAAACCGCCGACGTTCTTGAGGTTTTGGAATATGCCAAGAAGAAAGGGGTAAAAATTGCCTCTTTTGTGAATATGCCCGGATCGATGATGACGCGTATCGCTGACTATAAATTTATGGCACAAGCAGGACCGGAAATTTGTGTGCTCTCGACAAAAGTCTTCGTTTCGCAAATAGTCTGGGGTTATCTCGTGGTAAAAACAACTGTAGGCCAGGTGGCAGAAGCTAAAACTAACTTAAAAGAGCTGGCAAAAAAAATTGAAAGCTATTTGCAATCTGATTCTAAGCAAGTTAAGCAATTAGCAAAAAAACTTATTAACTCACACGATATATTCTTAATGGGTAAATATCAAAATTATCAGATTGTCAGAGAAGGGATGATTAAAATAATTGAGGATTCCTATAAACACGCTCAGGCAATTCCAGCCGGCGACTTGAAACACTATGCGATAACTCTGATAGAGGAAGGCATTCCTGTAATTGTAGTTATGAATAATGATAAGGTGAAGTCTGATATCAACAATGCCATTAATGAAGTTCGGGCCAGAGGTGCCTATGTAATTGGAATCTCACCGGAGGCTCATGAGAATTTCAGTTTGCATCTTAAAGTTCCCGACTGTGGGGAGACAAGTGCGGTTATGAATATCGTACCGTTGCAGCTTTTGGCTTATTACTTGGGAACAATGCTGGGACACGATGTCGACAAACCTAGAAACATTGCCAAAAGCGTGACGGTTAAGTAGTTATAGGCTTGTTTCTTTTTAAGGAAATTATACCGGCTCCGAGAAAAACGAGAACCGCCCCGCTAGTAAAGGTCAAAGTTAATCGTTCACCTAAGAAAAATCCTGCCAGCATAAAGGTTCCAAGCGGTTGAACATATAATGACACTGATGCTATTAACGCTGTTCCATGTTTAAAGGATCAAATAAATCGAGTAACATAAAACCCCAACCGAGATCAAGATATTTCCTAATAAATTATTCTTTAGAGAAATTGATTTATTAAGAAATGGCTTATTAAGCCTGAGCTGAACCAAAAAAAATCTGTTATCAATACTGCTATAAAAGCCTTTGTGTGGCTTTCTAGTCCTCTTATTTTCATTTATTTCTTAATTCGGGTAATGGCATTTCTTATATTTTTTCCCGCTGCCGCACCAGCACGGATCGTTGCGGCCGGGTTTTTTTTGAGTTGCTCCCGGGGGAATGATTTTGAATCCCATCTGTTTGGCAGTTTGCACCTGCGGCTGAGGCTGCATTGACGGGGTTGGGCCAGAAACAGTAGACGTCGGTAAATGTTGCGGGGCAGGGGATACCGTTTGCTTCGTGGCTTGCTCAAAAGCGTTAACGTTTGAAGCAGATTTATAAACCAGATCCTTCTCTTTTGCTTTATTTTCTATAACTGGTAGAGAAGGCGACATCTCCACCTCCACCTTGAAAAGCCTCCTGGTCACTTCAAAGTTTATGTCCCCGACTAATTTTTCAAACATCGAATAGGCTTCGTTTTTGTACTCGACTAACGGATCGAGCTGGGCGTAACCTCTTAAGTTTATACCCTCCCGTAAATCCTCGATCGAAGTTAAATGTTCTGTCCAATATTTGTCGATTGTTGAAAGAAAAATCATGCGTGTAACATCTGTCCACAGTTGTTTTCCGGTTTTTTTTTCGTGCAATTTAAACTCGGCTTCGATTTTTTCGCTTAAAAACTTTAGGATTCCTTCACTATCTTTAGTTTTTATAAATTTTTCTATATCATTTTTTTGGACTTGCAGAATAAGATTTAATTCCTTGATAAATGCATTTACATCAGCGTCTTCAAACTGTTCCTTAAGAGAAAAATTTGCATTTACAATATCTGTTACTTCTTGGGAAAAGACGTCAAAAACCGTTTGTTTAAATTCTTCATTATTTTTTTCCGGAAGTGAGAGAATTTTTCTGCGTAGCGTATAAATAATTTCGCGTTGTTTATTCAAAACATCATCATAATCAACTAAGTGCTTTCTTATGTCAAAGTTGAATCCTTCAACTTTAACCTGAGCTTGTTCAATCGCTTTTGAAACCATTGAATGAGTTAGAGGTTGATCTTCGGGGAATTTAAAAAATGTCATAAGTTTTGATATTTGCTCTCCCCCGAAAATCCGCATCAAATCATCTTCCAAAGCCACGAAAAATCGTGAATCACCCGGGTCGCCCTGTCTGCCGGCGCGGCCTCGCAACTGGTTGTCGATCCTTCGGGACTCATGTCGTTCGGTACCGATGACATAAAGACCGCCGAGCTTAACCACTTCATCGTGTCTTTTCTCCCAATCTTTAATCTCGCTTTGATATTCGATTTTTGATATTTGATATTTATTAGGTGGTGCTCCTC
This sequence comes from bacterium, assembly GCA_021796235.1. Taxonomy (GTDB): domain Bacteria; phylum Patescibacteriota; class Microgenomatia; order UBA1406; family GWC2-37-13; genus JAJYOJ01. The sequence goes on along the minus strand of JAJYOJ010000004.1, from coordinate 17,780 downwards.
CAAGTATGATATCTACTCCCCGTCCTGCCATATTGGTCGCAACCGTGATGGCTCCTTTTTTCCCGGCATTGGCGATAATTGAGGCTTCTTTTTCATGATTTTTTGCATTCAAAAGCTCATGCGGAATTCCCTTTTTGTTTAAAAGTCGGGAGAGATACTCGTTTTTTTCGATTGAGGTCGTACCAACCAAAACTGGTCTTCCTTCTTTATAGCTTTTTGTTATTTCTTCAACAACAGCATTAAATTTCCCCCGTTCGGTTTTATAAATCATATCTGAATTGTCTTTTCGGATCATTGGCCGGTGAGTTGGTATAACAATAACGTCAGCGTTGTAGATTTTATGAAACTCTTCGGCTTCAGTTGAGGCGGTTCCGGTCATACCGGCTAATTTTTTATACATCCTGAAATAATTTTGCAGTGAAACGGTTGCCAAGGTTTTTGATTCTTTTTGAATAGTAACGTCTTCCTTAGCCTCAATCGCCTGATGCAAACCTTCGGAGAATCTCCTTCCATAAAGCAGTCTACCAGTAAACTCATCGACGATAATGACTTCGCCATCCTTAACAATGTAGTCTTTATCAAGTTTAAAAAGCGTCTGCGCTTTCAAAGCAGCTTCTATGTGAAAAAGCGTGTCAAAATCTTTCTCATAGATATTGCTTTCGCCCATAATACCTTCTATCTTTGTAATACCGGCTTCAGTTAAGTTTGCCGTACGAAGTTTTTCGTCAATCACGTAGTCGGTTTTAGAATCAAGTTGCCGCACGATTGATGAATATTTGTAATATTTGGAAACGTCCTCTTCATAAGGAGCTGAAATAATATGAGGAGTTCGAGCTTCATCGATTAAAACAGAATCGGCTTCGTCCACTATTGCAAAATTAAATCCCCGTTGCACCAAGTCTTTTGGCGAAATAGCCATATTGTCGCGTAGATAATCAAAACCGTATTCACTATTGATACCATAGGTAATATCTGCCTCATATGCCTCTTTTCGGGTAATAGGACGAAGATTAATAATTCGCCAATCTTGGGCTTCCTTATCTGCAAAATTTGGATCGTAAATAAATGACTTTTCCGCAATCATTGCGGAAGTTGTCATGCCCAAAAAATTGAATACCATTCCCATCCAGCCGGCGTCCCGCCTTGCCAAGTAGTCATTAACTGTAACCAGATGAGCGCCTTTTCCCTCAAGCGCATTGACATATAAAGGAATAGTCGCCGAAAGGGTTTTTCCTTCACCGGTTCTTTCTTCAATTATTTTTCCGTAATGTAGGGCAATACCTGCCATCACCTGTACATCAAAATGTCTTTCGCCTAAAACGCGCCGGGCTGACTCACGCACTAGTGCAGCCGCCCAAGGAAGTACATCGTCTAGGTTTTCACCGTTGGCAATCCTTTCTTTTAATTTCTTCGTCTCTTTCGGAAAATCCGCTTCTTTAAGTTTGCGCGCCTTATCTTCAAAGGTATTTATTTCGTCGAGATTTTTTTCGAGGCGATTGATTTCTTTTTGGTTGTAATCGAAAAATTTTTTAAAAAAATTGAGCATCTTCGAGATTTATTTAATAAAGAATTCTTGAGGAATTATAATCATTTTGAGGGCAGAATAACGATTTTTTTCCCTTTCTTTTCCGGTTTTTTTTACAACAAAATGGATCGTGTCTCCGCTCTTAATTTTTGAAAAACCGATTGGTGAAAGGGCCAAAGTTTTAATATCCATCAGTTGCTGTTTTGTATAGCTTTCTATGTCTAAAGTAATAGTCTCTTTATCATTTGTAAGGACTGACACATAATAATCCGTCTTATTAACCTCGGTAATTTTACCCGACTCGGTGATAAAATAGTCGTCCTCATAAACCTCATTTGCATCGATCTTATGGCCATTGATAACGCCGGTAACAAAGACATATTGCCCGGTTTTTATATCAGCCAATTTAATTTCAGTTTTGTCAGTGCTGGTAACTTGGTAAAATTTGGTCAAATTATCATCAATTTTAACACTGTATTCGTCACCAGAATCATTTTTGATTTTCATTATATTGTTACTGTAACTTTCCATAAAGCCTGCTATCGCGCGATTGTTTTTTTGTTGGTACTGTGCGACTTGGGTGGCCACATTAGTTTTGAATTCCTGGATAAGTTTTTCTTCGCTCGCGCTCAGGGTTGGCGTTAAATTGCTTGAGGCAGTGGAAACCGGCGGAGTTTGAGCCCGCACCGCAGCACTGAATACAATAAATAAAAGTAAAAATAAATAAATTATTTTTTTCATAGACTCTGCTTTAAATAATAAATCCGTAAACGCTTTTCCTGCGACTTTCCTTCGGCTTGGGGCGGGTAAACCGTTATTGTAATGGCATTTTCACCAAAACTTAAAGGAAAATCTTCGCTAAATTGTTCATTGTCGTTTTTAACTATTAGGTCTTTTATCGGTGATTGAATTACAATCAGACTTCCTTTATTGGCGCTGCCTTTGATAGTAACAGAATTAGTATAGACAATTTCGCCATCCTGAGGCGCATCTAGAGTAAACGATTGAATGTTCTGACTTGTGGCTGGAGCGGCTGCTGATTGACTACTGTTCGACCCGAAAGCCTTGTTTTTAGCGAGCTGTAGTTCTTTATTTCTTAGTATCAATAAAGTTGCAACAATCCCGCCCAGGATTATACCAAAAACAATTGCAATGGCTGTTTCTTTTTTCATTCTTTTAAAATAAGTGTCGTAACTTGCGAGGGCAAAGCTTCAACTATATTATCTATATTATACCAATAACCACTTTTTTTAGAAAGTTCCTCAGCTGTTTTTTTGAGCAGAAAGGATGCTAAAACTGCTGAAAGCAAAGGCGGATTATTAGCGTAGAAACCTACAGTTAGACCCGCCAAAACATCACCTGTCCCACCCTTTGTCAAACCCTGGTTTCCTCCTTCTACAACGTATATTTCTTTGCCATCGGAAACGATATCAGAAACTGCTTTAAGAAGAATTATGCAGTGATATTTCTTGGCTGTAGTTTGCACAAGCCGCTGTTTTTCCTCAAGAGATTTGTCTATTACTTTTAAACTAAAAAGTTTTTCAAATTCCTGCTGGTGGGGTGTAACTATTGCCGGCACCTTTAACTCGGATAACCAATCCGGCGGCATCGTCTGCAGTGATCCGGCATCTAATACAAATCTCTTATTCGGAAAACTTTCAAGCAACTTTTTTGTTAAATCGTATGTATATTTTCCTTCTTCGTCGGTTCGCATCATACCTGAACCGACCAAGACTGCGTTATCCTCGCTAACGTAACGCATTAAATCTTTTTGCGGAACAATAATTCCATTATGAAATTTTTTCTTTAAATCAAGAAAAATCTCTTCATTTTCCTTTGTCGACGCGTAATGAACGATGTCAACAAAATGCGAGGCAACTTCTGCCGCCCAGATTGATGCTGAGTGAAAGAGCGAAGAACCTCCGATAATCAGAACTCGCCCATTCTGACCTTTATGAGAATCAGCTTTTGGTAACTTATATTTATCAAGAATTAGTTTTATTGCTGCTTTGTCTGATGTTTTTATCAACATAATTTTTTGGGGAAATAATGCTATAATTTTACATTATTATGATAACCCATGTCCAGCTGCGTGAAAAGTTTGCCAAATTTTGGAAAAGCCATGATCATCAAGAAGTCCCTCCCATTCCTCTGGTTCCTAAGGATGATCCAACGACTCTGTTTACCGGATCAGGGATGCAACAGCTTGTTCCCTACCTGCTAGGCGAACCGCACCCGCTGGGCAAAAAATTATACAACATCCAACCCTGTTTTCGTACACAAGACATCGAGGAGGTTGGCGACAATCGACATGATACATTTTTTGAAATGATGGGAAATTGGTCATTAGGAACTTACTTTAAAAAAGAACAGTTAGCCTGGTTTTTTGAGTTTTTAACAAAGGAATTGCAGCTGCCTAAAGAAAATTTATATGCATCAGTATTTTCAGGTACAAAAGACCTGCCCGAAGATTCAGAATCGTACGATATCTGGAAATCGTTAGGTATTCCTGAAAATAGAATCTTTAAATATGGTCCGGAAAAAAACTGGTGGTCCCGCGCCGGCGTGCCGGAAAACATGCCAACAGGCGAGCCGGGCGGTCCAGATTCTGAAGTTTTTTTCGAGTTTACTGAAATAAAACACAATCCGAAATATGGAAAAGTTTGCCACCCAAATTGTGACTGTGGTCGCTTCTTAGAAATAGGAAATAGTGTCTTTATGCAATATAAAAAAAATTCTGACGGCTCATTTTCTGAGTTGCCAAACAAAAACGTCGATTTTGGTGGTGGTATAGAAAGAATAATAATGGCGCTCGAGAACAAAAACGATTTGTTTGAAACTAACATTTTCACAAAAATAATTACTTCCTTAGAAAACATTACAGGTAAAAAATACCCCGAATCAAAAAAAGAAATGAGAATAATTGCCGATCATATTAAAAGTTCGGTTTTTTTAATAAAAGAAGGTGTTATACCGTCAAATAAGGAACAAGGTTATGTTTTAAGACGAATTTTAAGAAAAGCCTCACTGAATTTGCATAAAATAGGAGTTGATATTAAACAAATATTTTCCCTAGACGAGCTTTGTCAAGGCGTAATTGATACTTACGGAGATATTTATTTTGACGTAAAAAACGATCGAAAAATAATCGCTCCCATTATCCAGGAAGAAATGAATAAATTTGGCAAGGCTTTAGCTCGCGGTATGACAGAAATAATGAATACTCCTGATCGGGAACTAGAAAATAAAGCTTTTTACTATTATCAAAGTTATGGACTCCCTTTGGAAATTATTGAAGAAATTTTCGATAATCTAAATAAAAAAGTCGATAAAAAAGCTTTTCGCGACCAGTTTGAAAAGCATCGTAAAATGTCGCGTACCGCTTCCGCCGGAAAATTCAAAGGTGGTCTGGCGGATCAAAGTGAACAAGTTTTAAAATATCACACCGCAACCCACCTACTTCACCAGGCGCTTTTTGATGTTTTAGGAAACGAGGTTCGGCAGGAAGGATCCAATATTACCGGTGAAAGACTGCGTTTTGATTTTTACTGCGGCAGGAAGCCTACGCAGGAAGAAATTACTAAAGTGGAAACTATTGTTAACAACAAAATAAAAGAATCTTTAGCGGTTTCATTCAAAATTATTCCTAAGGCAGAAGCAATGAAAATCGGTGCGAAAGCTTTTTTCCGCGAAAAGTATCCCGATATGGTGAAAGTTTATTTTGTCGGCAATTATTCGAAGGAATTTTGCAGTGGACCGCATGTAAAAAATACATCGGAAATTGGTAAAATAACCATTTATAAATTTGAGAAAACAGGCAGTAATTTATACAGAATTTACGCAAAATAAATATGAAAAAGCCGCTTGTCACGTTTTCCGACTTTCAGAAGTTTGACTTTAAAATTGGTAAAGTAAAAGAAGCGGCTTTTGTCGAAGGTTCACGGAATCTAATCGCTCTCCGGGTAGATTTGGGACAAGATTATGGAGTCGTTGAAATCATCGCCGGCGTAGGTAAATATTACAAAGCGCCGGATCTGATTGGAAAAAAATTTATTTTCGTTGCAAATCTTGAACCGAAAAAAATGCTTGACAAAATTTCCAACGGTATGATGTTGGCAGCAGATGAAAACGGAAAACCACTTCTCCTCCCTCTCAAAAAATCTCTCAAGAACGGTTTAATCGTGAGATAAATATTTTACGGTTGACAATAAATATTTTTTCCTCTACACTTTTGCATTATGCCAAGAGGAAGAAAACCAACAAAAAAAGATCTTGAGGTATCATATACTCCCGAACCTGAAATGCAATATCGAGAACCTCGTTCTTCTGGACCAGCAACTCTTTTAGTTGTTTTATTAATTGTTATTTCTTTTGTTGCAGGTTATCTTTTTTTCAAAGTAAAAACTCTTGAACAAACTGGAACTACAGCCACAACTACAACTCCTCAAAACCAAACCGGAAAACCAACGGCAACAGTTACCTTGGATCAGGTTAAAAAACTTTTCGCAAATGGATTTATACATTTCGGAAATACGAACAGTAAATTGCTCATTGTCGAAATTACCGACCCCAGCTGTCCTTACTGCCATCTGGCTGGAGGACTTGATCCCCAATTAGCAAAACAGGACGGACCGCAATTCCAATATGCGACGGACGGAGGATCTTATGACCCGCCAGTTACGGAACTTAGAAAACTGGTTGATTCCGGAAAGGCTTCTTTAGCGTTTTTATACGCACCCGGTCATGGTAATGGCGCTTTGGGCATGCAAGCACTCTACTGCGCATTTGATCAAGGTAAATTTTGGGAAGCACACGACAAATTAATGTCAGATGCAGGATACACCCTTTTAAATACTACCCTCCAAAACGATCCTAAAAATATTCCCCAGCTTGTTGACTTCTTGTCAGGCGCAGTCGATACTAATGCTCTTACTGCCTGTTTGCAAAGTGGTAAATACGCTAAAGCTTTAACCAGAGATACCAATCTTGCTCCAACTCTCGGCTATCAAGGAACGCCACACTTTCTTTTAAATACAACAATGTTTCCCGGGGCAGTAGATTATAGCTCGATGGCTCCAGTAGTCGCCGCTGCATTGAAATAAATAGAAGGGTGCTCTCGAGGGGATTTGAACCCCTGATTTGCAGGATGAGAACCTGCCGTCCTGGGCCACTAGACGACGAGAGCTTAAGCTATTTGACATCACTTAAAAAATATAGTAGTATTGTAGCATTAATCCCCCTTTGAAACAAGTTTACGGGGATTTGTTTTTTTATAAATGAAAAAAGTAGAACTTACCAAAGAAGGCTATCAAAAAATCGTTTCTGAATTAGATGAACTAAAAAAAACCAAACGGCCTTACGCCGTTGACCGGCTACAAAAGGCTCGTGCCATGGGTGATTTATCGGAAAACAGTGAATATGTCGCTGCCAAGGAGGAGCTAGCTTTTATTGAAGGAAGGATCCAGGAAATCGAGGAGATTTTAAAAAACGTTGTAGTCGCTGAAAATCACAATCATTCTCAGACCGTTGCATTGGGAAACTATGTAACTGTCGGAATAGACGGTAAAGAAGACATATTTCAAATTGTCGGTGAATACGAAGCAAATCCAATGCAAAAAAAACTTTCTCTTACCTCGCCAATCGGCGCAGCTCTTCTCAATAAAAAAGTTGGTGATGATGTTTGGGCCGATACCCCAGCAGGAAAAATAAAATATAAAGTAGTTGACATTAAATAATTTTTTGCTAGAATATTCAAGAAAGCAATAGTGAAGACCCCTAAAAATTTTTGGGCAAGACTTCACTGCTTCGGGAAGAAATGAACCGCCTTTTCCGCCAGTTGGCGGATTTGGAGAGTCAAAGTAGAACCCGACGGCAGCCTGCCCGTCAAAAGCAGCATTCTGATTAAATCAGGAAAGAGTGGTAAAGTCGAAGTCTGTTGACGAAACAGAAAATAAGCTTTATTAAATCAAGGTGGTACCGCGGTTGAATTGTGATTCTCCGTCCTTGAAAGGTTAATCCGTCAGTTGGCGGAACTAATTTTCCAAGGACGGTTTTTTTATGATAAGTGATGAAGTTGTAACAAATAATATACATGATATCCCCGCTCCCGCTCCGACAAGTATAGGAGATGTGTCGTTATTTCCCAGGCGTGCTTCTGAGGGAAGAAAAAAAAATATCTACCCGCACGTAATTGAAAATGGGAAAGATTTTATTGGCTTTGTTGCCGATTTTTCTTCCTATCCTTTTGATGAAGACATATCAAGGTACACCACAAGAGTTTTTGTATCAAATCGGTCTATACAAGACCTAGGCGTAGACAGAAATTTTATTCAACCATATCTTGAAGGAATAATTCCTCTATCCGGATGTAGAGTAGACTCACTAGATGATTGCGCAATAATTTATTTAGGAAAAAACACTCCGGGAAGGACGCCTTCCTCTGAAATAATCGGAACAGAAATAGCTAAGGCTCGAACTATTTTTGAGTCGCCGAATACTATGTCTTATCAATCTTTGCCGGATGAATATTCTATAAGGATATTGACCGAGGCTGATAGACAAAATCCTGATATCCAACGTCAGTATGCTGATCTATATAGAGCGTTTAGATATTCATCTGAAAACGTTTCCGAAATGCTTTTAAATACGCATAATGTTTTAGTAGCCTTGTTTGATGAAGGATCCATTGTGAGTACGGGTATGATCGAACACGCAAGCTTAAATTTAGCTCGCAACGGCCAGCCTGTTGTTTTTAATATCGGAGAAATAACAGAAGGATTTACCCGTGAAGGTTTAAACGGAAAAATATATCGAGGTAAAGGGTTGTATACTCATGTTGCAACCGAACTTATGAGAAATGAAGCTAGAAATGGTACCCATTTAATTTATTCGGAATCTAATGCAGATATCTCTATTCCACAACCCTTGCCTCCCGTATTAATTTCTGCTAAAAAACAGGGAAGAGAATCTACTTTATCTGCTTGCGAAAAATATGGCTTTGCACCTGGGATTCTTCGCCGGCATGTCAATATAATCAATGATTCAAATGATGCTCGACCAGAAAGTATTCAAAACGATCTTTTAGTGACCTATTTAGCCAGAGAAAGATTACTTCAACTATATGGGAGATAAAATATTAGATTTTTTAAATAAACTCGTATCAATTGACTCCCATTATCCTGAAGAAAAAAATCTTTGTATGCATTTGAATCACCTTTTAGAAGATCATGGTTTTATACAAAAACAACGAGTAGAAAATAACAGATTTAATCTTGTCGTTGAAAAAGGTAAAGGTAAAAAAAGCGTTCTTCTTTACTCTCACCTTGATACCATCGGCGTCGCGAACGGATGGAAAACTAAACCGTTTAAATTAACCGTGGTCGGAAATAAAGCTTATGGTTTGGGCTCCTGGGATATGAAAGGTGGAATGGCAGTTAATATTTTAAATTTCCTAAATTTTCAACCAAAAAATTTTACGTTAAAAATAGCCTTTTGCGTAGATGAAGAAAATATTTCAAAAGGCGGGTATAGGTTAATAAATTCAAACTTTATGAAAGGCGTCGAATGCGTTGTTTCGCCAGAACCCGCCTTTTATTACAAGAATAGAGGTATCGTCATTGCAAGGCCAGGTCGCGCAGTCTATGTAATTAAAATAAAGGGCCTTCCTCTTCATTATGCCTTGTATCATCCAGCGCTTGATATTAATTTATTCCTATCCGATTTTTTGAATGAATTAAAAAGATTAAATAAATTTTCAAATAAAAAAAACGGGTTCATTTTCGCAAGAAGAATTGAATCAAAAACAACAGGCATGTCTACTCCGCATGAAATAAGCCTTGAATTAGATTCATCAATATTACCGCCAAAAACAAATAAACAGCTATTAGAAGAAATAAAGAATTTAGCAAAAATTATCAAGAGAAAATATGGAAATTATTTTTCGGTAAATGTCTCTTTTCTTAAAAGAGACACTCCTTTTTTAAATAGTTATGAAATAAGCAAGAACAACAAATATTTAAAAATGCTAAAGCAGTCTGTAAGCGAAAAAATCGGTAAAAAAGCTCTTCCTTATTTCCGTACATCTATTTCGGATGAAAATATTTTCGGGGTTCACGGAATAACGGTACTTGGTATTGGTCCAAACGGAGGAAATGCCCATGCTCCCAATGAATGGGTTTCTTTGTCTTCTCTTGAAAAACTCTATATAATAATAAATGACTTTTTAAATAAAGTCGATAATCAAGTATGATCTGGGTTGACCGCGAGGTTAAAAAAATAATAAGTTTGCATAATAAGAAAAGTGAGTTGGTTGATGACATGAAAACTCCTTCCGGGAGAATCCATGTCGGATCATTGCGGGGCGTTATTATCCATGATTTAATTTATAAAGTCCTTCTTGAAAATGGCGTTAACGCAAAGTTTTCTTACGTTTTTAATGATCTTGATCAGATGGATGCGGTACCCTCGTATCTAAATTACGAAAAATGGGAAAAATATGCCGGAATGCCGCTTTGCAATATTCCCGCTCCGGAAAAAAATTATAAGAGCTTTGCCGAGTATTATGCAAAGGAATTTACCGAGGTTTTTGAATCGATCAACTGCCACCCACAAATCATCTGGTCATCAAAGTTATACCGGTCGGGAAAAATGAACCCTGTGATCGAAGAGGTCTTAAACCAGGCGAAAAAAGTTAGGGAAATCTACGCCCGTGTTGCAAAGGCCGAAAAACCCGAGGACTGGTATCCATTTCAGGTTATTTGCCAAAAGTGCGGAAAAATCGGAACCACCCAGGTTTATAAATGGGATGGAAAACTAGTTCATTATCGCTGCGAACCCAAGATGGCTGCCTGGGCAATGGGCTGCGGACATCAAGGAGTCATCTCGCCTTTTGATGGAAACGGCAAATTCCATTGGAAGGTTGATTGGCCGGCTCACTGGAAAGTAATCGGAGTTACAATAGAAGGGGCGGGAAAAGATCACATGTCTTCCGGAGGTTCCTATGATATGGCTCAGGCAATCTGTGAAGAAATATTGAATTATCCTCCGACCTATCCTCCGGCTTACGAATGGTTTACAATCGGCGGGAAAAAAATGTCGTCATCAAAAGGTATTGGTACTTCGGCTAAAGAAGTTTCACGAATATTACCGCCTGATGTCTTTCGCTTTTTGATTGTCCGCACTCCGATTGGAACACATTTAGACTTCAATCCTTATGGCGTAACAATTCTCAATCTTTTCGATGACTATGATCGCTGTCTCAATGCTTATTTTTCAAAAATTGAAAAAAAACTTCCCGAAGGTAAACCGGGTGAAGTTCTTGAAGAATTTGCCCGTATTGTTGAACTTTCGGCAGTTAAGCCTCTTCCCGAAAAAAGGCTTTATTTACCTCGCTTCCGAACGGTTACAAATCTTGTGAAAACTAAAACTGATCTTCTTAGTTTTTTTGAAAAACAAAAAGGCTCAAAACTAACTCAAGATGAAAAGGAAATTTTGGAAGAACGTATCGTTTATGCCCAAGTGTATTTAAAAAACTATTCACAGGAAGCTGGACCGACATCACAAGCTTCAGAAAAAAAATCCAGCAATAAACTAAACTCGGCCCAGAAGTTATTCCTTAAATCGCTTGCTGATAAATTAGATATAAAAAATTCTGATAGGGAAACGCTTCAAAAAACAGTCTATGCCTCACTAGCAAGCAGTAAAATTCCACCTAAGGAAGCATTTAAGGCATTTTATCAATCTTTGACTGCAGACGATTTTGGTCCCAAAGCCGCTGACTTAATTTTGGAATTGGGTGTTAATGTCACAAAGGAAAAACTGCTTAATTCAGTAAAACAAAAAGGTGGACCAGTCAGCCAAACTAAAAAAACTAATTTCCCGGATTTAAACGATGAAAAAATTTTTTCCATTGCTAAAACGCTTGCCGAAAAATTTCCCTCAATAAATATTGGAATAGCAATAATAAAGAATGTAACAATTAATAAAATCAGCCTCGATTTGCAAAAAGAAATTGCTGCATTTATTAAAACTCAATCTGGGCTGACAAATGAAATGCTAGGCTCATTCCGCGAGATACAAAGTTATCGACGGATGTATCGGGAAATGAAAGTTGATTGGCATTCACGCCGCCCCTCCCCCGAAGCTCTTCTCCGGCGTATTGCTCTGAAAAAAGGCTTGTATGAAATCAATTCTTGCGTTGATGCCTATAATCTAGTTGTTATGAAAAACCGAATTTCCTCTGGTGCTTTTGATCTAGATAAGATTAAATTACCTACCATTTTGCGTTTTCCCAAACGTGAGGAAAAAATATTGCTTCTTGGAGATAACGAACCAACGGAATACAAACCCGAAGAAGTAGCTTATTTCGATCAGATCGGCGGCTATAATATCGACTTTAACTATCGCGATGCCCAAAGAACAGCGGTAACCGAAAAAACTAAAAATCTTTTAATTAATATTGATGGAGTTTATGAAATCAATAGAACAATGGTAGAAGAAACTTTAAAACAGACCCTCGAAAAAATTACTAAATATTGCGGAGGAACAGTTGAAGTTGCTGGAATTGTATCAGCCAAATAAATATGATCGCCCGGGAAAAAGCGCTTGAAATTTTAAACCTGAATCTCAAAAATAAAAACCTCCTGCGGCATTGTCTTGCGGTTGAAGCTGCTATGCGAGCTTTGTCTAATCATTTCAAAGGTGATGAAAACAAATGGGGTTTGGTTGGTCTGCTACATGATGGAGATTGGGAAGCAACAAGGGATAATCCGGCAATGCATACGAAAAAAATGGTTGAGTGGCTAGAAGATGCAAACGAAACAGATAGCGAAGTTATAAACGCAATTCTTTCTCATAATTTTGTCCATACCGGCGAAAATTCTCCCAAAACCCCGTTGGAATGGTCTCTCTACAGCTGTGACGAGCTAACCGGATTTATAGTTGCAGTTGCCCTTGTTATGCCGGATAAAAAATTAGCATCTGTAACAGTTGAGTCGGTACTCAAAAAGTTTCCTTCAAAACACTTCGCTGCCGGAGTCCATCGTGAACAAATCAAAATGTGCGCCGAAAAATTGGGAATTAAACTTGAGGAATTCGTTGGAATTGTTCTAAAAGCGATGCAGGCAATCTCTTCAGATCTAGGACTCTAATTCGAGCTCCTCAAAATCTCCTAATTGTAATTGCATTAATAACTTGTCATAAGCGACATTCCAGTCTTTTTTGACAATAGTCATTGCGCCCTGCGCTAGTAAACCAGCTTGTCTTAACTGCAAAAGCTTCTCTTTATTATATTTAATTTCATTTCTTAAAAGCTTTCCATCAATTACTTCTTCTATTGGTAAACCCAAATGTCTTATGATTAATGCTGACAAAAAAATAATTTGTCCCGCATGATCAGCTATAAAACGAGGGTCTGCGGCGTCTGAATTTTCGAAAATTTGACAAACGAGCTGTGAACGCTCCAGCATTGATAAACCAATGCCTGTTAAAGAGTCTATGCCGTTATGAATTATATGACTATCAACCACCATTTCAAGATCATCTATCATGATGGCAGGTTTTTGAAGGTTATTTTCAAGGACTTCATGTAACGGCATCTTGTGCATGGAAACTAAAGTACCTGCATAAAGAAATGTATCCGCTGCTTCACCAGCAACATCATATCGATCTTTAGTTCCTTTAAATAATCCATCGATGGCTGTTACGAGTTCTAGATTTTCCTCAAGCAATTTTCTACCTACTTCCAGCGCTCCTTCATCCAATAGCCCTCTTTCTCTTCTCCAATCATGATAATACTGTTGGAGAACAGGTAAAGTACGAGTTGGCGGTCTTTTACGTATCTTTTCTACCATAACAAAAAAGCCCGCGCTATGCGCGGGTGTTATTATAACCCTTAATTTCTTTTTTTTTAGTCTTTTTTCTTATTTCCATAAAACACTTTAATCTATAGATTATTAAAAATCAAGTACAATATTAATCTATGAAATCCCTTCTTGTTGCAACAACCAATAAAGCGAAGCTCGCAGAATTGATGCTTGGTTTAAAAAAATTGGAACAAAAGAGATTAAAGGTCTTCTCTCTAAACAATTTAAGTATCACGGAAGAGCCCGAAGAAACCGGTAAAACCTTTAAGGAAAATTCACTTCTCAAAGCCAAATTTTATGCTAAAATTTCTGGTCTTCCAACCTTAGCCGATGACGGAGGCCTAATTATTCCGGCCTTAAACAACGAACCTGGAGTCAAGTCCAGGCGCTGGCTGGGGCGAGAAGCAACGGATAAAGAGCTCATTGACTACGCACTTAGGCGATTGCACCCTACGGGTGAAATTCGGATAGACAGAACAGCCTATTTGGAAACGTGCCTTTGTTTTTATGATCCGAAAACAAAAAAACAGTTATGCGAGCAGGAAAAAATTAAAGGACTGATTGCTGAAAAACCTAGCGGCAGGCCCACCCTTGGTTATCCCTATCGGGCCCTATTTATCGTAAAAGAGTTTAATAAATATTATGACGAATTGACTGATGAAGAGCATAAAATTATTAACCACAGATTAAAAGCTCTCAAACGCTTAGTAATAAAAATCGAAACTGTGTTAAAATAAACTAATCATGCTCTCAATTGATTTTATTCAAAAAAACAAGGAAAAAGTAATTACAGCCGCAAAAAACAAAAATCGTGTAGTAGATATAGATAGAATTCTTGAGCTTGATAAAATAAGACGTGACCTCATTCAAAAAAATCAGAAACTGCGAGAGGAACGCAATGCTTTGGCAAAAAACAAAGTAGATGATTCTGTCAAGAAAAGGGGTAAAGAGATAAAAGAAGAGTTGAAAGGAATTGAAGAAAGCCTCAAAAAAACCGAGGAAGAATTAAATAAGTTAATTTCTTTCGTTCCCAACGTTCCTTTAGACGAAGTACCGGTTGGAAAAAATACGGACGACAATGTTGAGATCAAAAAATGGGGAAAGATTACAAAATTTGATTTTGAGCCAAAATCTCATATCGAACTCGGTAAGAATCTGGACTTGATTGATTTTGAAAGAGGAGCAAAAGTTTCAGGCTTTCGTGGTTATTTTTTAAAAAATGCAGCTGCTCAACTCCATTTTGCCATACTTTTTTATGTTTTCAATAAACTTATTAAGAAAGGTTATACGCCTATCATTGCGCCAGCGATTGTCAAGGGCTTTACTCTTTTTGGCGCCGGCCAATTCCCCTGGGGCGAGCAGGAAGTCTACAAATTAAACGATAACGACGCCTATCTTGCCGGAACTGCTGAGGTTCCGGTAACGTCCTACTATGCTTCGGAAATTTTAGATGAAAAAGGGTTGCCAAAAAAATTTGTCGCGCTTTCTCCCTGTTTTCGCCGCGAAGCCGGATCCTATGGAAAAGACTTAAAAGGACTTTACCGGCTGCACGAGTTTTGGAAAATCGAACAGGTCTTCATTGGAAAAAACGATATGCTTGAAGCAAAAAAACTGCATGAGGAACTACAAAAGAATTCCGAAGAAATCTTACAAGATTTAAACCTTCCTTATAGGGTTCTTCTTATGTGCACAGGCGATATGGGCGAGCCACAAGTTAAGAAATTTGATATAGAAACCTGGATGCCATCTAGGAATGGTTACGGAGAAACTATGTCAAACTCTATTATGGGTGATTTTCAAACCCGGAGGTTAAAAATAAAATACAGAAATAAAACGGGGCAAACTGAATATTGTTTTTCTCTGAATAATACGGCGCTTGCTTCTCCGCGCATTCTTATTGCAATACTGGAAAACTACCAACAGAAAGACGGATCAATTGTCATACCAAAAGTTCTGCAATCATTGGTCGGATTTGAAAAAATTAAGGCTTTGGCGTAGGGGTTGGCGTGGACCCGAGGATTGGCTCTCCACAGGAAACTTTATTTTCAGTACCCCGTAGGAAATACTCGGTCCTGCCGAAATAACATTTTTTGGAAACTACATCGTCGGGTTGATTATACCAATTGCCTGCTGTTGAATAATTTTGTAAAAGATACCCCATCACCCTGTTCCAGATGGGAGCAGCACCTGTTATCCCCGATGCCAAATATTGGTTCATAGGGCTATTGTCATTATTACCTACCCAAACAACAACTAAGAAATCTGGAGTATAGCCGATGGTCCAGTTGTCTCGTTTATCATTGGTTGTACCAGTTTTCACAGCTACTTTAGAGCCGGGAATTTCCAGAGCCGAATTCGTACCAAACTCCATCTGCCTTGCAAAATTATCTGACAGAATATCTGAAAGAATATAGGCTATTCCAGGATCAATAACCTGAGACTTCTTAGGACTTAAATCATAAAAATCTTGTCCAGTAACATCGGAAACTTTTATAAGACTATTTAAGGGAACTTTGTATCCCATATTGGCAAAAACCCCATATGCCTCAGCCATATCAGTCATTTTTACCTCCCCTCCACCCAGCGTCAAGGATAAACCATAACGGGCTGGATCTGTCCAGGTAGTGATTCCAAATTTTTGCGCTTGTTCGATAAAAGCCGGTACCCCTAACGTATTCAATACCTTAACGGCCGGTACATTAATTGAATTTGCCAGGGCATATCTGAGAGGAATTTTTCCATGAAATTTTCCATCATAATTGACTGGCGCATATGGGGAAGAACCAGGGCTATTGAAAACAACCGGCGAGTCGTCGATGATTGATGCTGCCGTATAACCATTTGCCAAGGCTAACGAATACATTATCGGTTTGATTGACGAACCGGGTTGTCTAAGGGCTGTCGCTACATTAAAAGAGCCAGAGGGTGAAGCGAAGAAATTGACTGATCCAACCATCGCAAGTATCTCTCCGGTTGAAGGTCGGGTAACCATTATAGCGCCGTTGGTAACGTGCAAATTTTGGATTTTTGTCAGTTCTTCGTTCAAGATTTTTTCAGCTTCATTTTGTATATTAATATCTAACGTGGTTTCGACATTTAACCCACCTTGTTCTACCTCTTCAATACCATATGTATTTTCTAAAGCAGATTTAACATAAAAAACAAAGTGAGGAGCTGCAATTTGAGTTTTCGGCGGAACTATATGCAGAGCTTCATCTTCGGCTTGTTTTTCTTGATCTCTCGTAATGTAATGTTGATTATACATCTGGCCTAATACTTCGTTTCGCCGTACCAGAGTTAGTGATGGATTTATATAGGGTGAATATTGCGATGGTGCCCGGGGAAGTCCAGCTAATGTTGCAGCTTCGGAAAGATCAATATCTTTTGCACCCTTACCAAAATAAGTACGTGCCGCCTCTTCAATCCCATAAGACTCGCCACCATAAGGCACCTGATTCAGGTACATTTCAAGAATTTGGTTTTTGCTATATAATCTCTCCGTCCAAAGCGCTAAGATAATTTCTTTAATTTTGCGTTGAATAGTTCGCTCTGGCGTTAACAACGAGCTTCTTACTAATTGTTGAGTAATTGTTGATCCACCCTGAAGTGAACCACTAAAAATTGTGTCTCTTACCGCCCTAAGTATCCCCGAAATGAAATCTATCCCATTGTGGTGATAAAAATCTTTATCCTCAATTGCGATTGTCGCCTGTGCGATATACAGAGGTAAGTCTTTAAGATTTATCGGAGTACGATTTTGTTCGCGGTAAATCTCATATAAAAGCTTTCCGTTTCGGTCAAATATATGTGTCGATAAAGGATAATTTACTTTTCCTATGCTTAAAGGTGATGGAAGATTTTTAACAAAAAAATAAGATTGATAAAAAAACACTATTAGAAGCGTGAAAATACATCCTAGAACAAAAAATTTCACTTTGAGACCAGCCCGCAAAAATCGATTTCTTATTTTTATTCGGGGAAGTTTGAAAGAAATTTTCGGAAGTTTAAGGAACGATATCTTGGCAATTTTACGTTTCTTAAATATCGGTTTATATTTAAATTCAATTTTTTTAAACGCGTGTAAAAATTCTTTAGTTTTGGTTAGTAAAAACCGTAAAATGAATAAGATTATTTTCAGCGGAAGAAGGATCAGCGCCTGCGTTATTTCGCCAATAAAAATGATTGAATTGAGAAGCACCAAAATCAGCCTTATCATACTCTTATTTTACCAAATATTATAGGCTGAAACAACTACAATTTGTCCGGGGCCTGCATTCTAAGTTGAAGTGCAACACCCGTCTTCTTTTGCCCGTCTGTATCTACGGAACTTGTAACTGTTTACCTCTTTCTCAAACATCTCATTTGGTGTTTTGAACTGTAAACACTTTCTGGGG
>JAJYOJ010000012.1 GCA_021796235.1 bacterium | reverse complement strand
AACCCGTTTGTTTTCCTGGGGGCAGCGTTTTGAAAAAGCGAAAGATCTGGTCGTGGCATTTCTGGTTGTAAAAAGGGGTAAATATTCTTCTTCATTTTTGAACACTTCGGTTTTTATGCTGATTGGGGCAACCTTAGTTGCCGGACCGATTATCGCCCAAAATAATCCGTTTATTAATTCGAATGGGGACACTAATAATTCAACCCAAACCGTTGTTTCGTATGACCCATATGAAAATTCTTTGTCAACCGTTGTTTCGGTTAAACCCCGCGATAAAGTAATCGATTATTCCGTAGAAGGCGGCGATACACTGGCTTCCATTGCCAAAAAATTCGATATCTCAATCGATACTGTTAGATGGGCAAACAACCTGCAGGTAGATACGATTAAACCCGGCCAAGACTTAAAAATTCCTCCGGTCACCGGTATCGTTCATAAAGTTGTGTCGGGAGAAACAATCTATTCAATTGCCAAACTTTATCATACGGATCCGCAACAGATTGTAAACTTTCCATTCAACGACTATGCCGACCCTGATACCTTTACTCTAACTGCCGGACAGATTCTTTATGTACCAAACGGAACAATTGAGCCCCAACCTGCGGTTGGTCCCGGCAACGAAGAGCTATTTGCTCAGGTCCACGCCGGAGTCCACGGCACCTCGAATTTTATCTGGCCAACTACCGGTATCATAACCCAGTATCCCGTCTGGTATCATATGGCGCTTGACATCGCAAATCCCTCGGCTCCGCCGATTATTGCAGCTGACACCGGCACTGTTATTTTTGCTGGCTGTATTTCCTCCGGATATGGTTGTCATATAATTGTTGATCACGGAAACGGCTACCGTACTCTCTATGGTCATTTATCACGTATAGCTGTCTCGCCTGGTCAGGTAGTATCGCAGGGTCAGCAGATTGGGACAATGGGTTCCACCGGTAACTCTACCGGTACCCATCTCCATTTTGAAATTCGCTCCGGAGACACGCTTCTCAATCCTTTAAACTTTCTTAAGCGGTAGATAATTTTGTAATTCTCTCGATTGCCACCTCAAAGGCGGATTGTTTAAGAGATATCCTTTTGGCGACAGATTTTTTCCAAATCGATTCAAAAGCTTTTTCGATCATCTCTTTTAATCTTTTATTTACCGCAGCTTCGGTCCATTTCTCATTATGAATATTTTGATACCATTCGAGATACGAAACTGTAACCCCACCCGAGTTGGCTAAAACATCAGGAACGATAATCACGCCTTTTTCTGTAAGGTATTCGTAGGCTTCTTCGGTAATCGGACCGTTCGCCATCTCGATGATTATTTTTGCCTTAATTTTGGCCATATTTTGAGCATTTATGACATTTTCCAAAGCCGCAGGTACCAGTACGTCAACCGGCAACTCCAGAAGCGCGTCATTGCTGATCGGCTTGCCGAAACGGACATCGCAGACCGATCCGCGACAGTAACATCCGGCAACGCTGCCTTTCTCTTTTTTGCATTTTAAGGTTGTCTCAACGCTCAAACCCTCAGTAACATAAATCGCACCCTTCGAATCGGAAAGGGAAACGACTTTAAAACCCATATCCTCGGAAAATTTAGCAAAATAATAGCCGACATTCCCAAATCCTTGAACAGCAACTGTCGGTTTTGATTTTTGTCCGCCAGCTGGCGGATTGATTTTTGATCTTAGTTTTGCGAGTAAAGCTTGCAAAACATAGACTCCGCCTCTTCCCGTTGCCTCGGTCCGGCCCAAACTTCCGCCCTTTTCAACCGGCTTACCTGAAAACGTCGCCAAAACTTCATTAGATTTAAGGCCTGAGTTTTGCGATTTGAGATTTTTTTCGTATTCTTCCGCCATCCAAGCCATAATTTTAGGATTTGTATTGACGTCCGGCGCCGGCACATCTACATAAGGACCAATAAATAAGCTGATAGCCCGGGCATAAGCGCGAGATAGCTCTTCAAGTTCTTTTTCTGACAATTCTTTCGGATTAACAATAACTCCGCCCTTTCCCCCTCCCATCGGCAAACCGGCTACGGCGCATTTTACCGACATCAAGGTTGCCAGAGCTTGTACTTCGTCTCGGTTCACATTGGGATGGAACCGTATTCCGCCTTTATAAGGTCCCAAAGTATTATTATGCTGTATTCTCCAGCCTTTGTAGATTTTTTTGCCGACGGAAAAATTGAATTCATGAATAAAATCAGGTTCGATTAAGCGAGTAATAACTTCTGAAGACAAGCCCAAACTTTTGGCGGTCTTTTTTATTATCTCATGGGCAGATTCAAGCATTTTTTTACCGGTGTTTTCCATAATCTTTCAAATTAATCGGCTAAATATTTTTCAACCTCAAGAGCCGCAGCCACAGCCATCCCAACGGCAGTTGCCGCCTGACGGTATTTATAATCGACACAGTCGCCTGCGGCAAAAACACCCGGGACTGACGTTTGCGATCCAAATTCCGAATTAAACTTCGCAATTTTAGATTTCAGATTCTCAATTTTCTCCGAGTCTTCGCCTTTAAAACTCTCCATTGCGACGCGCTCCGTCGTTAGAATATAACCTTTATTGTCGAGCTCGATCTGACCTTTAAAAATATCGGTGTCTGGTTTGTGACCGATTGCGATAAAAATTCCATCCACTTTAAGCTCACGCCGGGTGGCACTGGCGGGAAGGAGAACCGGGGCAGGCCCCGTCGTCAATCTGATACTCTCGACTCTGTTTTGACCCAAGATTTCTTCAACTACAGTATTCCAGATAACTTCTATCTTGGGACTCTTAAGCACTCTTTCCTGCATGATTTTTGAGGCGCGAAAACTGTCTTTTCGATGAATGATGTAGATTTTTTTGGCAAATTTTGTTAAGGTCAATGCCTCTTCCATCGCGGTATCGCCGCCGCCGACAACTCCAACCACCTTGTCTTTAAAGAAAAATCCATCGCAGGTTGCGCAGGCAGAAACCCCTTTTCCCCGCAGTCTAGTTTCCGATTCCAACCCCAACCACAGAGCTTTTGCCCCAGTTGTGATAAGAACCGAACGCGTGGAATAATTTTTATCAGCCCCGATTGAATCGGGGTCAGCAGTGAACAAAGAGAAAGGTGATACGGAAAGATCCTGTTTTGTGATATTTTGATTGATTATTTTTACCCCAAATTTCTCTGCATGCTTCCGATATTTTTCGATTAATTCCGGCCCCAGGATGTTTTCAATTCCCGGATAGTTTTCAACCTCCGAAGTTAACATTAGTTGCCCGCCCGGGGGTGAACCGGCAAAAACTAAAGGATCGAGACCGGCCCGGGCTAAATAAATAGACGCAGCCAGTCCTGCCGGCCCGCCACCTATTATAATGACGTTTTTCATAATAATTTAGAGTTTAAAATTTAGGATTTTATAAATTTATGGCTCTCTTCATAATTTCCTCTATCTTTTTTGTTTCTTCTTTGGGAACAAAACGGCAGACGCCGGAAATAACAACTTCTTTAGAAAGACCGTCTATGGCCTTTTTAATTGCCGTGAGCTGCTGAAGGACATCGGAACAGTCGCGGTTTTCCTCCACCATTCGCTCAATTCCCTTCAACTGCCCAACAATCCTATTGATTCTCTTCTTTGTATCCATACTCCATACCAGTATAGAGTATATAATACCGGTTGTCAAGCGGTATTAAACTCAAAGTTCAAAAATTAAAGATCAAAACTAACAAAATTGGAGCGAAGATACTCTTTTTGAGCTTTTAAAGAGCCCGCTGAGCGTGGAGGGGATGTTCTTCAAAGCGAAAAAAGACGTATCGAGCGAAATTTTCAGCCCTTTAAACTCTCTAGGAATTCTTTATTATTTTTCGTTTTGGTAAGCTTCTCAATCATGGCGGTAAGTCGCTCTTCCGGTGACAGCAAGGCCAGCATCCGGCGTAGAGTCGCAACCTTACCTAAAATATCTTTGTCAAACAGTAGTTCTTCGTGTCTTGTTCCCGACCTTTCAACATCAATCGCCGGATAGATTCTCCGATCGGCAAACTTACGGTCAAGATGAAGCTCCATGTTGCCGGTACCCTTAAACTCTTCGTAGATAAGATCATCCATCCGTGACTCTGTACCAACAAGAGCGGTGCCGATAATAGTTAAGCTCCCGCCTTCCTCGCAGTTTCGGGCCGCTCCCAAAAACTTTTTTGCCGGATAAAGCGCCCCGGGATCAAAACCACCCGAAAGCGTTCTTCCGGTATTACTGGTAGACATATTTAGCGCCCGCGCCAAGCGAGTCACCGAATCCAGAAGGATGATGACGTCGTGACCCATTTCAACGAGCCGCTTTGCCCGTTCAAGTGCTAAATTTGCAACCTTTACCTGTTGTCTCGGAGATTCGTCAAAGTTTGAAGCCGCTACCTCACCTTTCATAAACCTTTTGATCTCAGTTACTTCCTCTGGTCGCTCGCCAATCAAAACCGCCATTAAATTGGCTTTGGGAAAGTTTTCGGTTATACCGGAAGCAATTTCTTTTAAAAATGTGGTTTTACCGGCTTTAGGTTGGGAGACAATAAGCGCCCGCTGTCCAAAACCAACCGGAGCAATAAGATCAGTAATTCGCATCGATAGAATATCCTGTTTTGTCTCAAGTCTTATCTGACGATTGGGATGAATAGAGGTCAGCTGGTCAAACTGTTTACGCTTTGCACTTTCTTCTTCCGTCATTGTTTGGCCGTTGATTTTTTTTATAAGAAGCAGGGAATGAAATCGCTCACCTTCTTTGGGCGGACGAGCCAAACCTTCAACTTCGTCCCCTCGGCGCAGCCAAAATCTGCGAATTTGAGATGTGGAAACATAGATGTCGCGATCCGGATTTAAGGCATAATCCTGGCGTAGAAATCCGTAGCCGCCGACCGTTATGTCTAAAACACCTTTAGCCGGATAACTTAGTTTCAAATCTTCTTTTAACCGCTCTTCTACTGGGACCTCGGAGGCGGGCTTGCCGGCCGTAGTCCCCATTGATGGGACGGAGGCTGGAACGATCGGTTTTTCCTCAACTTTTTCAATAAGAGAAGAGACATCAAGAGGGCTATCAACCTCTTCGCGAGACTTTTTTTTCACTGGAGACATAAAAGAATTTAAAATTTATAATTCAGAATTGATAATTCGGGTTTAAACGCTAAAGAGGAATTTAATAATTTCACATTAATTTTGAATTCTCGATTCTGAATTCTAAATGAGGATATACTAGTGATCCTCACCGACGAGGTAAAGCTTGTACTTTTTCCCGCATTTGGGAACGGGAAGATGTGATTCTCAATGCAACCATTGAGAAGTACTTGCATCTCATTTCCCGCCTAAGGCGGGATTACCCTAGTATTTGATAGCGTAAAGAAAAAGTATCAAATTGGTTCGCCTCATCAGGAGGACCAACCCAAGTATACTAAACTCGTTTTCGTTTTGTCAAGTCCCGATTTAATCGGGACAAGTCCTGTATAATTTTTCCATGCGAAAATATTTGAAGATTGTAACCACGACTTTTAAAGAATATTCCGCCTATCGGCTGAACTTTATACTTTGGCGGTTGCGCATGTTTATAAGTACTGCCATAACCTTTTTTTTATGGTTCGCAGTCGTCGGTGGAAAAAATATCCAGTTTGGCTCGTATAAAGAGAGTTCGCTCCTGTCTTACATTCTTTTTGCCAACCTGCTTTACGAATTTGCCATGGGAACGCGAACCGTTGATGTTGCCGGCGAAATAAATAATGGAGTAATAATTAATTACCTGCTTAAACCTGTTTCGTTTTTCAAGTACTATCTAAGTCGAGACATCGCTGATAAATTACTGAATGTTTTCTTTGCCATATTTGAAATCGGTATACTGGTTATCTATTTTAAAGTCAGCCTCGTGATTCCTAAAAATATCTTATTGGCATTTCTTTTTCTCCTAAATGGCACTTTTATCTCCTTTTTTTTAAGCCTGATGCTCTCTTTTTTGGGTTTTTGGACAACCGAGGTTTGGGCGCCACGCTTTTTATTTTTTATGATCGTTGCTTTTTTATCCGGCGCCTACTTCCCGCTTGACCTTTTCCCCGGCCCGATCTACCACCTCCTGCTTCTCACTCCCTTCCCTTATCTTTACTATCTGCCAACCAAAATCCTTTTAGGCCAGGTTGACTCTATAATAGTTTTGGAAGGCGCAATGGCAACTGTCTGGGTTTTCCTATCTTATAAACTGACAAGGCTTATGTGGGATCGAGGCAACAAGAGTTTTTCGTTTTGGGGACGTTAATAATTATTGAGTATGTGCCGTGAGCAAGGTGTACTCTTCGAGAAGCGGATTTCGGCCTTTGGCCGAAGAGCCTCGCAGGAGAGAAGGGATCACGAACAACAGAATCTATTTAATATGAAAAAATTGCGAGCCGATTAATAAAAGACATATGGAACAATTGAAACGCAACCTAAAAATTTTTATCCTGTTCTCTACCTTTGCCTTAAAAAGCACCTTTCAGGCGCGGCTGGGAATAATCTTTTTTATCGCCGGCAAAATCCTGCGCTTCTTTTTTTTCTTCTTCTTTATTTTTCTTATTTTAAGTAAAACCAAAGTGGTCACCGGTTACAATTTTACTCAGGCAGCAATTTTTTATCTAACATTTAATCTCATTGATACGGCCTCGCAAATTCTTTTCCGCGAAGTTTACCGCTTCCGCGACTATGTTGTGTCCGGCGATCTGGATCTTATTCTGACCCGGCCTTTTCATCCTTTTCTTAAAGTTCTTTTAGGTGGGGTTGATTTTTTGGATCTGTTTCTGCTTTTTCCCTATCTGGCAATAACCTTTTTCTTTGCCGCAAAACTGCCTCATATCACTTTTCAATCTTCGGCTTTCTATCTTCTTCTTGTCTTAAACTCTCTTCTTATCGCAACTGGATTTCACATCTTGGTCTTGGCTTTGGGTATTTTGACTACGAACGTAGATCATACAATGATGATCTATCGCGATCTTTCAACTATGGGACGTTTCCCTTTCGAAATTTACAAAGAACCAATCCGGGGATTTTTTACCTTTATTATCCCGATCGGTATTATGATGTCTTTTCCTCCTAAGGCCTTGTTCCAACTTCTGTCTCCCGGCTTCTATCTTTTATCCTTTTTGCTATCATTAGTCATAATCTTTTTATCCCTTAGACTTTGGGATTATGCATTAAAACAGTACCAGAGCTGGGGAGGCTGATATGATAACTGTAAAAAACCTTACTAAAATCTACAGAACTCACACTAAAAACCAGAATTTTTTTGCTGATATTTTTTTTAGAAAGTATAAAGAAACAATCGCGCTGGATCGGGTTTCGTTTGAGATAGGACAAAATGAACTGGTAGGGTTTATTGGCCCCAATGGAGCCGGGAAAACCACGACCCTGAAAATTCTTTCGGGAATTTTATACCCCACCTCGGGGACAGTCCGCGTCTTAAGTTACATTCCTTTTGAAAAGAAAAAAGAATTATTACGCCAGATAAGTTTTGTTATGGGTCAGCGCAATCAACTGATCTGGGATATCCCGGCCTATGATTCGTTTACCTTAAACAAAGAAATTTATGAAATCCCTGAAGAGCAGTTTGAAAAAACCGTTAATGAGTTAAGCGAGCTTCTAAACTGTCGCCATTTACTGAAAAACCCGGTAAAAACTCTGTCTTTGGGTGAGCGCATGAAGATGGAGTTAATTGCTGGGCTTCTTCATAGACCACGCCTGGTATTTTTTGACGAACCGACCATCGGCCTTGATCTTTTTTCGCAGGAAACAATCCGCGATTTTATTAGAGAATATCAATCTAAATTTGCTGCAACCATCATTCTAACCAGTCATTATCTTGAGGATGTGAAACGTCTGGCAAAACGTTTAATAATAATAAATCATGGAAAAATAATTTATGACGGATCTTTGGAAAAAATTACGACTAAATACTCTCGTGAAAAGACCATCAGAATAACCTTAGAAAAATCAGTTGATAAAAAAAATTTAACAGCTATAAATCCCGCTTTTTTTTATAAATTTCCCGAAGTTAAATTTAAAATCGAGAAAAAAAATCTCCCAAAAACCATAAATCTTATAAATGAATCTCTCCCATTCTCAGATTTGACAATTGAGGAAGAACCAATTGAAGAAATCATTAAGAAATTTTTTAGTGAAAACAAGTAAAATATACATATGAAGCCACGAACCTACATCTTTATTTTTTTGCTCGTTCTCATCGTTGTTTTTGTCATTGGAGTACGATATGGGCAACAAGTTGAAAGAGCTAATAAGGTCATAGATTATCTTTTGAAACTTACGCCAACCCCGACCCAACTGCCAACTCCGACTCCGTTTGAATACAAAACTGTTCAAAGTAAACGCTGGGGACTCAAATTTACTTATCCTTCGTTTTTAAATATGAATGAGGACCCAACCAAAGCGGCAATCCTTTTTGAATTCCCGAAAAATTCCACTCCCAGCCCATGAAAAAACTTAGATTAGCTTATTTGGGTTCGCCCGAGCTATCCGCACAATTTTTAGAAAAATTATTAATCAGCCCGGAATTATCTGATACTGTCAGTGTAGATCTTGTAGTTACACAGTCTGACAAACCGGTCGGAAGAAAACAAACAGTTGTTCCGTCACCGGTCAAAAAAGTTGCCCAGACACATCGTCTTTTAGTTAAAGACGGGAGGATAAATGAACTCGCGAAATTTTTTAACGATATCGACCTCGGTCTTATCTATTTTTATGGCCAGATCATTCCCAAAAATATTCTTGATCTGCCGCGCTTTGGCTTCTGGAACATTCATTTTTCCAAGCTGCCTCTTTATCGTGGCCCGACTCCGGCAACATTTTCCTTGGTTATGGGCGACAAAAATACAGCTGTTTCCCTTGTCCAAACCGATGAAAAACTTGACCGGGGAGAACTCGTTGCTCAACAAACTGTCAAAATAAACTCAACCGAAACCCGGATTGAACTGGAAAAAAGATTACATGATCTTTCCTTTAATCTTTTCCGACAGAAACTTTCTGATCTTCTTGAAAACAGGGTCAAAACCGCCTCCCAAAAACATGAAGCAGCAACCTATACGCGTTTTCCCAACAAAAACGACGGATTCATTCCGTATTCAGTACTAAAACAAGCACTGCAAGGCAAAAAGGCAGATTTTATTCCATCCATTATCGACGACTTTTGTAAAAAAAATAAAATTAAATACCATAGCAATTCTCTGGCTGAAACGATTTTCGATCTTTACCGGGGACTTTCCCCTTGGCCAGGTATCTGGACCCTTGTACAACCTACGCGGTTGGATGAGGCTCGAAGATTAAAAATAACTAATATGGTTAAAAACAACGATCGAATTATACTTAAAACCGTTCAGCTTGAAGGTAAAAAAGAGGTTGATTATGCAACTTTCCAAAGAGCCTACGAATTATTTTAAAGGTAAAAACTCTTGGTAAGGAGCAAACAATTTACTTGGCATGACGTAACTTACTCCCTCAAGAAGCAAAGCAACTATCGTATTTATGACTCGAGACCTTCGTTTTTCGCGAAGAATATTATATCCAGGCGCGAACTCTCCAGTTTTACCCTAGTTTTCAGCATGAACGTGCGCGGAAGCCGAAGTTTCATGGAGCGGCTATTAATTCAAATCTCGGACCTGTCGCGCCGTGATGGGGCCTTGATTTTTATATCATCCTGATTTTTGAAGATTTCGCATAACTCCCAAAGTAATCTTATTATTTTTTAATCTCAAGCATCTTACCGACCAAAAACCCAACCAAAGCCGAAGCCATACCAATGATAAGCATCTCCATCCCCATCCGGAATAGATTCCGCCCCAAGGTGACCTTGGCTTTATAGTAGCCTATTACAAAAAGAGTCAGGGCGGTAACAAACAAGGAAAGTAAGGTTGCAGGAATTACTGCCAGAAAGAAAAATGGCAGAAGCGGTATAAAAGATCCGACAAGAGCTGAGAAACCAACCAAGATTGCGGCTGGCAGGGCCGCTTTTCTATCGACCGGCTCAAGCTTAAGCTCCTGCTCCATCATTACATTAAGCCAGGTTTCCTTGTCATCTGTGATTCGGGAAACGATCTCGTCTAAAATTTTTCCACGAAAGCCATAGTTTTCATACGTCGCTCTAATTTCTTCCTTTTCACCATCAGGCAGATGTTCAATCTCCCATTTTTCCCGTTCAAGTTCCGACTGGTAATAATCTGCCTCAGCCAACTTTGAGGTATAGGCAACCGCCGCCATTGAGATGCTTTCGGCGAAGGTCGCGGCCAGACCGGCAATGATGACTATCTGAGAAGATGAAGTAGCCGCAGCGATACCTAAAATTATTCCCAAAACATTCACTAAGCCATCTTGTCCGCCTAAAATAATTTGAGGTAGGTTAAAACTAGTGACATGAGCTTCCTGATGATGGATAGCTTTATGAATCGAAAAAGTCGTATGGCTTTTTTTCGCTGATAAAATATCCTTTGCAAGATACGCCTCTCTAGCCTGATCAATTCGTGACATAAGCTTTATCTGTAGTATGATTTAAGCTGGAACAAGATATACAAACCGATCAATGTCCCAATTATCAATCCACCCAGATTAAAGCTGACAAGATTTGAGACTGCTGAAACTAAAACAGCATAATAGGCAAACATCCAACCCTGTTTCGATCTCTTGAAAAGACCAGGGATTGCCAAGGCCTCAAGTACTAAAGTCACAACCAAAAACGCGACTGAAACTAAGTAGGTTACTCCAAAAAACGGCCTGCCCGACATAATTCCGCCTAAAAAACCTAAAGGCATAACAAAAGCTGATAGACCGAAGATAGCTAAAACCGCTGGAATGCCTAAAATAACACCGACCAAAGAAACCCAAGGAGCAATCTTGACTAATAATTCCTTAATATTTTCCGGAAGACCTGGAGCTTTTTTTACCAGATATTCCTCACAAATATTATCAAGCTGGGCAAACATCGATTTAAAATCGCTGCCTTTTGTCGCCATATATATAAAAAAAGAAACTGCTAATTACTTATATGGTAAATGGACCATATATTATTGTCAATGACAATTTATGACGAGGATTGTAGAGTCACCGAAAGAGTTTTTGTTTTACCGCTTCGCCAAATTTCAACCTGGACCGTCTGCCCTACTTTTTTTTGCGAAATTATGGTCGCTAAATCATGACCGTTATCAGTATTTATTGCAGTTGAGTCAATTTTTGTAACAATATCATCAGCCTGTATACCGGCCTGATCGGCCGGTGAACCGGAGACCACGTTGACAACATATGCGCCCTGGGGAACATTATTTAAAATTGCAGTACTTTTTTGAATCATCGAATAGCGGATTCCGATGTAGGGTCGTTCAAACTGGCCGGTCGAATTAAAGTTTTTTAGTACATCCTTAATAACGTTTACCGGAATCGCAAAGCCAATGTTCTGTCCGTCCTGGGCAATTGCGGTATTGATCCCAATTACCTTTCCCGACGAGTCCAAAAGCGGCCCACCCGAGTTACCAGGACTTATTGCCGCGTCAGTTTGGATAACATTGTCAAGCTTCTCAACCGATCCCTCGTAAGGTGAACCGGCTGAAATTCCCCGGCCTAAACCTGAAATAATTCCATGCGTCACGCTGTTTCTAAATTCTCCTAAAGGCGTTCCTATTGCGATAACTAACTGCCCGAGCTCAAGGCTGGAGGAATCCCCAAGAGCCAAAGGCTGTAAACCGCTGGCTGCAATTTTTAAAATTGCAATATCATTTAATGGATCACGATAAATTTTTTGCACATCATATTTTTTTCCGTCATTCGTGATAATTTGATAGGTCGATTGATCGTCGGAAACGACATGCTTATTCGTGATTATCAAACCGTCAGACGACCCGATAAACCCCGACCCGATATTTTGTTCCACATTCTGAGGCGTGCTTGGTCCTTGCTCGAAGGGTGAAAAAGGATTGAGCGGGTTAAAGAAAAAATTGTTGCTTGGTTGTTGATGCGCAGTCGTCTTTATCCCAACTGTGACAACCGAGGGTAAAGCCTGTTTAACAACATTTATGATAACCGATTCTTCTGAAACGATTTTAACTGATTGATTTTTTTGGGGAAGTGAAATCTTTCCGGGAAGAATTCCGGTATCGGCAAAATGTTCGGTAACCCCGACTATAACAAGAAGCAAGATCAGTCCCAACAAAAGCTTTTTCATAGTTTCAACTAAAATAGTATGCGACAATATTTAACTGGTTTCAACTGAAAATAAGCTTAAAATCCTGACCGACTTAGATAAATTTTAATTGATTCCTGTATACTATAAAAATGGGTAAGAAAAAACTCGCCTTTTTAGTAGCGGGATTTATTTTTTTAGCATCATTTTATTTCCTTTCTGTGATCGTAAAGTCAAAAGTCCTCGGATCATTTGACTTTGACACAACCGTACGAATCCAAAATCATATTCCAAAGCGCTTCGATACTATTCTTTCCTTTTTAAGTCTATTGGGAAGTTTTGAAATCTTATTTGTTGTACTCTGCCTTATATTGATCGTCCATAAAAAAATTATTGCAATCTTCACTACACTATTCTTCTTTCTGGCTGCGCACGTAGGAGAAATCTTTGGCAAGGCGTTTTTGCGTCATCCGGGTCCGCCGTTTTTATTTTTTCGCTACGACATCCCGTTTCTTTTTCCCTCTTCCTATGTTCAGCCCGGATCATCCTATCCTTCCGGACATAGTCTCAGGATAACATTTATCGCTGTTGTCGTGACTTATCTTTTAATGATTTCCAAAAAGCTGAAAAAAAATCCTGCGGGTAAAATAATCGCCATTTCCCTTGTTTGGGGCTTTGCAGTAATCATGCTTATCACCAGAGTTTCCTTGGGAGAGCACTGGGCAACCGATGTAATCGGAGGGGCGCTTTTTGGAACAGGCATGGGATTTCTGTCGCTTATTTTTTTCTAAATGGTTAAATTTCTCAAAAAAATTCCCGTTTGGTTTTATATCGTAACGTTTGTTTTTTTAATATTAATCCTACTTTTTCTTTATGATAAAAAAACCGAGTTACCGGCGGTTAAAATACCAGTAAGAAATTCTGTACGGGTAACACGTGTTATCGACGGAGATACCTTTGAGATCGAAGCTGGAAAAAGAGTCCGTTATATCGGAATTGACACGCCGGAGTTGGCGACAAAACAAAAATCCGCCCAATGTTTTTCTCAAGAAGCCGCCGAGAAAAATAAAGAACTGATCGAGGGTAAAACCGTGCAGCTTGAAAAAGACAGGTCGGAAACCGATCGGTACGGCAGACTTCTCCGTTACGTTTATATAAATAACACCTTCGTAAATAAAATATTGATCGAGGAAGGATTTGCTAAAGTCGATGCCTTTTTGCCCGATGTCAAGTACTATTCCCTCCTTAAAGAAGCGGAGACGCAGGCAAAAACAAATCGCAAGGGACTATGGAACAGTTGTATCATGTATAATGATTGATCTATGCCGGCTCTAAGATCCAGAAAAAAATCCCGATTGAAAATTCCCAAACTTGACTACTTTTGGGTTGCCGCCGGTGCTATTTTAGGAGTTTTGCTTCTCGAGGCGTTATATCTGGGTTACAATTACTATCAATCAACCAAGGAATACAGATCATTTAGCGAAAAAAACAACCAAAAAAAATTACTATCTTTAAGTCCGGCACCGCTTCCTGCCAAACTTCAACAACAGCTTCAACAAACAAAAGAAAATAAAATTACTGAATACAGGGTTCCGATTTTAATGTTTCATTACGTTGAAAATGTGGCAGACAAAGGTGATAAAACTCGAATATCTTTGAATGTAAATCCTTATACCTTTGAACAAGAGATAAAAACTCTCGTCGCTGCCGGCTATACGTTTCTCACCAACTCACAATTGACAGACAGCATGGATGGAAAAATGCCGCTTCCGGAAAAACCGATTCTTTTAACCTTTGACGATGGCTATCAAGATTTTTATACTGATGTATTTCCCATCCTCAAAAAATATAAGGTAAAAGCCACTGCCTATGTTATTAGCGGTTTTTTAAACTTTAATAATGAAATGACGACTTCGGAGCTGAAGGAAGTTGCTGCCAGTGGTTTGGTTGAAATTGGTGCCCATACAGTTCATCATGTCTGGCTTAAGAAAATATCACTTACAAAAGCCAGCTTCGAGATTTTCCAAAGCCGCGTAACTCTGCAGCAAATTACCGGCCAGCCAGTAGTTTCCTTTGCCTATCCCTACGGAGCTTTTGATGATCAAGCCATTCAGGTTGTTAAAGATGCGGGATTTAGTTCGGCTGTATCGACCATGCCGGGCGACGATCAAAGCGCGATCAACCGTTACTTTCTCTTTCGGCTTCGCCCGGGGGGAAGAACCGGGCAAGTTCTTTTAAACTGGCTGAACCAAACAAAATTTTGAAAAATCCGGAATCAAAAATTAACGGACGAAGAATTATTATTGATAAAACCGTTAAATCTTTTGACCATAAAACCGGTTATCTATGTTTTTAATCTTTCCGATCACTGATGAAAAGTCTTTTATGGAAAATTTAAAACAAAATTGTATTCCCGAACTTATACTTAATTCTGATTTTGAACAATATGAAAACTTTCTCAAAGAAAGACGCAAGCTTATGGCTCTAAAAATCAAAGAATATTATTTCAGTTTATAATATTAGTTGCTAACCATCTTTTAGAAACCTCTGCTTTTATAATTATTAACAAAAACTTGAGTATTGTTTTTTAAGCCTTCTACTGCTATAATTACTATAGGTTTAACATATTTTTAGTAACCTATGACTTGCCCAGAAGTAAGAAAACAACCCTGTCAACAAAATCGCACAGAATATGCCGGTATTGACCTGTTTCCAAGTCAAAGTAAGCTATTTATTGATTTTGTTGAAAAATTAGGTCTTAAACAACCAAAAAATTTTATTCCCGGACATGAAGCAACGATTTATTTCTTAGAAAGAAATACTCCTAATATTCTTCCTGGAAGATTACGATTTAGAATGTATGGGCTTACACCTTTCACAGATAGTCCTTTTATCGTAGATCCAAATCAAGAAGGAGTTTTTGAAATGAAGATAAAACCGGCCAGCATAAATCGGGTTGAGATAAAACATAGGCAGGCAGCCACCGTCCAGATGATTGATGAGTTTATTAAAGATCCAAAAAAATTTAAAGAGATATTTTATAGTTCATATTCTCCTACAACTCCAGCTCTTCCGGAAGATAAAATCGATCCTCAATTATTTGAGGCGCTTCTACATAATTTAGGTGACACCGGATCAATTTTCCCATCCTTAATAATCGCTAGAAATCGCCAACATTGGGTATTGGATGAAAATGATCCGGATACATTTAGAGTCACTTTGGACGAAAGTATAAAATATTTCGGTTATCCGTATAAAGAACCCCAAGATACCCTCTTTACCCCCTCCACATATTTAGGGGATGAGCCTTGCTTACGAGCTGAAATAAAAGTCGATAATCATAAAAATAAAGTTGAGCTGGTTGAAGCGATCCGAGACTGGCTTTATACAAATGGACATACTCCGCCTGTTCGTAAAAAAGGTTTTCAAGTATATTTCCATCATGAAATTGGAGTACCAGATAGATATGCCTTATCAAAAGATTATTTAACTAAAGAAATACCCGGAAGAGAAATTGAGGCTAAACTAACTCTTGAAAGTCCTGATGATAGAATAATTATTGCAGATTTAATAAAAAAAAGGGTTGAAAACGGAGAACTTCCTGATTATAGACTTCACCAAATGCTTCCTCATACAAAGCAGACAAGTCCAATATCCTATCGTTACGGAGTAAAAGATGAGGCTGGAGATATTTTGGGGGAAGCATTTGTTATTACAATGTATTCTGATGGCAGAATAGCCGGCTTAAAACGAAAAGCAAATTTAATTGGTCAATACGGCCAGCATAAAAATATTCTGGACAAAGAAGAAGTAAAAGAACCATTAAAATGGCCCGCCTGGACTCAATGGGCTGAAGAAGAAACCATAAAAGAACAGGCTGAAATTCTTGGAGTAAAACCAGAACAAATATTTTTAGGCGGAGTTACAAAAAGAGACAGAATAAGAGTTAATATTGAGAATAAAAATAATGATAGAACTTATGTTATTAGTATTGAAGATAATTCAACTGTTGATGATCGTAGTTTTCGCCAAATTGAAATTGAATATGGAGATAGACGAGGTAGTCATTTGTCAAAAATCGACGGAATTACTATCCCGCAAATTGCGGCTGAAATAGAAGAAATACAACAATTCCTTATTAATTTAATAGAATCTCGAGGAGGAACTTTAAAACCAGAACCGATTTCAAAATTCGACTGGGTTTTAAGGAAAAAATAATAAAAACTTCTTTAATATTTAGAAAATTATTACGGGTGAAGGACCATAAAAAAAGCCGCCGGAGTAAGTTTGGTTAACTCACTCCAGCGGCTCATTTAAACTTTTAACAATCAGATCAACCTCTTTTCCTTGAAACTGGTATAACCGGTTACAGTGATGACGAGATGATCGATTAACTCAATCCCCAAGAGTGTTCCGGCTCTGACCAAACGTTTGGTAATCCCTATATCCTTATTCGAAGGAACACGCTCCCCTGACGGGTGATTGTGACAGACAATAATCTGTGCCGACCGGTCGCCTACAGCCCGCGTAAACACCTCCCGCGGATGAACCAGTGAAGAATTGAGAGTCCCGAAACTGAGGAGGTCAATCAGCTTGATACGGTTGCGCACATCCAGGTGAAATACCCAGAAGTGCTCTTTATCACGGTCAACCTCATCTTCCGCCTCCAAAAGTTCTTTGGTAATATCCCAAATAGTTTTGGGCGTGAACACGATCTTTGTTTTGTCTTTCATTTGGCAATTTCTTCATCGGTGACTGTTGAAGTCGAGGAAAACGCTTCATCAATCTTTTTTAACATCCGTTGTAATTTAGTCATGGTCACCACCTCCTTTCAATCTGGTTTCAAGTAACTTCTCACGTCTCCTGATAAACTCCGGTGATCTTATGTAAGCCCGGAAGCGATTTAACTCCATCCACTCCGGTTCGCTTTTGCGGGGAGCGAATTTGGCAATGAAGAAAATAAGAGCAGGAAGAACGATTTGTTAAAGCCTATGGAGCCAAGGTTATCAGCCTTGAACAGTTACAGTCACAGCTTTCAGATATAAAGCTTAAAAAAACTCAAATTATGAGCAAATTAATCTCAGCAAAAAACAATATTCTCCCAAAACAAAAGTCAATAATTCTGCCGGATTTGAAGCGGTTCTGTGATACAATGAAGTCTGAAATTAAGGAACTGGATTTCAAAGAAAGGCAGTATGTCGTTAGACAATTGGTTGATACCGTTGTCACGGATGGAGCAACCGCATCGGTTGAGGGCTCGCTTCCGTTAGTTATTCCCGAAGAAAACACAAATAATAATTATGAGCAGAGTTTTATCCATAGGTATCGTCGGTCTTCCCAATGTCGGAAAATCAACGCTTTTTAATGCCCTCTTAAAAAAACAGGTGGCAAATGTTGCCAACTATCCGTTTTGCACTATTGAACCAAACGTGGGAGTGATTGAAGTGCCCGATGAACGATTACGAGTTCTA
The DNA here is from genome assembly GCA_021796235.1 of bacterium. GTDB lineage: Bacteria > Patescibacteriota > Microgenomatia > UBA1406 > GWC2-37-13 > JAJYOJ01. Next base: position 10,748 of record JAJYOJ010000012.1, on the reverse strand, counting down.
GCAAAAATTGTACAGACGGAAAAAATAATACCAGCGGCAATAGAGTTTTACGACATCGCTGGATTGGTCAAAGGCGCATCAACCGGCGAGGGATTAGGTAATCAGTTTTTATCCCATATCCGCGAAGTTGCTGCGATTATCCATGTCGTCCGGCTTTTCGAAGATAAAAATGTTGCTCATGTATCCGAACAAATAAATCCTATTGACGACATTAAAACAGTAGAGACCGAATTAATGCTTGCCGATCTGCAAACCCTCGCAAAACAAAAAGAACCCAAGGGCACTTCAGTAACTAAAACGGAAACTGAAGCTTATAAAATAATTCAACTTCTTAAAACCAACCTCGATAAAGGAATTCCGGTCCGGAATCAAAAATTAACGGACGAAGAATTATTATTGATAAAACCGTTAAATCTTTTGACCATAAAACCGGTTATCTATGTTTTTAATCTTTCCGAGGATCAGTTAAAAAATAGCGGACAATTAAATCAAGTACACCCTAAGGGTGTACAGGCATATATATATCTATGCGCGAAGCTGGAGGCGGAAATTGTCGCTTTTACGCCTGATGAACAAAGCGAATACCTTAAAGAGTTTGGTTTTAAAGATTCAGGTTTAAATCGCCTGATCAAAAAAGCCTATGAAACTCTGGGGCTTATTTCCTATCTAACCGCCGGCATAAAAGAGGTGCGGGCCTGGACAATAACTAAAGGAACCTTAGCTCCTCAAGCCGCAGGCGTCATTCATTCGGACTTTGAGAAACATTTTATAAAAGCCGACGTAATCCCCTATCTTGATTTTGTGAAACTCGGAGGTTGGCAGGCCAGCCGTGACGCGGGCCGCGTCCAAAGTGTCGGACGCGATTATGTCCTGCAGGATGGTGAAGTTGTGGAATTTAAAGTTGGCGTCTAAGATATTCTGCGTTCTTTTCATTTATTGATCTCCTTTTTGTAAACAAATAGATTCCATAGGCAAAGGTAATTACCGCTCCGACCTGAATGGAAAATGCCGTACCAAAGCGATCGGCTAAGTATCCGCTTTCCAAATTGCCAAGCGGCGAAAGACCGATGAACATAAAAGTATAGAGGCTCATCACTCTGCCGCGCAAACGATCGCCGACCGAGTTTTGAAGCGTTGTATTAATCATGGAGAATTGACTTAAAAGCCCCAAACCTACGCAAAAAAGAAACGGCGCTGCCATTATAAAGTTATTGGTAAAACTAAAAAGAAAAACGCTGACTGCAAACACAACATTACCAACTAAAATAAAATCTAGCGGCTTGAATTTTTTAGTAAAACCGGAAACAAGAATTGTCGCAATCAAAGCCCCCGCGCCATTGGCTGCATATAAATAACCCAGTCCAGCTGCACCGAAATGGAACGTGTTTTGGGCAATTACCGGAAGTATAGTTGTATAGGACCAACCGAAAATTGATACAACTCCGGTTATGAGAAGCAAAGTTTTAATCATCGGATGCGACACTGCATAATTAATTCCTTCTTTAATGGCTTCGACTGGATGAATATCTTTTCTTTCAAACTGCAGTGGTATAGTTTTTATAAAAAACAGGGCAATAATTACCGCAAAAAAACTTATTCCATTTAACATAAAGGCTCCTCCTGTACCAAAAACTGCAATTAAAATTCCCGCAACGCCTGGACCAATGACGCGGGCAGCATTAAAAATTCCGGAGTTTAGGGCAATAGCCGAAGACAGAATATCTTTACCGACCATCTCTACCGTGAATACCTGACGGGCGGGAAAATCGACCGCGCTTATTACTCCTAAAAGAAATGCGAGGATTGTAATTTCCCAGACATTGACTACTTTTGTAAGGGTTAAAAAACCTAAAACAAATGCTAAAATCATCTGCCCCGTTTGAGTCAGAATTACTAAAAGTTTTTTATTCTGGAATCTGTCCACGATTAATCCGCCCTGGAGTGAAAATAAAAGAAGAGGCAGGGAGGAAGCGGCCGTAACAACGCCGATAAGTAAGGCTGAATTCGTAAGTTGAAGTACTAACCAACCTTGCGCGACAATCTGAAGCCAGGTGCCGATAAGCGAGATTAATTGACCTAAAAAATACAGCTGGAAGTTTCTCACTCTCAGGGCTGGAAAGATTTTGAAAAATTTATTAAGCCAACCCGGATTCTCACCAATGTTTATTTCCGGCGATTCATCGATAATGTATTGTTCTGCCTGCGATAATTCAGCCATAAGAAATAAATGATACTATAATATTGGGTGTGATGGCAAACCCTCACGCTATTAAAAAAAGACTTGCAGGTCTAATTTCCGTATTAAACAAGGTCGCGGGCGGCGATCTTTCGCAAAACATCCGCCTAGCCAAAACTAAAGACGAATTTACTCCTCTTTATGTTGGTTTACGCCGCGTGATTGAGGCAATGCGTCACCAAATCGTCCGAACGGAATTAATAAATAAACGAAAAAGTCAGTTTTTTACAACTGCAGCCCATGAACTTAGGACCCCTTTAGGCAATATGCGTTGGAGCCTTGAAACGATCTTGGATGATGAATCTGCGAATCTTTCTGAAAATGCAAAAATAATTCTTTATCAGGCTTACGACTCTAGTATCAGAATGACTCAGCTTGTAAACGATCTTTTAACTGTTTCTAAACTCGAAGAGGGATATTTTGTTGAAGGAAAAAAATTGATTGATATCTGCGATGTGATAAGAAAAACCGTTGCACTATTCTCTTCAGACGCAAAAAAAAAGTCAGTGACATTGAAACTTCTTATTCCCAAAAACAAACATTGCAAAAGGCTGATGGAACCGTTTTTCTTTAGCGAAGCCATAAATAATATACTTTCCAATGCAATCAAATACAGCAAAATGCAGGGGACAGTTGAGATTGCTGTTGAAAAAACTAGGCGGACTATTAAACTTCGCATAAGCGATACCGGAATCGGCATTCCTAAAAATGAACAACCGAACATTTTTACTAAATTTTTTCGCGCAACCAATGCGAAGAAACATACGAAACAAGGAACGGGCTTAGGTCTCTATATTGTGCGGGAATACATTAAAAAATGGGGAGGAAGGATTTGGTTTGTCAGTAAAATCCATAAGGGTTCTACTTTTTTTGTTGAAATTCCTTTACAATAAGTGTATAAATATAGATGATGATCTATGAAAAAAATACTGATCGTTGAAGACGATGACGATTACCGAAAACTCCTGGCCCGCAAGCTAAATAAGTCGGGTTACATGACATTCTCCTCCACGAATGGCCAAGAAGCTCTGCGTTTTCTAAAGAAAAAAACTGTCGATCTTATCGTACTTGATCTTATCATGAAAAAAATGAACGGCCTGGAGTTTTATGAAAAGATAGAAAAAGAGACCAATAAAGAAACCCCAATATTGATTCTTTCCAACATTCAGCTTTCTAATATAAACGAGCTTGTAACTAAGCCCCAAATAGAAGGTTATTTAATCAAGGCCAACACCAGTCTGGCCAAGGTCATTGATAAAATAGAGTCGGTACTTCTAAATTAATTTACTTTTTTTCTGCCAACCAGTTCCAAACCGCAGTAAATATCCACCCTAAAACATAACCTGCCGCGAATGTCACAACAACCAGGAAAAATGCATTGGTTACATTGAATTCTTGTACCTTAAACGGATTGCTTAAAAAATGCAGTCCGTAAATCCAGTCTAAGACCGTTTTAGCAAATCCCGCCGCCACCAATACGGCCCAGGTTAAATGAATTAATCCGAAAAAAACGCCGACAATTAGACCGATTTCGTTTTTATCCAATTCTTTCACTTTATCTCACCTCCTAACTAAAATAATGGTACTACAAAGGATTGATTAAGGAAAGTCTTAATTAAATAAAACTGTACGTTCGACTCCGCTTAATTCATTCGGCCGCGGCAGCTCACCGCTTTCTTCACGAGGGCGACAATCTTCGCCTCTTCGGCGGAGGTCAACTTCTTCAATGCGAATGTAACCGGCCACATGTTCCCTTCGTCGAGTTTCGCAGTATCGCTGAATCCTAACGTCGCGTACCTCGTCTTAAACTTTCCAGCATATTGGAAGAAGCAGACGACCTTGCCATCCTTCGTATATGCGGGGAATCCATACCAAGTTTTAGGCGAGAGCGTCGGCGCGGCCTCTTTAATGAGGGTATGGAGCCGTTTGGCAATTGCGCGGTCCGGTTCCGACATCTTGGCTATCGCTTCGAGAACGTCACTTTCCCCTTGAGCTTTATTCTGCTTCGATCTTGCTTCCGCCGCAAGTTCTTTGGCTCGCTCCCGCATCGCCGCTTTTTCCTCAGCCGAGAATCCCGCGCTCTTTTTTTTGTTTTTTGCTATCATATTGAATTCCTTTCTGTGCGTAATTATTAGAATTAAATAGTAATTTAATTTTTATTCTAACACTATTTTTGTATTAGTCAATTACTCAAAACTCTTATATTTATGGCCACTACTGCAGATTTTTGCTTCATCTTTTTCGTCTTCTTCCCTCTTTTTAATTAGTTTTTCGGCCGTTTTCCGAGATCTCGCTGTAATTTCTTTCCCAGGCTTTTTCTCAAGTACTGTCATTGTTTTTGTTGTTCCCGCCTTAACTGTATCTATACCAGTAAATAATTCTTTGTCTAAGAACCGGCAGGGTTAGATGCTACTGAAGGCAAATCCGAAGAGAGAATAATACCAGGGGATGTTTGCTTGTACCACTTGTCCTGTCTGCGCACTTATTTGCTCTTGAATATTTGCGCTCACTGGAATAATACCCAAAAACTTTCGTATTTGTCTGCCTTGCGCTTGATATACTGGCGTTCCCTGTTGGTCAGTCAAATTAACAGACGATACAGAGGAGAGTCTATTTTGTGAAGGAAGTGATTGAAATACCTGAGTTGGAAAGGTTTTAATTACCGTTACACCGCTTGGGGTTTTAATCGCCATTGTCTGGTCTGTGGGGTTAATAACGACAGGATACCGGGTAGTGATGGTATACGGACCGTTGTTAATGGTGATTGCATTTGGCCCTTGAATATGCACGCTCACAGTACCGGCTTGTGAAGTATTGATTTGAGTAACGGGTGTAGTATTTGAGACAGGAGTTTGTAATTCCTGGGTTGTGTTCCCTCGCAGGTTAAGAATAACTTTCCCTGAATCTGAACCTTCCTGCGGAGGTTGTACCTCAATGCTTTGCAGGTTATTGTTTTCTGTTTGTTTATCTACTTCCTGCTGGACTTTCTCTACCTCTTGTTTAATCTCTGGTACGTCTGTAGGCTCTATCAGATCAGTTGGTTCAACTTTGTCTGGTTTCTCCTGATCTGATGAGTGACTACCGCCTGAATCACCACTGTCTGCAAGGTAGGTACTTGCCCCAAGAACATGAGTTGGTTGAGACGTGTTATAGAGAACAATTCCGGCAACACCTACAATCAGGATAACTGAGGCAATAACAATAGAGCGGTAAAAGAAAACATAAGAGGTATTTTCCTTCTTTTTTGATTTAGATTGATGGCGTATAGTTCGAACCGGTTTATGTTTCATAATATCTTATATTACAAGTTAATCAAAGCGCTCAACTATTGTCAAGTACTGGTTCTTTATGTAAGAAATCACTATCTGCACAATTTTATAAAATCTTGTTTGACGGAAAAGAAAAGGTGAACTATAAACCTGTATGTTGCGAAAAAGTATCAAACACTTAGTTAATTCTACAAACGCCTCAAGTTTTGAATGATACCAAATTTGGTATATTAAGTGCCAACCGGCTCCCTAGTCCGAGGATTAATATAACTAAGATAATCCAAGAATTTAGCATCATTTCTAGGCAAGTTAGTTTTGAGGGATTGTTTCAAATAGCTGTTTAATATAATGGCGTGAATAGACATGTTCCGAAATAAACACATAATTCAATTTATCTTACTATAATAATCTAAAACTTAAATCAATGAAAATTGGCAGTTTAGACTGTTAAATTGAGCTAAACGACAAATTTTTTTCGATTTTTGTTCTATTTCGGAACATGTCTAATATAAAATTGGAAATAAAAATATCGGTAGCGGGAAAGCGAGATTTAATTTTGTGATTAATAAATTGTTACCAAAAGAATATAAAAATGTTTGTGACCGTATCGATAAAATAACGCTGAATGGTTCTTATGACGCTTTACACTGTGGTATGACCCACGAATACTTAATAAAAACTTACAGTGTCAGGAATCAAAATATTGCTTTGAGGTTTACTATACATGAAGTAGATAATCAAGAACAATATGATAAGATGATAAAAAATCATAAATGTGGAATAGTTTTAGTAAGAAAAACTCTTACTTATTATTATCTTCATATATTAAATTCTCGTCTTATCTTTGATTTGAATTCAGCATTCGAAAAATATAAATCATTATTACTGAATGATACGAAAGAATATAGACGTAATTTTCTTAATAGGCAAAACTTACAAACCTTCACTTGCTTCGTTAATAATGATAAAAGTCAAACGTCATAAATTTAGCATCTTTGCGACATCATTTAGCTCAATAAAATCAAACTTATTTAGATAAATGGTATTATTTACTTAGTATGGCAAAGCAAAAACAGGAGTCAACAAAAAGTATTCTCATTGAAATCAGATCTATTCTAAAATGGTTTTTTAGTGTTGATGGAGCAATTGTAACTCTTGTTATCTTAATTATTGGTGGTTTTGGAGCTTACGTTATTCAAGATACTATTCAACGTCAACGGTACTTGGAACTTTTAGAATTAGAGTTAAGAAATAATCAAATCGCAGCAAACATTGAAGTAGAAACATTTAATAAAAATGGAGTAATACAATATCATGTTCCATATAGTTCTGACGTTTATAAAGCTGGTTTACAATCAGGATATCTTCTCACTATTGACCCAACGACGCAAGGAGAACTATATACTTTTTATAATATTTATTTACCAAAAATAAATCAAATTGATTCCCACTTAACTAACACCATAGCTGACTATTCACAAAAATGGGAAGATTGTATTATTAATAATCTGTTAATTAATAATAAAAATGCTTGTGAAAACGAAACAAAATTAAAAGATCAGGTTGAAAAAAGTTACTCCGGTATTATGAAAAATGATGCAATAGGAATGTGGCAAACTATTAATAAAATTCAATTTAATCCAACAGAACAAAGACTACATTCACCACTTCTTAAATTATTTATGGGAGATAAACGTCTTAAGGTTCAAGAGTAATACTCAATCCTTTTTTAGCATCTTTTTTCGAAGGTTTTCTACTTTAAGTGCCGTATATAAAGCGTGCATATATATAGTCCACCAAATTAAAGTTGTAATAATGTTTGGACTTGAGGAACCAGTTGCCGTTGCGCTATTAATTTGTTCGAAATAAAGATAAATTTTTTCGTAGGTCCATAAAAGCATAGCTGCAATTATTGCCCATCTGTATCCTTTAAAAATGAAAAAACTTAAAATTATAAATAAAGCTGCATCTACAAATGCGGAACTGTTCCAATTTGCAAATACAATAAAAAGTACTGTTACTGTAGCACTAAATAACAACAAAAGAGAACTAACTCCTTTTGCTGAAGCGGTTATCTTGGATGTAGTATATTCTTTAACTTGTCTTTGTATATAATTGTCATCGACTTGCCACCATAAAAACCAATTAAGTATAGATTGTTTGTTTTTTGGTTTATCCTGATTTTCTACTGATATCTCAACTTTAGCTGATTTAGATTCATCTTGAACGTTAGCTCCACAATACTCACAGAACTTTGAATCTGAATCTATTTTTTTACCGCATTTAAAACAATACATACTATTTCTTAATGTAAGCATTAACTTCTTTACTAAAGTTACTTATTAATTGTGACGAAATTATTATACCTAAACTAGAATTTTTATCTGTGCTAACCATCGAAGGTACACCTATCATACAACCATTTTGATCCACTGCCAAACCACCAGAATTACCATAACTGACTTTTGCTGATGTGTAAATTAATCCATCTCCAGAAAAACTACTTACAATACCATCTGTAATTGTAAGTGAGTATCCTCCACTTATAGCTGGATAACCAAAAATTCTAACTGCTTGACCTAATTGAACATTTTCATTATTACATGTTGTTGTCTCGTTAAATGAAGGAAATTTTCTTGGATATACTCCCATGTATTGTTGCTTTTTGTCATCATAAACCGCAGAATAGATCGACATAAAGGCCAGATCATATTTTGAACTAATAGTAGGAATAACTATTGGATGAGCATAATAAATATCTTCGGGTTGACCTGTAATAGGGTCTGGTAAGGAAACCACACAGCCAACTTCACTGACGTGTATATTATAATTATCTTGGGGAATAATATGTGAATTAGTTAAGATAAGGCCATTATCTGAAATTATCGTCCCCGATCCTCCACTGATGTCTTCGCCAGATACAGTGCTGGGGCAGAAAATATTAACTACGGAAGATGCGATTTTATTCTGATCATAAACATTATTAGGAGTAGGTTGTTCTGTTGTTTGATCAGTTGGATAGACTGAGGTAGTTGAGGTTGAATTAGTTGATGAATTATTATTTGCTCCTAAATAGATTAGGATAATAATTAAAATTATAGTAATAAAAAATCCTTTACGATGATTTGTAAACCAATCGGATAAATGTGATAGATAAACTGATAATTTCCCAACTTTTATCTCTTGATCACAATTTTTGCAAAACTTACTCCCAGCTCTAATTGGCTGACCACAATTTTTGCAAAACATATTTTTATAATAACGTACTTTCACTAAGCATAAATTTTTTGATCTATTCTATATGCTATTTTAAAATTTCTTTAATACTCTTACTATAAAGTAAGCCCCTTGTCAAGACCAATTTGTAACGACTGATAGATAGAAACGTTTAACTTTTTTGAAAATATATTTCTGCCGGTGTTTTGTGATTCAAACTTTGATGTAATCTCCTAAAATTGTACCAGTAAAAATATGTTTTCAGAGATTCTTTCGCCTGACGTGGTGATTCGTAACTTTGTAGGTATACCTCTTCGTACTTAACCGTCCGCCACAACCTCTCTGTGAATATATTATCGAAACAGCGACCTTTGTGATCCATACTGATTTTAATCTCATGCTCCGTTAACAGAGCAATGTATTCTTTACTGGTAAACTGGACTTCCTGGTCTGAATTGATGATGTTATACAATGAAAAATCTACCCAGATTAAGCAGTGAAGAAACAAAAGGATTGGCTGTTAATATTTTTGGACCTAGTAAAAAAAGTTTTCCAAAAGTTAAAAAGATTCTTGGATATAAACCTGAAAAACCAAATTACACAAAAGACCAACTTCATTCAACATTTGAAGACAGAATATAAGTTCTACCCACCTTTTACTTTTCAGAAAATCTTAGCTTAAGGTCATCAAGATTGATTTTTTTGATAACAGCCGGATGTATATAGAATACATCGGCTGAACGATCAAGCTGTGCATAAATGGGCTGAAAGTTAAGTCCACCCCAGTTATATTTCTGGAATTCATCTTTAGTCATAGACAAACTTGCTGCATCATCTGTTAGTGTCTTACCATATGAGTCGGTAAAGTTTGTTCGTACCGTGACTTTAAGATCATTAACACCATTTATCTTGAAAGCCTTAAGTCCTGTTTCCACAAACATAGTAATCATTCCCTCAACCATAGATTTTTCATCAAAAAACTCGCTTCCTTCACCATAGGTAATATTTGCTGTTTGATTAGCCTTGTCATAATTGACCTTAACAGTATCACTGTTATTAAATACCTTATTAACAACCGCCTGCAACTGTCCCTCAGTGGTTAGAGGAATTGTAGATGTTGACGTTGTTTCTTTTGTCTGTTCAGAGGCTGGTTGAGTATTATTCGGATTGAAACCATTAGTTGCAGCCATTACAAAGAAGAAAATCCACATAGTTGCAATAACAATCAACCGCCTCTTCCCCCATTTTTCCTGTTTCCATAGCCAATATGTTAATGTGAACGGAAAGAAACATATAAGAAGTACCAAACCCCATCCTGTCTTAAACCAAGGCTTTTTTTCTTCTAGCGTGTCCATAAATTAGTTAGCTTTATAATTTATAACAAACAAAGCTCCCCGCCAGCTGGCTTTCGCCCATAACTCTTTCGAGTTATGACAAGGTATGGTTGCTTAACGAGAGACTCTCGTTTCCATACCTGGCTTTTTGCCATGCTCCATTTTCATTGAGTTTAGGCTTTCAAATTGTCACAAATATTATAGCAACTTCTTTATATCTTATAGTAGAGTTTAAAGAAGTAATGAAAAAGTCATCAGACTTGGGTCAAAAAATGTCATGGTCATTAAAAGACATCGATCCGCTATCCCCTTTTAAGCTGGCCTTCAAAGGCAGAAAAAATATAGTACAAAGCTATTTTAAATTCTATTTCAGATCAGGTATTTTTGAATTTTTGGAAAAAAAATACGAAATAAGTATAAAGTGCCGTCCGATCTTGATCCAAATTTTGACTTAAATCAAAGCGCTTATAATAAGAAAGACTCGGCTCACCCGCTGGTACAGCTTCCGTTCGGCAGACCGGACAGAACTAAGGGACTTCTTTTACTTACAAATTTACATCAATTAATATAAATTTAATTTTCTACTTGCGCCCGGACCCGGTAATAATCTTTCATGGAATCCAGACCGTCGAAAACACCGTTACAAATTTTAGGAAACCTTATTTTATCTTGATAAGCCGTCGTATTGGCCCG
>JAJYOJ010000011.1 GCA_021796235.1 bacterium | reverse complement strand
AGAAATTCCGAGGATTGAAAGTTAAAAAAAATAAGGTCTATCCAGCGCTTCGAGCCTTTTACTTCGAATCCGATTATAAAGGTTGCAATTAGTAATACAATAAAAAACCAGTAAAAAAATTCCGCATTAGAAAAAAAGAAATTTCTGCCAATTTTTTTGGCGGTAAAAAAAACAACAAGGCCAATCACAAAAAAGGCAAGCTGCGGCAGGAAAAGATTTGGTTTTATGCCAAAAATGTTAAAACTTCCAAAAAGCGTAAGAAAAAATGAAGGTATCAGTAAACCTGTCATACTTCAACTTTGACTTTATCGCCAAAATGTATACTTTCAGCGTAAACACGACGCAATAAAAAATTTTTCGCGGCTTTAAATTTTTCTGGAACTGTAACAATAGCTTTGACATCCGGTTTGATTCCCAATTCTTTTCTTTGGGACTGGATCTCTCGAATAAGATCGCGCAGCTCACCCTCTTTTTTAAGCTCAGCTTCGGAAACCTTAATCTCTTTTTTCGGGTAGCGGCGAGTTTTGTTTTCAAGATTTTTTGCATTTATTTCTTTCAACACGATTTCGTAGATTCCATCCCGAACCGGGACTGTTTCGGATATATCAATCTTTAATGTAGCAACCGGAATGCGGACTTTGATATTTTGCGTTTTTCGGACTGCATGCGAAGCCTCAACTTGTTTTCTGGCGTCAAGCATCTCTTCCTCCAAATTTTTATCATATAGATACGAATCAACCACCGGCCAATTTGCAAGGTGAACCGATTCTTTTCCCGTAAGATTCGTATAAATCTCCTCGGGCAAAAACGGCATAAAAGGCGAAAGTACTATTGCCAGGTTTACTAAAACGTAATGAAGGGTTGAATAGAAATTATTTTTATCAGTTTGGTCCTCGGAATTGACCCAAACTCTATCCCTGCTCCTTCGCAAATACCAGATTGACAAATCGCTAACGAATTTTTCAATTTCCAAGCTTGCATTTTTTGCGTTATATTGTTTCAGATTTTGTTCGACATATCCAACCAACCAGACAAATCGGCTTAAAATCCATTTGTCCAAAACGTTTACCGCTTGTACACCCTTAGGGTGTACGGACACGAATTTATCAAGTCTTCTGTACTCAATATAAAATTGGTAGACATTCCACAGAATCAGGTAGAATTGACGCATTACAGCCCGTGTTTTATGATCGCCAAAGAGAATATTGTTGGCTGGGTCTTCAGAAATGCATACCCAGCGTATGATGTCCGCGCCAAATCTATCGGCGCCTTCGACAAACTCAATAGCGTTTCCCAGACTTTTATGGAATGGTTTTCCGGTTTCGTCAAGCATTGTGCCAAATCCCAAAACTGTTTTAAACGGATTTTCATTTTCCAAAACCGTTGACTCGGCAATCAGTGCATAGAACCAGTTTTTGAACTGTCCGGGAAACGATTCGGTAATGAAATCGGCCGGAAACCATTTTCTCCATTCGTTTTTATTTTTAAAATATAATGGTTCACCCTGATTATTTTCGCTAATTGTAGAGTAAGAAACAATCCCGGCATCAAGCCAAGGATTCCCTACGTCATCGATTCGTTTAACCGCCTCACCACATTTATTGCATTTAATTTCTACTTCGTCAATGTAGGGTTTATGAGGTGTATGTCCGGCGAATTTATCCCAACCTTTGACGGCTCTTTTCTTAAGTTCTTCTTTAGATCCGATTACCTCAAAATTTTTACATTTTTTACATTCATAAATCGGCAAGGCCAGCCCCCAGTAGCGGTTTTTTTTACTGATTAACCAGTCGTGCATATTTTTCAACCAGTCCAGCTCCCGATCCAGTCCAAATTCCGGCAGCCAGTTTATTTTTTTTGCGACAGAAACCATTCTTTGTCTCAGGGTTTTATTTTCGAATTTTTTGTCCATTGAGATGTACCATTCATCCGCGACCTTCCAGACCAGTTCGGTTTTACAGCGCCAACAAGCCGGATATCGATGTTTGTAATTATGAATTTTAAAAGCGAAACCGCCTTCCTGCATGTAATCAAGAATTAAACGGGGATTTTTTTTGGCATTTTTTCCGCTCAAAAAACCTAATTCTTCAAGGTAACTGGCATCATCAGCTATGACCGGGATCATGGGTAAACCAAGTTTTTTACCGAGCTTAAAATCTTCGGCTCCGGCAGAAACCGCAGTATGCACCATACCCGTTCCCTCATCTTTGGAAATCGGCAGAATTTGTTCGTCGGTAGCAATAACTGTATGAAAAGTTTTTGGATTTTTTTTAGCAGCTTTAGCAACTGCCGGTAAGTTATCGAAAGGCCCTTCATATTTTAATCCAACCAATTCTTTTCCTTTGACTGTTTTTAAAACTTTATAATCCTTTTCAAAGATGTTTTTTACGAGGTCGGCCAGGATCCAGTAGTTATCGCCGCTTTTCTCGACCAAAGAGTAGTCAAAGGTTTCATCAATCGCAACTGCAATATTGGCAGGAATTGTCCACGGCGTTGTAGTCCAAACCAACAAAAACGTTTTCTTTAATTCGTAATTCGCGAGCCGAAATTTGAAATAAATCGACTCATGAACTAATTCTTTGTAGTCTTCGGTAAGCATCTCATGCTGGGAAATAGCCGTCTCACAGCGCGGGCACCAGGGAACAGATTCATGGCCTTTATAGATCCAGCCGTTTTCGTAACATTTTTTTAAAAAAAACCAGATCATGTAATTATTAGCGCCGCTCATCGTAAAATACGAATGCTCCCAGTCCATAAAATAGCCGAGACGTTTTGACTGATTGGCCTGAATTGCGGAAAATTTCATAACTCGGTCTTTACAGAGCTGGACAAATTTAGCAATCGAAGCTTTTCTGTCTCCCGGGACCAATTCCTCTATTTCTTTTTTGTTTTTTAATTTAAGTTCCTTTTCAACTTCTACCTCAACCCACAATCCCTGACAATCAAAACCATTCTGGAAACGTTCACGGTATCCCAAAAGGTTATAGAATTTTTGCCAAAGATCTTTATAAGTTCTGCCCCACGCATGATGAATACCCATGGGGTTATTGGCGGTTATTGGGCCGTCTAAAAAGGAAAAATATTTTTTCGCTTTTGCGTTTTTATGCAGATATTTTTCAATTACGCCATTATTTTGCCAATGCTTAAGCCATTTTTTTTCCATTTCAGGGAAATCCATATCTAAAAATTATATCATGTACAATTAAAATTGGATGAGAAGGATTACAGGAACGGTTAAAAAGAAAAACACTCTGCTGCCTTGGCTATTCTCGTTACCAATAGTTCTATCTATTTTGGGCCTTTTTTTTGTTTTCGAAGCATCCTCAGTCAATAGCTACACGCAGTTTGGCGACAGCTTTCATTATTTAAAACTCCAAATAATTTGGATCGCGCTGGGAATAGCGGTAATGATTTTTTTGTCAATTTTTGACTATCATCAGCTTTACTACCTTTCGTTTATATTTATGTTGGGAACTATCGTCTTACTTTTTGCAGTTTTGATCCCCGGAATCGGGTATAGCGCAGGCGGAGCTAGACGTTGGATTGATTTTGGCTTAATAAATCTCCAACCTACAGAACTTGCCAAATTCAGCGTTATTATTTATCTTTCCTCCTGGTTCATAAGTAAGGAAAGGAAACGTTTTTTTTCGTTTATTATTCTTCTTGGGATTCTCATGCTTTTAATAATTCTTCAACCCGACATGGGAACAGCATCTATTGTTTTCCTACTAAGTATAATTATTTATTTTATGGCCGGGATAGAAACATTTTATCTGTTTTTACTTGTGCCAGCAGCCTTTGGCATTGGCCTTCTCCTGATTAAATTTTCTCCTTACCGATTCAAGCGTCTCATGGCTTTTTTTAATCCGGCGCTTGACCCACAAGGCATTACTTATCATATAAACCAGATTTTAATATCTTTAGGTAATGGCGGCTTGTTGGGACGGGGATTTGGTGCTTCGCGCCAGAAATATCTATTCCTTCCCGAGGCTCACACCGACTCAATTTTCGCAATAATAGCCGAAGAGTTTGGATTTATCGGAGGGTTTCTATTAATCTGTCTCTTTCTCTTTTTCATTATCCAGCTCTACCGTGTCGCAACCTCATCTCCTGATCGCTTTGGTAAGCTTCTCGCGGTTGGCATTTTTGTTATTTTTAATCTTCAGCTCATTATTAATCTTGCAGGCATGGTAAATCTTTCTCCCCTGACTGGCGTGCCTTTACCCTTTATCTCATACGGAGGCTCCAATATTCTTATATCCTTTGCTCTTATGGGAATCCTAATAAATATTGCCAAACGGGCAAAAATTACCTGAATCTTTCAGAGTGGTACAATGTCTTATATGAAACTACTTATAACCGGCGGTCATTTGACGCCGGCACTTGCCGTTATTGAAAAGCTTGAGTCGAAAACAAAAACCTTAAATATGGTCTATGTCGGCAGAAAATATTCCTCGGATTTTGAGAAAACTATATCGCTTGAATACCAAGAAATTACCCGGCATAAAATCCCGTTTAAAAATCTACCCGCCGGAAGATTCACACGACTTGTTAATGCAAAAAGTTTAATCAACGCCTTAAGAATACCTTACGGATTTGTCAGGGCCGCTAAAATAATTAGGGAAGAAAAACCTGATGCAATCTTATCGTTTGGCGGCTTTATTGCCTTACCAATAGCGATGGTTGGACGGCTATTTCGTATTCCAGTTTACACGCATGAACAAACCTTAAATCCAGGTTTCGCCAATAAACTAATAGGAAAAATCGCTAAAAAAGTTTTTGTTTCATTTGAAGAGACTGAAAAATATTTCCCGTCTGGAAAAACCAGGACCGTTGGCAATCCGATACGACAAGGAATCTTTAAAGTTATAAAAAAACCCTTTGAGATTGAAAAAAACAAGCAAGTAATTTATGTGACCGGCGGAAGTCTCGGTTCCCACAGCGTTAACGTCCTCATTGAAAAAAACCTCCAAGAGCTTCTGAAAAAATATATCATCATTCACCAAACCGGAGCAATAAAAGAGTATCATGATTTTGAAAGACTTACCGAAATAAGCAGCAAACTTCCGGGAGAGCTTAAGAAAAACTATTTTTTGAAAGAACATTTTTTGGAAGATGAAGCTGGTTATATTTATCAGATGACTGATCTTGTGGTCGGTCGATCGGGTGCCAATACTTTTTTTGAACTAATAGCTTTAAAAAAACCGGCCATTCTCATTCCACTCCCCTGGTCATCCGGTCGGGAGCAGGAACGGCAAGCTGAAATATTTGCAAAAAACGGTTTAGGAGAAATCTTTCAGCAATCCGAACCGCCTAAGAAGCTTTTTGATTTAATTAATTTTGTCTTTGAGAATCTTGAAAAGTATAAAAATTCCTTTACAAAGTTAAAAAAATTCTACACAACCGATGCGGCAGAAAAAATCACTGAAAATATTCTTGTTTAGAATAACGCTATTTTTCTTTCTTCTAATTTTTATATTTATTTTAATTTATTTAATAAATTTATCACTCGAGATAAAAAAAATTGAGGTCGTTGGAAAAACCTATGAGAATCTCACCGGACTTGCCGAACTGAATATGCAAAATTTGTTATTTTTAAAAACTGCTACCGTCGGAAAAAAACTGGTACAACAAAACCCCCAGATAGAAAAGGTAACAATTCAAAAAAATTATCCAAATAAAATAACCATTTACGTTCAAACTTATCAGCCAATTGCCGATCTGCAAACTTCGCCGGGTTTTTTTGTTTTAGGAAATGACGGAAGAATAATAGCTAAAATAAAAAAAAATCCTCCCGCACTTCCTCTGATTCATTATTATCAGCAGTTTTATTATTATCAAAATAACGCCGGCGATTACATCAGCTATCCCGATCTTAAAGCGGCAATCTTCTTTTTAAACAAACTAAATACTCTAAATGTCAGGGTTGATACTATTGATATACAAGATATTGATATGTTAGTATTTAATTTGAATAGTAAAAAAATAATATTTACGTCAATTGCCGACTTGAATAGAGAAGCCTACGATTTGGAAACGATAATCACTAGATTCAAGATGGAGGCAGTTGATTTCAAAACCTTGGATTTAAGGTTTGATAAACCAGTTGTGCAATTTTAAATCGTTATGGCAGAAACATTGCTTGCAGCTTTGGATATTGGGAGCTCAAAGATAGGAACTTTGGTCGGTATTAAATCAGAGGATGAACCGATGATAAGAATCATTGGTTTTAATTCAACCGTCTCCAGAGGTGTAAAAAGAGGCCTTATAATCGATATAGATCAAGTTACAGCCTCGATTGAGGAAAGCGTCGAAAAAGCCGAACGTATGGCTGGTCATAAAATCACCAAGGTTTTTGTCGGTGTCGGCGGCCCTCATATCGCTTCACTGAATTCACATGGAGTTGTGGCGGTTTCGAATCCTCAAGGTGAAATATCGGGTGCCGATATCGAGCGCGTTGTCGAAGCCGCGCGGGCAATTTCGTTATCGCAAACCAAGCAAATCATTGAAGTTACGCCCCGTGAATTTATTGTTGACGG
Organism: bacterium; assembly: GCA_021796235.1. GTDB lineage: Bacteria > Patescibacteriota > Microgenomatia > UBA1406 > GWC2-37-13 > JAJYOJ01. The sequence goes on along the minus strand of JAJYOJ010000011.1, from coordinate 26,075 downwards.
CCAAACTGGTATTAAAAATCCGGTTGGTATGACCGGCGTGAGACTTGAGGTTGACACCCATATTATTACAGCTTCTCAAACCAATCTTAAAAATATAGACCGAGCCCTATCGCTTTTAGGACTTGATAACCAAGGCTTTATTTTCTCGGCAGTCGCAGCAGCTGACGCGGTACTTACCGATACGGAAAAAGAACTAGGTGTTGTTTTGGTTGATTTGGGAGGAGGCAAAACCGACATCTGTATCTACGTTGACGGTGCACTTTCCTACTCATCCTCAATCCCAATCGGAGCCCGCCATATCACCAATGACATAGCGGTAGGACTACGAGTTTCATTGGACTCCGCCGAAAAAATTAAACTCTATGTCAGTCAAAATTTTGAAAAGAAGGCGAAAACTTTTAAAAAAGACGAAGAATTAAATTTTGTGCAACTTGGACTACCCGAACATGTTACTGATGTTTCTTTAAAAACTTTAATTGACGGAATTATTGCCGCTCGAATTGAAGAAATATTCAAATTGATATTTGATGAAATTGAAAAGAGCGAATTTACTAGCAATATTCCTTCCGGATTGGTAATAACTGGTGGAGGAGCAGAAACAGTTGGATTATTACAGATTGAAAAAAAAGTTTTAGGTCTTCCGGTTCGGATCGGTATTCCCGAGGGAGTGACAGGTTTAATCGATGAGATTGTAAATCCGCAAAATGCTACTCTGGTTGGTTTGCTTATCAGGGGACAAGATCTTATAATTGACGAAAAAGGATTTAAAAATTTTGATAAGATACTGAAAGATTTTTCCGGCGGTTTCAATTTAACCAAGGTTAAAGATTTCTTTAAACAGTTCATACCCTAAATGTTAATTAAACCAAGAGCTGGCCAACCGGCAAAAATAAAAGTCGTAGGAATAGGCGGAGGCGGCGGCAATGCAATTTCTTCAATGATCAGCGAGGGAGGTATCTCCGGCGTTGAGTTCATAGCGATAAATACCGATGCCCAAGCGCTTCTTGCCAATAAAGCTGCAATAAAAATTCAAATCGGCGAAAAATTGACAAAAGGTTTGGGTTCGGGTGGCGATCCAGAAGTTGGGCGGCAAGCCGCGGAGGAATCAAAAGATCAGATTAAAGAAGAGATTGAGGGCGCCGACATGATTTTTATAACTGCCGGCCAGGGCGGAGGAACCGGCACCGGCGCTTCGCCAATCGTGGCCAACCTTGCAAAGGAGCTCGGGATTTTAACCGTCGCAGTTGTAACCAAACCATTTGAGTTTGAAGGAACCAGGCGAAAAATTGCCGCCGAGGATGGAATAGGCAAACTTAAAGAAAAGGTCGATACTTTAATCGTAGTTCCAAACCAACGAATTCTCCAGCTGATCGACAAAAAAACCCCAATTCTTGAGGCTTTTAACAGGATTGATTCTGTACTTCATCAGGGAGTAAAAGGAATTGCCGAGCTCATTACAACTCCCGGACTTATAAATGTCGACTTTGCAGATGTGCGATCAATTATGACCGGCGCAGGTACGGCACTGATGGGAGTCGGAATAGGAACCGGGGATAAACGGGCAATGGGGGCAATTAAACAAGCTATATCTTCTCCTCTCCTGGATGTCTCGATTGAAGGTGCAAAAGGCGTGCTTTTCAATGTTGTGGGCGGATCGGATCTCGCAATGAGTGAGATTGACGAAGCAGCATCTATTATTGCAAAAAGCGTTGATCCTGATGCTGATATTATATTTGGAGCCGTTATTGACGATAAAATGATGGATCAGATTAAAATCACAATCATTGCAACTCGCTTCAATGAACAACACTTAAGATTTATGCATTTTCGAAAAGAACCGACTCTACAGGAAGCAATAAAAAAATCTGAAGGGGAAGTAGAAGAAAGAGAAATAAGACCGCCCGAAAAAGATTCAACAGCTTTAAGTGACGCAGAAGAAGAAAAAATCCTCGAAGAAGAATCTGAATTCGACATCCCCGCTTTCCTAAGGAAGAAGTGAATTAAACTACTTAAACATTTCTACGTATTTTATAGATCTCACAAAGTTATCATCCCTTTGTTTAATTTTATAATAACGAAAGTTATTAACCATTGTCAAGGGATATTATTAAGATTATGCTGAAAATTATCACTTTTCTTACAATTTTCATTATGTTGCATGGATGATTACAAAAGGCTATAGGCTGTAATAAAAATATGAGCGACCAGAATATTTGTAGCCATGACGAAAAAGATTTTGAACGCTATGTTACAACAAAAAGTAACTTAAGATCCCCCAATAGTCGGAGGCATTGTTTGAGTCGTTATAGAATTTTTATAAGATGGTTGAAAGATAATAAAAAAGAAATTACCAAAGATGCAGTCGAGGAATTTTTATATCAACTTTCCCAAAAGCGATCCAACAATAATACTTTAAATACTTATATCAGTTCCCTACGCCAACTTGATTTTTATTTTAAAGATAGAAAAATAATTACCGACGCTTTCGATGGTGTTCATTCGTATCCAAAATACAGACCAGCGATTATTATCCTTTCTCAGGAAGAAGTCGAGAGAATTATATATGCAAATACTTTGAAAAAGAGCCGAAGCGATCGTCTCGAATGGCACCAGTTTATCTTGCAAACATTCCGGATGTTTCTTGCCTATACTGGTTGTCGATTTGATGAAAGCGCCTCCCTTAAAATTAAATATGTTGATTTGGCTAACAATAAAATAATCATTCCGGCCGATATCACAAAGAATAAACAAAGCCGGACACTTTTCATCACAGAGCCTTTAGTTAGCAGATTAAAAACATTGATTAATGGCCGAAGCGAAGACGATATCGTATTTAGAAATCTTATGGGAAAAAAGATGCACGCGCAAGATTTTAGCAAAGACTTAAGATATGCGGCAAAACTGGCCGGTGTGACAAAACGAGTTCATCCCCATCTTTTCCGTCACACATATGGAACTTTTCTGTATATGGCAACCGAAGATATTGGCCTAGTCCAAGTAGTTTTAGGTCACAAAGACATAAAATCGACAATGATTTATATTCACATTGCCGCCGAGTTTATCAAACATGGAATGTTTCGGCATCCATTTGTAAGAAACCATGTTGAACCTAAAGAATTTATTGCCGCAATCGAAAAAACGATCAGAAATTTTAAACTGGAACAAGATCCGCGCTTCGATTATCTCATTGTCAAAAACGCCATAAACGAATTCACATCAAAACTTTATTCCTCGCTTAAACATCAGACGCAAGAGTATTATCAGGAAACGAATACAAAAATAGACGATCTCAAAAACGTAATCCCCCAAAACGGTGATTTATCCTCATTTATGGAAATTAAAAAAATATTTAGTAAAATAGTAGCTTCACTGGTTGACTCTGACAATAAAAAGCTGAAATTGAAGAATTTTAAGCTTAACAATAAGAGGTTAACTATTGATATTATTAATTCTAATGATTAATTTTATTGTGATAGATGTTATTTTAACGTCGATTTTAACAAGCGGAATCGTGGCTGCTTTTGTATTTTGGCTGTTTTACAAGCGATATAATACTACGTACAAAAAAAGAGTTGATGAGATTATGAGTAAGATCAATAAGCAAAGTAATTCATTTACCAAACAGGTAGACGGGTTAAACGATAATTTGAAAGGTATAATGAAAATACTGGAAGCGTTGCAAAAGAAAAAATAACTACAATTATTTGAATTTATTGATAAAGCTAATCTTATACTTTCGACTATATAAGATTATATGAGATTATACTTTCCAAAATCACCAGCTTACCTCATCACCCATTCCACTATATATTTTAGATAAAGCACGCACAATAAATTCATTTAAGCTTCTTCATAAACTCTCTAAACCGTATTTCATCCTCATTAAAATCAACCGTTTTCTTGAAAATGTTAAAAGCATTGCGGCACATTTGCAGATGATTTTCCGGTATAGACCAATAACGTATTTTCTTGACCAAAGTATCAAGATCATAATTATCAATCACAATAGCAGAGTGATCGTTTATTAGGAATTTCTCCGCAAGCTTGCCTTTATAGTGTTCCATTAAAGTAATAACCGGCCGGCCACAAGCATAAGCATTATGAATTACATGACCAAAGCCTTCACCGTGATGTTTTATCTGGAAAATAAAAGCCGATTCCCTCATTGCCTGGCCTAAATTATTCAATCCGTCGATCATTCCGTCATCGCTATTGCTCCCATGCATTTTGAAATCAAAATCAAGAAGTTTTGGTTTTAACGCTTCCCAAATCTGGATTGCCGGTGTTTCCCGAAGATTGTTCATGAAATTGCTTATACGCCTGTGATTTACCGGATTTTGATAATAAAAATAATCAAGAGGGAATTCCTGGTTGATAACGATCGAATTGGTTGTAGACGTTGGCCGGTAAAGCCCGCTGGTATCAATGTAGTTTCTGAAATTATCCCAGTTTACCCGTTCTCCGACATTGCCGGTTAACCGGATATATTTTGCCTGCGGCTGGTATTTTTGCCAAAGCTCTCGAAAGTTATATTCGTGCTCTTGTAAAGTACAAAGAATAATATCGAACTTTATCTTTTTGAATTCTTCAAGAAATAATCGGCGTTGCAAAAACAGTTCAGCTTTATCGTAATAATAATACCAACCGTCAGTTGCTTCTTTTGTATAGGAAGGTTCAAGATATTGTTTGATCGTTTCCGGCAGTTTGGACAGTCGCCAAAAGCCTTCGTTCACCCATTCATAACCGACCGGTCCAAACACCATTCCACCCAAACGTTTTTCAAAAAGAAGTGAGATAAAATGGAATAATCCTCCGTGATGCCATTCGGTAAATACCAATGGATGTCTGACGTCTTTCATTATTGATAAAATTACTGGTTTAAAAACTTACCAAACTTTGTTAAAAGAATTTCTGCGTAAAAAGTAAATGCCAGCCAGCGTCCGTCCTGAACGACTTTTTTAGTTCTGCTCATTGAGTTATAGACTAAAAACTCTGCCGGTTCGTGAAATTCCCGTATGTCACCGTCTTTTATTCTGAAAAGATTCCAGGTCATCGAGGAAAAATGATACCAATCAATTCCTTCAAACATTCCCAAATCACGGATATCCTTAAACCTTCCGATTTTCAATAATTCCTCGCTTACTTTTTGGAAATGATCTTTATCCTGTCCCTGAACACCGAAATCTTTCGAGGTCTTTTCAAGAACTGAACGTTTAACGAGTAAAAAGCAGGGATGAAGCCTGTTTCCTTGCCGGATTCCGACAACATCACTGTTTATTGTTTCGGCCAATATTATTTCAAGAAAATGATCTCCTTTCCAGAAAAAATCCTGCTCGGTAAAAAGCACCCAATCGCTATTTGATTTTTCCAGTCCGGCCAATATACATCTTTCCCGCCAATGAACATCATCAAATCCTAAATCGACAAAAGCTGTCTTTTTCATCGCGGTTTTCAGGAATTCCCGGAAATCCGGAGTACCGTGATTATAAGTTGAGATGATAACTTGATTAAAGTAACTTCTAAAAGCCTGCATCTGGAAACGGCATAACGGATAATCACATCCCGAAGGCCAGGTGATTAAAACATCCGGCTTTGGTAAATCGACAAGTTTATTCATAGCTAAATAGTTTTAGAATAAAAATTTATAACTTCCTTCTATACTTTTAAAAACTTTTTCCATTGTTCTTTTGCTCGTTCTTTATCAAATAGCTCAACCGCCATTTGTCTGATATTTTTGGATAATTTCTTTCTTAAATCTGCATTTTCAAAAAGCAGTTTTACGTTTGTCCGCAACTCCTCTATCGAATCACCGGTTAAACCGGCTTCATATCGTTTAAGAAGATCCGCCACTTCATAGGTTTGTTGTCCGGGGAAATCCGGAGAATTACCAAGATGATCGCCAAGCGCAACCATTGGCAATCCGGACAGTGCCGCTTCAATAAAATTCAAGGTATAGGAAGCGGGATAAGTGCCGGTATAAAAATAAATAAGAGATTCACGCAGGGTTTTTCGCAGATTTTCATAATCCGGGCATCCTCCATAGACATTGCCTAAATCTTCATTATGTGGTCCATAAACTTTTCGAGGAAATCCTACTGTTGCTTTATTAAAGATATGAAAGTTGCATGAAGAATCTCTTTGTCTAAAAGATTGGGCAAGAGTTATAATATTCATTTTTTCACCGGTCCACGGGCCAAACTCATTTTTATCTTTGGCAAAACGAATTAAAACGGATTGACCGGCAAAGCCAGGAATAGTTCGTTCTCTTTGACTGTAACGGACAATTTCAATACCTTCCCGAACCAACTGTTGAATAATTCCTTCGTCATTGGTTATATTTTGTCCGATGGTTCGCAAGATTATTCTTTTCCCTTTTAGCCTTTTTAAGTTTTTCCAGATCCAGTCATAAACGTGCATGACAATAACGGTGTCAGCCCATTTCACAAGGTGCGGATCAAGATTTTCTTTTGGATATAAAAGGGTAGTGTCGGAAAATTCTTTATGATAGGGGATATCCAAAGGCGGTCGTTTTATATCATCCAGATTTTGCGGATTATGATAGGCACCATGGGAAAATACATCAATCCCCAACTCTTTGAAAATTCGCAGTTCATCATACTCTAAAATACTGTGGCAGGATAAATATAATAGTTTCATTTTTCGATTTCCAAAATACATAATGTTTGATTACCAACGCTATCGACATATTTTTGCGAGTAACATTTTTCTTTTGTTGAGATTCCCCAGGGATGACCGGCTTGTGGTCCTTCGGAAAAATAAAACCCAACATTATGTTTATATCCTTTAATCAAATCAAGCCACCTCTCGCATTGTTCAGGTGGGATGATTGATATTTCGTTTTTAATTTCATACGGCTGGCCAACCGGAAACGAAATCCATAAATACTTTTTTGTTAAGGACAGTAATTTATTGAAAAATAAATCTCGAACGGCTACTCGATCAGGGTAAGCAACCGGATACATTCCCACATGCTCGATTGTTGACAGACAAAGAACAAAATCATACGGTTCCAAATTTATTTTCAAAAAATCACCAACAAAATATTTATCAACTATCCGTTCAACCGACTCATCAGGACTTTGATCAAGACCGTGATATGTTTTGGCGTAGAGACGAACCTCATTAGCATAATAGTCAAAAGAGTGATGAGCTCCCACATCAAGAAAGCTTGAAAACGTCTCCTTCTTTGTTCGCAAGAAGTCAGATAAATTCGGTAGTTCGCAATCTCGATCTGTTTTTCTCGTTGTTGGAAATACATTTAGTTTTAACATGGTTAGAAATGATGAAACTTTGTTTTATAAATATCTGCCAATCTGTTGATTATTTTTTGAGTCGATACTTTCCAGTTAAATTCCCGTCTAATATCAACAGAAGTCTTTAATGCCTTTTCTTTGTAATCGGAATAATTTTCAAAAATCTTTCTCATCTTTTTTCTCATGTCATCAACTGAAGGATTAAACCAATGAAAGCCCGGGTAATAAACAGAGTCTCCTTTGTCGTACAGTTCAAGTTTTCCTTCAATCAGTTCCACTCCAGGACGCGGAATACCCGCCTTCGTTAAAAATTCTAAATGGGCGGAGTGGTTTGAGGCTAAAACCGGTAATCCGCAGGCTAACGCCTCGAGGGCGGGTAATCCGTAGCCTTCACCACGTGACGGCCAAAGAAAAGCGGATGCCATGGTGTACATCCGGCCTAATTCCCACTTCGGCATTTCTACATCATAGATATAAACCGGAGCAGAGTGTTTTCGTTCATAAACTAATTTCATTTCGTCTTTTATACTGTGTCCCCAATAGGAAGGTAAAACTTTAAGCATCAAACAGACGTCTTCATCCTCATTAAATTCTCTCCTAAACGCTTCAAATAAAACATCAACTCCTTTTCGACGACCCCAGGCAAAATTAGAGAAGAAGCGGAATTTTTCTTTTGGCGGGTTAAAAAACGGGAGGATATCGGGATGAAAATAATTAGGATCAACGCCTTCTCCGATATTATATATCGGTACTTTAACTCCTGAATTTTGGAAAGATTTTTTTGAATACTCGGAAGTCATCCAGACCTCATCCATTTCATTCATGCACTGAACCCAATCTTTTGGTACACCGTCAACTTCGGTTGTCGTAAAAGCGATTTTATAACCACCGGAATTCTTAAAATTATTTACTCCGTGACAGATTGTTATTTGCGGAAGTTTATTTGATCCGTATTCACTTTTGAAATCATCAACAAAAGGAGTATCGGTTGCTCCTTCATCTTCATTTGTGCCACCAATAAACTGGTAATAAACTCTGATTCCCATTTCAAATAAGGTTTTGGCAACATTATACGAATGAAGGTTATATCCACCTCCATAAGAAACAATTGAATGAAGAACAACCGGTAATCGGAATCTTCGGTCCAATGTACTTTTCCAATCTTTTTTAAAATCAACCAATGATTTTTCAACATCTTCCATGAATTTTTTTCTTCCCATTTGTGGTTTATATGCTCTTGGAAAAATTACATGAACATTAGGAGTCACCCAACATTTATACCCTAATTCTTTTGCCTTCATTATCCAGTCAGCGTGTTTAATTATGTTATCGCCAAAAACATCCGGTGTTTGCAATTTGTCATATAAATCTTTTGGGATTAAAACGGAGTGAAGGGGAATAAATCCGACTTCTCTTGGTTCAGGATATTGATTGATGAGGTCTTGATTATCTGCCCACGGCATTGGCATATGGGTAAATGGCAAGAAATCACCACCATGAAAATATATTTTTTTATCAGGAGAACAAAGAACCGGAGCAAGAATTACTTTATCAGGTAAATATTGGATATCCTCAAAAAGAGAATCGCCTACAATTACCGGATTTTCTTTTATGTCCGGGTCTTGAATGTAAACGTAGTTACTATGTATGTTCAAATGATTTTTAGGTTGAACTTTCATAGGTTTTTTACTAGCTCGGATTCGGCATGACCGCAGGAGTCACCGCTTGAGTTCCGTCAAAATTCTGGGATATATACTGACGCATATATCTGTTGAATCCGGATTCTCCAAGACCTTTGGCATACGTATTCCAGAAGTTTTTGTTCAACTGGGTTACTCCACCAAATCTCCATTTAGACACACCGTCTGTCAACACGCCCCGAACAGCCGTTTGTTCATCCGACTTTGGATTGTGAGGCACAACCCTTTGACGGATATAGTTGATACCTTTCCAAACTGAGGCAGTAAGCGTATCAGCAAGTGTTCCACGAGCATCAAGTGACAGGAATGGACCCGTTACTCTAACCATTAGTATTTATCACCCCCTTTCATGAGAGTGAGTATATGACGAAGGGTACTGGTTTGTCAATATACTATAGGGTTATTAACTGTGTTGAAAGAAGCGAAGGAGTTTGAATTATAAGATTATTATTTTTTTATTAAGAAAAGTACTTTTTTAGATATATCCGATTAAAAACCTTCTTTTGACCTTCGAATAGCATTAGCTTCATCTCTTAATTTTCTTTTTATTTCTTGATCCTCTAATCTCAAACCAACCTCAGAAACCATTGTCGCAACTGTAAATTCACCGATAGTCTTCCCCCCCTGCTTTATCGTAAAGTCTGCATGTTGAGGTAAATCTTGCTGACCCCATTTTCTATTTTGATCGTGATGTTCTGCACAAGCAAAGAACAAATCACCTGAAGCCATTGCGCTTGCCCAAAGATAATCACCTAAATTGATCACTAAGGTTCCCGAAGCAACGGGTTTTTGACAGTCATGACAAATTGCTGTAGCGTTATTTACATTAATTGGATTTGTTTTAAATGACATATTAATTATAGGATATATTATATCATACAGCCCTATATAATGCCAAAAATCCGAGCACTCTCACCAAGAATTCCATTGGCGGCATTTGAAGTTCCCATTTGTGAAGTTATAAGAACAGTAGTATTGACAGTTTGTCCACCGGCAACAATTATTGAGATTCGGTCGTGCGCTTCTTCTCCACCTGTTGTCGTTGAAACCATCTGTTCAACATAGGTGCATACTGTCGAACCACCGACTTTTACTCGATCTGTGAAAGTACAAACTGCAGCTGACGTAGTCGTATGACGATGCCGAATAGTTGCCTCGATCAAAATCTTTGAAAATTTATTAGGGGGAATGGTTAAGGTGAATAAAGTGATTTCTCCATTTGATGATGTTGTTTCTCCGGTTTGCGTTTCATTATTTGTTATTAGAACCAGAACACCGGGGATCGGATCTTCTTTATCCGGTAAGTGCTCGGCTCCGTGAAGTCTTGGTTTTGTCGGATCAATATTTCTTAACATAATTTTTAATTACTGGTAATTGTATTATCAAAGGCTTCTGAATTTTGGCCTGATACTAAAATCTCAATGAACTTTGCATTTTTACACCGGTTGCCGCGGATCATATTGTAATCGGCATAAGCACCGTATTCTTTGATCGAATACCCTTTTTTATTTCCGGCAGTTGGACCGATAATGACGTTATCATAAACTGAATTATTTTTTGAAGTATAACCGCTGTCTCCATGCCACCAGATACCGGAATAAAGACCATCTGTTGCAAGGGAACAGTCATAAATCCGGTTACCGGAAACAAGACAACTGGAAACCCACATCATTTTAATTCCGTAGAGCTGGACAGCATCAATAACATTGTTTTGAATAACGGCATTATCGGAGCTACATTCGATACCGCTTTGTCCAATGGTAGAAATTTCGTTTGCGGTAACGACATTATATTGAGCTTGAATTTTTATACCGTTTCCGTCGGGACCTTCAATAATGTTGCCGGAAATGACGGCATGATTAGCATTACTGACAATACCGTCACTATAAGTATCTCTTATATAGTTGCCGGTAACAATTATTCGGTCGGAAGTGCCGTAGTATGTATAAAGTCCGATGCCAACATACGTCCCTTGGATTGTATTCCCTTTAATTATTCCTTTCCGGCCGTTTGAATAATATCCCCAAATTTTAATTCCTACGGCTTGGGTTGTTGCGACATCATTAATTATAATGTTATCAATATAGGTAAAATGATCGCCCAAATCATTTTCAATAGCCGAGCCATAGGAAAGACCGTTGTTGAAGAACTTACAACCTTGAACGGTTAAATAATTTGCTCCGTAGCAATAGACGCCCTGATAGTCATTGTTCTCGAAAGTACAGCCAAAAACGTTACAGTAATTACAGTTATAGTCAAAATATACTCCGTCACCGGCGGAGTCGTAACCCCAAATACCGATCAATGTAACGCATGAACAATAGTCGGTGACTCCTATACATGCCGTATAAGGATTATTATCACCGTTTCCTTCAACTTTGAAATCCCGAAGAATGATATTTGTAAAAGGATCAGTATTATTTCCGATTTGAATTGCATCTTTATTAACGCCATTGTTGAGATGAATAATGGTCGCCGTTCCCTGTCCCTGGAGAGTGACATTGCTTTTGGCAATAACGATTTGAGCATCAATATTGTATGTGCCGTCCTTGATAAAAACCAGACCGCCACCGGCCGGAAGTGCATCGATCCCATCTTGAATATCCGTATAATCACCGGAGCCGTCGGCGGCTACAATTACAGTAGCAATTCTTGTGTCGGTTCCGGGACCGCCTCCGCCAACTTCACTCCATGAGTCATTTTTATAAACATAGATTTTGTCATCGGATGAGTTATAAAAAAGTTGGCCTTCGATCGGTGAGTCGGGAAATCCCATTCCCTGATGAAGTACCATGTTAAAAAGTTGGTATTGTCTGAAATTAAAAGGGTAGCGGATGGTAGGCGAGTCCTGGTCGACCATCTTTTGCTCTATAGTCCGACTGTCGTCGGCTGATCTTTGCAGTGTTCCCCAGTATACCGGCATAGTTGGTTTACTCCTTAGATACCAGCTAATAAACTTATTGTATCCGCTGGTATGTTCAGGATATTTGAGTTTATTATATATCTCTTTTTGCGATTGGCTCATCAACTGCCAGGTATGAATTGCTTCGCTAAATTTATCCCAATTTCCCAACTGTTCGGGGCTATGAGGATCGGGCGGTAAAGTACCATGTTTAGCTACAGACTGTATTCCATGCCAAGTTCTTCGCATTTCATAGTTCCAGCCTTTGACAGAATAATAAATAGGATTAATTAAATATCTTCCAAAAATTCCAATAGGGTATGGATTTTTGACAACACCGGTCCTCTGATAAAAATATTTGTTCAACCAACCATGAGCCATTAAGGAATATACCGGAGCTTTGATTTTTGCCATATTCGTAACTATTGTACTATCAGTTTAGAAATGGTCCCAAAGAAGTTTAAAGTAGTCTATAAATGGCCGAATTGCTTCTCCTCCTTCGATTAATACGGAACATTCCTGATTGCGGGTAAATGATCCTTTGGAATAATTATGGGAGCCAACGATACAAAACCGGTCGTCAACAATTACCATTTTTGCATGAGTCGCTACACCCACTTGACCAAATTTTACCTGAATTCCTTTTTGCTGGAAAAATGAAGCCGTCCGGCTGTTTATTTTTGTTATCGCATGTCCCATTGACTCGATATTCATAAGAATTCGAACAGGTATTTTTTCCCGAGCTCTGTCAATTAAAGCATTGTTTAATCGCTGAACTCCTCCGGCAAATTCATGGGAATACCATTTCCACTCATACATCACAATATCTATTTTTTGAGTAGCACTTTGGATAACCGGGTAAACTTTATTAAAGTAGTCCGATCCTATGACAGCTTCAACTTTTGCATTAAGGGCAAGCATTTTTTGAGAGCCTCGTGAATGATAGTATCACAAGTGTCGCACAATGGCAAGAACCTTTTTTTTCGTGCCTTTTCTATTTGTTTTTTTGTGAGATGTTTTTTACACCTCCGGCAAAAGGGAATGTTATAAACTTCCTCTGCCATTTGTTTTGAAGTTTTCATAGCGCATGTGAATTTTTCATCAACTTAAAAACTTCAGCATATTTCAAAAATTGATAACGGCGACTTCTTAAGATAAAATAATTTAATGCTTAACAACATCACAGTTAAAAATCATTCTTATTTTAACAATAAATTCTTTGGTAAATGGGCTTGGCTGTATGATTGCGAAAAATATTTCCTTTTTCCAATAAGAAGAAAAGCGGCTAAATTACTGGATTTAAAATTTTTGCAAACAGTATTGGATGTGGCTACAGGAACGGGAGCACAAGCTTATGAATTTGCAAAGTTAGGTTATAATGTTATTGGCGTTGATCTTTCTCCTGAAATGCTTCTCCAAGCAAAGAAGAAATTGAGACCTTCATTAAATCTTAAATTTGTTGAGGCGGACGGTACCAATCTCCCATTCAAAGATAATTCATTCGATGCTTCATCAATTTCTCTAGGACTTCACGACATGCCTTTTAATATTGGAACTCAAGTTTTAAAAGAAATGAAAAGGGTAACGAAAGGTAACGGTAAGATTTTGATTGTAGACTATATGGAGCCAAAGAAAAATATCATTGCTAGATTTACCCATCCCTTGATAAATCTTTATGAAACGGAACATTACAACGGTTTTATACAAAAAGGATTAGATAGCTATTTAAGACATGTAGGTTTAAGCACAATAACAACTGATAATTTTTTGGGAGTACTTCAAACCGTGATAGTTAAAAATATAAAATGAAGCGAATCTTTAAAAGATTCTTTAAAGCTTTTAATTATGTACCTTTCCGTTAAGCAGACGAAGTCCATTTAAGACTACCAAAACTTCGCCAAATTCATCCACAAACAATATGAGGCTGACCGGCAGAACCATAAAGATAGCAAGTCCCATGACCGAAACCTGAAGAACGGTGGCGAAAATAAGATTTTGGAATACTATCTTCTTGGCATAGCGGGATAGTCGAATGGCATAAGGAATTTTGGCCAGGTCATCGCCCATGATTGCAACATCAGCGGCTTCAAGTGCGGCATCTGTTCCTACTGTTCCCATAGCAAGTCCAACCGATGACTCAGTTAGTGCTGGCGCGTCATTGATGCCATCACCAATCATGGCCACATGCTGGTATTTATTTTTCAATTCCTTAATTCGTCTTACTTTTTGGTCTGGTTTCAACTCAGCGATGACTTCATCCACTCCTAATTCTTTTCCGATACTTTCACCAACCAGCTTATGGTCACCTGTGAGCATTACATTCTCCACTCCCAATCGTTTTAGTTCAGATACGGCCTCTTTTGCTTCAATTCTGGGTGAGTCGGCAATTGCGATTAACCCAAATAGTTTCTTTTCTGTACCGACAAAAATAACCGTTTTCCCTTCTGATGAGAACCTTCCGAATTCATGGATATCGGCAATACGGTGTCCTAACTTTTCAAATAAATGAGGACTTCCAAGATACACTGTTTCACCATTAACAACCCCTTTTACTCCTTCACCTGCCATTGTTTGGTGGCTGGTAACTGACGACGGTTTTATGTCTTCCTGTTGTAACTTTAATTGAACCGATCGGCTCAAGGGATGCGACGAGTTGGCAGCTAAGCCACCTGCGATCTGTAAGAATTTTTTGTTAGCAAGGTTATCAAAAGGAAGAATATTCGTTACGACAGGTTTACCGGTAGTAAGTGTTCCAGTCTTGTCAAAAGCAACTACTTTTGTGTCGGCTAGCTCCTCCAAATAAATTCCTCCTTTGACTAACACCCCATTTTTTGCCGAAGTGCCTATTGCTGCCGCAAAAGCAACAGGTATAGAAACCGCGAAAGCACACGGAGAGGCGGCAACAACAAACGTCACTGCCCTTATCAGTGCGTTAGAAAGAGGAAAACCAAACATAAGTAATATTGGCGGCATGAGAATAGAAATTCCCAATACGATTGGTGAAAATGCATAGGCAAACTTTTCAACCATTTGCTGTCTTTTACCTTTACTCTCCTGTGCATCTTCAACCAGTTTGATAATTTTTGAGATGGTATTTTCCGAAAACTTCTTCGTGGCCTTCACTTCTATGTACCCATCCTCGTTTATTGTTCCTGCAAATACTGATTCGCTTTCTTTTTTAAACACAGGGATAGACTCGCCGGTAATTGCAGCCTGATTAATAGAAGCACTACCTGTATAGATAATACCGTCGGTAGCAATTGATTCGCCAGCTTTGACAATAAAGATTTGATCTACCTGGAGCTTTTCCGCCAATATGTACTCTGTTTTCCCGTTTGTCTTTATTAACGCCTTCTTAGGTACTAAATCCATCAAAGCACGAATGGCGTTTCTGGTTTTATCGGAAATAAAACTTTCAATTGCTTCAGAAATAGAATAAAGCCCGACCAAAAGCAAAGCTTCCTTCCACTCTCCTAAAGCAGCGGCTCCGACAATACCTACCGACATAAGGATTTCTATTCCGATCTTTTTTTCAAAGAGCTTTTCAATTGCCTCCCGTCCGAAATAAAAACCGCCGATAAAAATGCCTATTACATATAGAGGGATTAATGCAGTTTGCCTAACTCCGAAGAATCCCAGAAGTAGCGTAA
The DNA here is from genome assembly GCA_021796235.1 of bacterium. Classification (GTDB taxonomy): domain Bacteria; phylum Patescibacteriota; class Microgenomatia; order UBA1406; family GWC2-37-13; genus JAJYOJ01. The sequence goes on along the minus strand of JAJYOJ010000011.1, from coordinate 10,549 downwards.
TAAGGAACACCAACCAACTAATTGACGAGGTGGCAACCTTTGGATTTTTGAGATAGCTTAGTATTTTTTTCATATGATTTTTATCTTTTATATCTTAAGCAGGTCATAATGTCAGTTGATACTTTGGATATAACCTGCTGGGATAGACGAAGTAACTTCTTAGTTTTAGGATCTCTTAATGAGTAATATATATTTTTCCCTTCTCTGCGGTTATTAACCAAACCACAATCCGAGAGACATTTTAAGTGGTTAGAAACATTCGATTGGGATTGTTTAGTTTTCGTGACTATTTCGCCCACGGTTCTTTCACGATCCATCAAGGTGAGAAGTACAGATAATCTGGTTGAATCTGAAAGTCCCCTGAAGAATTTAGCTTCAACAGTAAAATCATTTTTATTCATATCATTACTTAATGATATGAAAGCTGTGATTAAAAATCAAGAATAAATTAAAAACATACAATAACTATATTTTTACAAGAAACATTTCTAGTATTAGGCGGTCATGTTGTGATCTTTCAAAGTATTTAATCCAAAATCATTTATTTGACCGTTTGTATTTGAACGGATAATATTAGCAACAACCAAAGTATGGTTGCAGGTGTTATTAACGATACTTAAACCATACCAATTACAACTCATGATGATATTACTTGTTATAACAACATTATCAGTATTTTCGATATATAATCCGTCTCGTGATGCTTGTTTTATTTCGTTTCCTACAATCGTAATCTTTTGACCGTTGGTGCATTTAACACCACAGGCATTTCCCGAGGATTCCAAAATAAGGTTATTTTCAATGTTTATCTGATTTCCCTGAGTAATGATCGATCCAGTATCGGCTCCGATTATCGTATTTCCTGCTATTAAAATTGTTGTCGTGCTTGTACCGTTCATATAAATTGCCGTTGATCCGGTATATCCAAAATAATTGTTAAGAATCCGAATATTACTGCCGTTATAACAGTAGACTCCATAGGAGTAGGGATACTGAATAATATTGCCATTGATAACAACGTCATAGCAATTGGTCATAAAAATAGCGTCACTTGTTATCTCCATATCCGGCGCATTGTTGTTTTCGATGATTATGTCATGAGAATTGGCCGCTGCCATTATGCCTCCGCAAATATCGTAGAGATTATTATCGGCAATATTGACATTCCGGCTTGAACTTGCGACTTCAACCAAACCGCCAAAAACATAGGTAGCCTGATTGTGGGAAACGTCGATTGCTTCGCTGTTAACAACTGTCACTGCATAATACCCGAGCCAGTTGAAGAAATTATTTACAACCTGAATATCGAGACAATTTTCCGCATAAACCAGATCCTCGGCATAATATACGGCGTTATTTTCAAATAGGAAGTTGGTACATCCGTAGAGGTAAAAAGTTCGAGTATCGTTATTATCATAATATTCTTCGTAAAAAGTAAATCCGCAGTTAGTAACTTTGACATCATCCATATAGGTAAAGTTAAACCAAAGTTGTCCCCAGTCATAGAAATTTTGGAACGTAATATTTTTGATTTCAATATTTTTCTTATGATTGTCGGATGTACCGGTGCAATAGATTTTTTTATTGATATTACAATCAATAAAAACAAGACTATCATCTTCACCTTCAAGAAAAATATTGCTGTCTAAATATAGATCGTCTTCGAGAACATACGTACCGCGATAAATAAAGATTCGGCCACCGCCAAGTTCTCGGACATATGCGATAGCAGTTGCAAGATCGGTAAATTCAGCCGCTCCACCTACATCAACAAATGCTTTAATCGGTCTGAATTCAGGATGGATTTTAATGTTGTAAATTGAATAATTGACGTGATCCAAAAGCGACGAGATCCGGTGCATATAAATAGCTTCATCCGATTGACCATGTGCAGAAGGATCAAGATTATGAGTTAAGATTTTTTCATCAACTGCTTCAAGGATAGTTTGCGGATCGCCCACATCCCGTCCTAAAGCATACCAAGATATCGGGTCTGGCATGTATTAGCCTCATTTTTACTTCAATCATAACACCTTACCCGTCTAAGTAAACCACTTCGAAAAAAGGCTCCGTAAACGAAGGATAAAAAGCCCAACCTTGTTTCCTATAGAAGGGCTGATAGCTCCACTCCTTACCGCTTTTCTTAACAAAGCTGTCAGAGTAGAAAGTTCCGGTATTGTCCGTAATTTTGAAATTGTCAAGAAATATTTCCGCGTCATAGTCTAAAAGCGAAAATTGTAATATGAGGTGGAAATACTTTTTATTTGCCTCTCCTAAATTAATAACAACGTGTGTCCAGTCCTGATTTCCACCAGGCGCCTCCCAAGTTTCCTCATCCATTATGTTTAAACCTCCGTCGAAGAAAAATCCTTCCGCGATCAAATTAAAAGGTTCGCCAAAAGTTTCGGAGTATTCCAGTTTTTTGTAATAAAAATCAATTGTGATCGGTCCGGTTAAATCTTTAAGATGTAATCGGCAATAAGTATCTTCACCACCGCCAGGGTTAGACATTTTCAGTCCGTGCAGCTGGTGAGTGGTGTAAGGAGTTCCGGGTAAAGTTAATCCGTTCTTTTTCCGATAAGAATAATCGGTCAGAAAAACGTTATATCCGCTCCATTGCGTATATCCTCTGGCCAGTTTCCAATCTTCTTTTTGAGCCGGAGTAAAAGAATTCCAAATTAACCGGGCTCCGGGGATATATGTTTTTTCCTTATTTGCTTTTTTTGCCGAGCGGGTAGTGTGAAAATACCTCGAAGCCCAAGTGGGATAAATTAAAGAATCAAACCAGGCAAGGATTTTAGCCAGCAAAGACTCATATTCAGGAGGAATAGACATTTGAGCCACCTTAACCATGACTCGATTATACTACCGTGGAATAATCCATCATTATCTATTGACATTGGTTATTCTTTGCCTTAAACTATATGAATATGAGTTCATATAGTTGTTGTGTTCCAAATAAATACGAGTTTAAACAAATTGCTTCTTTATCTTCGCTTATCAAATTGATTGGAGAAGAAAGCCGGTTAAAAATAATGTGTATATTAAAACAGGGTAAGCACTGCGTCTGTGAGATTGAAGATCATGTCAAGCAATCGCAAAGCTTAATATCCCACCATCTTAAAGATTTAAAAGAAGCTGGTTTAATTAAGGATGAAAAACAGGGATTATATGTCTATTATTTTTTAACTCCCAAAGGCAAAGAAATTACCAATCTTTTATTTCAAATTAAATGAAAAAGATAATTATTGAATGGAAACATTTTGATAAACAGGGGAAAACGTGTGATCGTTGTTCTCAAACAAGGCTAAACCTAAAAGAAGTAATTAGACAACTGAAAAAAGAGTATTTGAAAGAAGGAATCCAGATTGAGTTTCAGGAAACAAAACTATCGGAAAGCCGGATGGCGGAATCAAATCAGATATTAATTGACGGTGAATTTATTGAAAATTTGTTACCTAATTCTAAAGCAGGGAAAAATTATTGTGGTTCATGTTCTGACCTAATCAATGACCCTAAAGGCTGTCATTGCCGGACAATTGTTAAAGAAAATAATATTTATGAAGCAATTCCAATAGATCTTATTAAACAGGCAATTTCCAACAAGCTTGGAATTGATGTTGATTATAAATTCACTGATAAAAAATCTATGAAAATTCAGGTTTTAGGAAGCGGGTGTGCTACTTGTAAAAAGTTATATGAGATTACCCAGAAAGCTGTTAATGATTTGGGATTAAAAGAAAAAGTGGAATATATCACTGATGTGTCAAAAATTATTGAAATGGGAGTGATGCAATCACCGGTTCTCGCGATCAACGGTAGCCCGGTAATGACCGGCTTTACTCCTAATGTTGAAAAAATTAAAAAAATTATAACAACCAGTCTAAAAACAGAGGAAACACCTTCTAAGTGCGGTTGTGGAGGAGATTGCTGTTAAACCATATGGATATTTTTAAACCTGTCCAACTATTTGCCGATCTTGTTACTTTCCATTGGTTTCGTATTACGCCTCATTCCTATTTGGGAGATACAATTAACTTTTTTATCTATGACACGATAAAAATAGGATTATTACTTGTTGTTATTAACTATGTTATGGCGATAACCCGCTTTTATTTCCCCATGGAAAAAGTACGGGATATTTTGACCAAAAGACGATGGTTTGGATTGGACTATTTATTTGCCGCTTTACTTGGTGTTGTAACACCTTTCTGTTCCTGTTCATCAATTCCGCTTTTTATTGGTTTTGTGGGAGCGGGTATTCCCTTAGGAGTGACCTTTGCGTTTCTCATTGCTTCTCCTTTAGTGAATGAATCATCTCTCTATCTATTTCCCGCAATGTTTGGCATGAGAGTGACGATTATATATAACCTAGTCGGAATGGCTATTGCCATACTAGGAGGTATGTTGATCCAGAAACTTCATCTTGAAAAATATATTAAGCAGGAGTTATTAAAGTTCAAATCACGACAACAAGTTGAGGCGGAAAATGACGGAAAATCTTTACCCTTAAAAGAACAATTAAAATATTTCTGGGAGGACGGTATGAATATCACGAAAACCGTATTTCCCTATGTACTGCTTGGTGTTGGTATCGGAGCCCTTATCCACGGTTTTGTTCCTGCTTCCCTTGTTGCCAAATACCTAGCCAGTAAATCATGGTGGGCTGTACCGGTCGCAACATTATTGGGCGCACCTCTTTACGCCAATTCGGTTAGTGTTATTCCGGTTATGGAAGCCTTGGTTGGTAAAGGAGTTCCCTTAGGGACGGCTTTAGCTTTTATGACTGCGATTGTTACAGTTTCTATTCCCGAATCAATGATTTTAAAGAAGGTTATGAAATGGCAGCTTTTAGCTTGGTTTTTCGGTATCACTTTGATAGGAATTATGATTATGGGTTATATATTTAACGCGATACTTTAAAATATCATTAATGAATGAATTGTTAATTCCTCAAATTACAGTTGATGAAGTAAATGATGCAATTAATGGAGGTAAAAATTTTATTTTAATTGATGTTCGTACTACGGAGGAGTTAACCCGAGGTAAAATAGCAGGTTGTATCAATATTCCTATTGTTGAGATTAAAGAAAAAGTTGTTGCAATTATTCCAGATAAATCCAAAACAATATATGTTTATTGTTTAAGTAGTTCAAGAAGCGATGTCGCTGTTCAAATAATGCGTAAACTTGGATATACAAAAGTCTTTAGTATGGCTCATGGTCTTTTGGAATGGCGCACTAAAAATTATCCTCTTTCAGTTTGAAATTTGCTGCGAAACCTATTCAATCTAAATACTATCTCGCTGAAATAGCATAAACTTTATTAATACGGGTATTATTTTTGATATTGACAGGTGGTCATATTAGGTATATGATATTAACATATATGTGTAAATCCTGCGGTTGTTCATCCCGCTCAAGAAATTTTGGCAATATCGAACGATTCGTTGAACCCTGTATTCTCCTTTTATTATCAAAAGAAAATTCAATGCACGGGTATGGTCTTTTAAAAGGCTTGGAGGAACATTGTGGAGAAAAGGTTGATATCGGCAATCTTTATCGAACACTGCGTAGGATGGAAGCTATAGAATGGGTGAAATCCGAATGGAATGAAAATGATGCCGGTCCAGATAGAAGAACGTACACAATCACCAAGGAAGGATCAGAGTATCTGGAAATTGCCGCCCAGTCTCTCACCAATACCGATAAGCTGTTACATAAATTTCTGGACGGTTACCGGAATATGAATCAAAACAATAAAACACTATGAAACTGGCAATTATCTTATCAACCCATACTGCTGAAACCAACTGGAATGCATTCCGCCTGGCCAATTTGTCTTTGAAAAATGGGGACACGGTCACCGTCTTTCTTGCCGGAGAGGCAGTGGAGTATCTCAAGCACCAAACCGATAAATTCAACATCCAACATCAGGTTGATCTGTTTCTTGAGTCAGGAAACGGGAAAATCCTGGCCTGTGAAACCTGTATGGTTTTTCGGCACCAGGAAAGTGATAAAACCTGTCCTATAAGCGGGATGAAGGAACTTTACGCTTTAATCAAGGAAAGCGATAAGGTAGTTACTTTTTAAGCATATGAAACAATCATTGGTAATCTTAACAATACTGGCAGCCATAACTGTCATATTTACTTCATCTGTTTCAGCCCAAGGAATGATGAATTGGTTTGGTAATTCGGCTACGTCTTCCTCCACGGTATCATCAACTGCTCAGGAAGAGGCCGAAGGTAAAGCGATTTGGGATAAACTGCAATCAAAACAACTGGAATGTAAAAACCTGACAGACGATAATTTTGACGTTCTTGGCGAATACGTTATGGGCCAGTCAATCGGCAATACCGAGCGACACGCCGCAATGAACCAAATGATGCAGAATATGATGGGTCAAAACGGAGAAACACAAATGCATATATCTCTTGGTAAACGGTCAAGCGGCTGTGATACCAATGCTTCGTTTCCTTCAGGATACGGATTACCTATGATGGGGTGGATGATGGGAGGAGGTGGAAATCCTATGATGGGATATGGTGGTTGGAATAACTGGGGTAATATGATGGGTTGGGGAGGTTTTGGCTTCGGGTGGATATTTATGATTATCTTTTGGATTCTGATAATTTTGGGAGTTGTGGCACTGATCCGTTACCTTATGGGAGTAGGACAAGGTCATACAACTAAAGGTAAAAGCACTTTAGACATTCTCAAAGAACGCTATGCCAAAGGAGAAATCAATAAAAAGCAGTTTGAGGAAATGAAAAAGGATTTAAGTTGAGTTACCAACTTACCACAAAACCTATTCAATCCAAATCCTGCCACGCCAAGACAACACCCACACAATAACCAAACTGTCAACTGGACGATAAGATGAATGGTTATAAAAAAAGAATAATGGCCGAATGACAACTAAAATGAAGACTTTTTAAGAAAAGAAAAAACGACTAATGTTGATAGAAAAAGCAAAAGGTATTCTATCATTTTAGTTTATCCATAACTTCTAATTCTTTTGATGAAAGAGTATTGATCACTTGCTCATCGGTAATCCTACCTTTCAAAGACAAAACAACAAGGGCAATCAAACGGGTAAGTTTTTCCTCCATTTTCTCAAACCGTGAGTTCCAGGCGTTAATAAGAAGCATGGCCAGAATAAAGACTCCGCCTAAGTCGATAAAATGGGCAAGATCGCTAATGTTCATACTGATTCCCAGCATAAACCCGCTTTTCTAAAAAAACAAGTGCCAAATTTCAAAAAGGATTCCACGTTTCAGGAGGAGGCAAGGGATAGTTGACCCAATGTTCACCCTTCATGGTAAGATAAACGGACATCCATAAATCATAACCTTTCAACTCATAGATATTCTTTGCATACAAAAGACCGGTAATAACGGCCAATTGATGAGTGGTAAAAATAATACCGGAGGCCGGATTTAAAAAAGCAGAGGCCAACATAGCAACCGGAACAATTAAGCAAACAGGCTTTAAACTGGCGACAACAACCGCAATTCTCCATTGTTTCTTCACTTCATCGGATAAAGTCGTTTTCCAGATTTTGGCTGCTTGGGAAAAAAGCTTTTGTTGGTAATTCAAATCTGCCCACTCCGGCGGGTCTGTTTTGTCCATAATATGTCTTTTCATCACACTACCGCACTGGATTGTTAAAGTATTTGCAAAACTGCCGCTTGCCTTCTGGGAAAAAAATGGTGCTGTAACTTTAGCCATAAGATTTAAAACTATTGTAATAAATAAATTGGGAAGTATTGCCCCTCGTAAAGTTGGGTAACGGTCTTAAAGGCTATCTGTCGGGGTGTCAAAGAAAGTATTACTAATAAGTGCAAATTTTCTTGCTTAACTGGCTTGAGTGGTGTGATCAAATGAACCGCGGCCATACCTAAATTGATGATAAAAAGCGCTACATTCCGCTTGAATGATGATTGGGGGGAAGGCGACCTCCCCCCGAACCCCTCTCTGGGGGACTTCGTCCCCCCCTAACTCCCCTTCGCTTCGCTCTGGGGATAGGACTTCCCCCCTATTGCCCGCCTCCCTCCTTCGCATAAAGCTACGGCAGGGCACGGTCGGCGGCCATTGTTCGGGCAAGTAGTCAGCCCTCCGCTTCGTGTTTAGGCACCCCCTAAACACTTCGCTTCGGGCTGTTTTCTCTCGGAACGGAAGCGACAATTTTAATAAAACTTATTTATGAGACAGTCGTAAAAAAATCTTTTTACAACGTCTCAATAAAGTAGTCGCTTCCTGGTCATCGCAAAATAGCTAATTTTACGACGCCCTCCTTCGAAAAAAGGAAGTCAGTTTCTGCTCCTCATTCTTCGGAGCAGACTTGCCCTCATAATATAAGTGATTTTTTGACGAGCAAAAAATCACCTGCGGTTATCTGCGTTTCCACTAAAAAGAATATACCGTTCACGATTTTATAAGCCGTTTGTCGGGCGTCCGTGAACGGTGTGGAAACGCAGCACCGCACTAGCGGAAGGTAGACGATTTTTAACCCCACTCACCCGATTTAAGGTAAAAAATTATCCCTGTAAAAATCGTTTTGTATAAAAACAAATATATGAGAGAGGAGAGAGAAACACATTTCGGTTTTATAGTAGGCTGCCTTCTTAGGGTTCATTTGTTCTGTCCTTGTTTCCAATTATAAGGGCAAAAAAGGTTTGTCAAAAGGTGGGTAGAAAACCTGTAGAAAAATGCTCTATAAGAGGAAAATCTTTAATCCCGCCACTGGCGGGAGAAACGAGCATTTTTCTGACAGGACTTTCTATCCTTTCTCACTTCACTGCGTTTCGTTCGAAACTTTTGACAATCGGAAAATCGAGTAAGGAAAATCTCAAATTTATTTTCAATAAATATGCTCGATTTTCCTACCTTTTTTTAGCCCTTTACCCGTTGTAACCGCTTTATCAGTCTCAAAGATTGTCTACTTGCACGGAGTCACTTAGAAAAAATTGAAGGACAGAACAAATTATCCATTGATTATTAGTTTTCTGTTTTTCATGCAGATTATGTTCAAGACTTTTCTAGCTGACTTGATTGTGATTCCGGCAGTGATTTTCATAATTGCCAGATTTTCACACAAGGTCAAAGAACCGGAGTGGGTTGAACTGAATCGCTTTCGAGCTTACTTGAGATCACCCGAATTTATCAAGAAACGTGACAAGTTATTTGAAACCAGTTTGAAAGGAGGTGATAACCATGACTAAATTACAAAAAATGATGAAGACAATTGATGAAGTTTTATCCTCTCCTTCAACAATCACTGATGAGGAAATCAAAAAATATCAAGAGGACCTCGACGAATATTACGCCGAGAATTACAAATTTAATTCTGAATCATATGGAGAACTTAAGATCAATAGTTGAAGAAATAACCAAACTGCGATGTGAACTCGAACAGGATATGGCCAAAAAGCCACAGACTCTCGAGAACATGTGTGAGGACGTAATTAAAAGTTGTGAACGGCTTCAGGAAATAGCCGTGAAACCATATTTCCCAAAATCATGATTATTCACTTGAAAGATTCAACCAAAATCATCTTTTCCCCAAAATCGGTATGGGAGGTCACCAGAGAATTACTGGCCTCGGAAGATGAGGTCGACCGGGACAAGGAACACTTCTGGGTATTTCACCTGGATGTGCGAAACCGGATCAAACTCATTGAACTGGTCAGTCTTGGGACACTAAATTCCTCTTTGGTTCATCCACGAGAAGTTTTTACCCGAGCAGTGGGTGAGCGATCGGCACAGATTATCATTGCCCACAATCACCCGTCAGGGGAGCCTACTCCGTCAGACGAAGATTTAGCTCTCACGAAACGTCTTAAAAAAGCAGGCGAGCTTCTGGGGATCGAACTAATCGATCATCTGGTAGTTACCGGTGACGGATATACCAGCATGAAAAAAGAAGCTCTGTTTTGACTTCAGTTTTCTCAATTATTAATTTTTCACATTTTAATCTTATGAGTGCTTTTATTGTGTCCCAGAAAACAGTCAACCGGATCATTGACTTCATTGCGTGGGTTTCCAACAAAGATCCATTCATGTTGAGAATCCTCAACAATGCCGGTTACAAATTACCGGATGACGTTATGAAGTTAGGCCAGGATATGATCCGCCTCAACTATGGCGCCGTCAATGAGCGCTATAGTGAGGAGGAAGTGCCGGAGAAATTCCAAAGAATCAGGAACATGCCGGTGTCCAACATCCAAACCGTTAAATCCCTCCAGTGCTATCTCTACCAGTGCACGGAAGGGGAGCAGTTCGAGAATTCAAAGCTCTATCAGGGCTTGAGACGTCTCGAAGAACATTTATTGAATGAGATTATTACAAGTTTACCCGCATACGAAAAAGCCGTATGGGGTTAAGTCTCAGGAGTTATAAGTTTTAGTATAGCCGTCGGTGTGGTTTGCTTTCCCCATGCCGGCGGCTTTTTTTATAGTCCTTCACCGTAAACAAATTACACAATATGTTATCGGTTAATAATTGTTATATAATGAAATCAATATATAAATAAAATGGCTTCGGGT